>DATBMG010000249.1:0-7511 GCA_036554965.1 Burkholderiales bacterium
GCTGAAGCGCGGCGAGATCTCCGAGGTGGTCCTGAACAATCTGTACAAAGACACGCAGATGCAGGACACCTTCGGCATGAACATGGTCGCGCTGGTGGACGGCCAGCCGCGGGTCCTCAACCTCAAGGAGCTGCTGGAAGCCTTCCTGCGCCACCGGCGCGAGGTGGTCACGCGCCGCACCGCCTACGATCTGCGCCAGGCGCGCAACCGCGGCCACATCCTGGAAGGGCTGGCGGTCGCGCTGTCCAACGTCGACGAGATCATCGCCCTGATCAAGGAGTCGCCCTCGCCGGCGGAGGCGAGGGTGCGCCTGATGGGGCGTGCGTGGCGCTCGCAGCTGGTGACCGAAATGCTGGCGCGCGCCAACGCCGAGCTGACGCGTCCCGAGGGCCTGGTGCGCGAGCTCGGGCTGCAGGCCGACGGCGGCTACCGCCTGTCCGAGGCGCAGGCGCAGCGCATCCTGGAGATGCAGCTGCAGCGTCTCACCGCACTGGAGCGGGACAAGATCCTGACCGAGTATCGCGAGGTGCTGGACGCGATCGCCGACCTGCTCGACATCCTGGCAAGACCCGCGCGCATCACCGCGATCATCGCCGAGGAGCTCGGGCAGGTGAAGGAGCAGTTCGGCGATGCGCGCCGCAGCGAGATCCAGTTGAATGCCCAGGACCTCAACCTCGAGGACCTGATCGCGCCCGCCGACGTGGTGGTCACCCTGTCGCATACCGGCTACATCAAGTCCCAGCCGCTGTCGGAGTATCGCGCGCAGAAGCGCGGCGGCCGCGGTAAGCAGGCCACCACCACCAAGGAGGACGATTTCGTCGAGCACCTGTTCATCGCCCACACCCACGACTACATCCTGTGCTTCTCCAGCCGCGGGCGCGTGTACTGGATCAAGGTGTACGAGGCGCCCCAGGGCGGCCGCCAGAGCCGCGGCAAGCCGATCAACAACCTGGTGCCGCTGGAGGAGGGCGAGAAGATCACCGCAGTGCTGCCGATCAAGACCTTCGACGAGGCGCACTACGTGTTCATGGCCACCGCCAACGGCACGGTGAAGAAGACGCCGCTGTCCGAGTTCTCGCGCCCGCGCCCGAGCGGGATCATCGCCGTGAGCCTGGATCAGGGCGACCGCCTGGTGGGCGTGGCAGTCACCGACGGCCGGCAGGACGTGATGCTGTTCTCCGACGCCGGCAAGGCGGTGCGCTTCTCCGAACAGGACGTGCGGCCGATGGGACGCGAGGCGCACGGCGTGCGCGGCATGACGCTGATGCCGGGCCAGCAGGTGATCTCGCTGGTGGTGGCCGACGAGGAGACGAAGCCGGTGCTGGTGGCCACCGAGAACGGCTTCGGCAAACGTACTGCGGTGGGCGAGTTCACCCGCCATGGCCGCGGCAGCCAGGGCATGATCGCGATCCAGACCAGCGCGCGCAACGGCAAGGTGGTCGCCGCGCGTCTGGTCGCTGCGGACGACGAGGTGATGCTGATCACCACCGGCGGCGTTCTGATCCGCACGCGCGTGTCCGAGATCCGCGAGATGGGCCGCGCCACCCAGGGCGTGACGCTGATCAACCTGGACCAGGACGAGAAGCTGGCCGGGTTGGAGCGCGTCGTGGAAACCGACGAGAACGGCACAGACAACGGCGGCGAGAACGGGGTGGGCTGAGGGTCGAGCTGCGGACTGCGTCTCGCGCCGCGAGTCGGCGTGGTGCGCACCCGCAGCGCGGATGTGGCGGTGTGAGCCGGGCAAGGCAAAGGCAAAGGGGAGCTGGCGGTGGGAGCGATCGAACAGGCGAACGCGGGCGCGATGAGCGTGCGCCGCGTCTACAACTTCAGTGCTGGCCCCGCCGTGCTCCCGGAGGAGGTGCTGCGCCGCGCGCAGGCCGAGATGCTCGACTGGCACGGCAGCGGCATGTCGGTGATGGAGATGAGTCACCGCGGCAAGGAGTTCATCGCCATCGCGGAGGCGGCCGAGGCCGATCTGCGCGAGCTGCT
Source organism: Burkholderiales bacterium (assembly GCA_036554965.1). Classification (GTDB taxonomy): domain Bacteria; phylum Pseudomonadota; class Gammaproteobacteria; order Burkholderiales; family SHXO01; genus SHXO01. The sequence goes on from DATBMG010000249.1 coordinate 1,990, forward strand.
CGCCATTCCCGCGCACCACAAGGTGCTGTTCCTGCAGGGAGGTGCCACCAGCCAGTTCGCCATGGTGCCGATGAACCTGCTGCGCGGAAAGACCACCGCCGACTACGTTCACACCGGCGAATGGGCCAAGAAGGCGATCGCCGAGGCCAAGCGCTACTGCACGGTCAACATCGCCGCCAGCAGCGCAGACCGCCAGTTCAGCTACGCGCCGCCCCGGGAGACCTGGAAGCTCACGCCAGAGGCCGCCTACGTGCACTACACCGGCAACGAGACCATCGGTGGCGTCGAGTTCCACTGGATCCCGGACACCGGCGCGGTGCCGCTGGTGTGCGATCTGTCCTCCAGCCTGCTGTCGCGCCCGCTGGACGTATCGCGCTTCGGCCTGATCTACGCCGGCGCGCAGAAGAACATCGGACCGGCGGGGCTGACCATCGTCATCGTGCGTGAGGATCTGCTCGGCCAGGCGCTACCGTTCACTCCGTCGATGTTCGACTACCGCATTCAGGCGGACAACGGCTCGATGTACAACACCCCGCCGACCTATGCGTTGTACATCGCCGGGCTCACGTTCCAGTGGCTCAAGCAGCTCGGCGGCCTGGCGCAGATGGAGAAGGTGAACGTGGCCAAGGCCCAGCTGATCTACGACCTGCTCGACGCAAGCGCGTTCTACCGCAGCCCGGTGGCGCGCGCGGATCGCTCGCGCATGAACGTGCCGTTCACGTTGCGCGACGCGGCCCTGGACCAGGCGTTCCTCGATGCCGCCGCGCGCCGCGGCCTGCTGCAGCTCAAGGGCCACCGTTCGGTCGGGGGCATGCGCGCCTCGATCTACAACGCCATGCCGATCGAAGGCGTGCGCGCCCTGGTCGATTTCATGCGGGACTTCGAGCGCGAGCATGGCTGACCGGCTGCGCATCCTGACGCTCAACGCGATCTCGCATGCCGGACTCAAGCTGCTGCCGCCTGAGCGCTACGAGGTGGGCAGCCATCTGGAGAACGCGCACGCGATCCTGCTGCGCTCGCACGACATGCACGGCATGCACATCCCGGACACGGTGCGGGCGGTGGGGCGCGCGGGTGCGGGCACCAACAACATCCCGGTGGAAGTGCTCAGCCGGCGCGGCGTGCCGGTGTTCAACGCCCCCGGTGCCAACGCCAATGCGGTGAAGGAACTGGTCCTGGCCGGCCTGTTCATAGCCGCCCGCAACCTGCTGCCGGCAGTGCGCTTCGTCGAGGGCTTGAACGGCAGCGACGAGCAGCTGTCGCGCCTGGTGGAGGACAACAAGAAGAACTACGCTGGCATCGAGTTGCCCGGCCGCGTTCTGGGCGTGATCGGCCTGGGCCGGGTGGGCAGCCTGGTGGCCGAGGCCGCCATCCGCCTGGGCATGAACGTGCTGGGCTACGATCCCGAGATCACCGTGGAGGCCGCCTGGAGCCTGCCCTCGCAGGTGAAGAAGGCGCACAGCATCGAGGAAGTGCTCAAGACCAGCGAGTTCGTCACGCTGCACGTGCCGCTGCTGGCCGCCACCCGGCACCTGATCGACGCCGAGCGGCTGGCGCTGATGCGCCATGGTGCGGTGCTGCTGAACTTCGCACGCGAGGAAGTGGTGGACGCGGACGCGGTGGCCGCGGCGCTGGCCGCCAAGCGGCTGAAGTACTACGTGTGCGACTTTCCGAGCGCGCGCTTTTGCGGCAATCCGGCGGTGGCCGCGCTGCCGCACCTGGGCGCTTCCACGCGCGAGGCGGAGGACAACTGCGCGGTGATGGTCGCCACCGAGGTGCGCGATTATCTGGAGCACGGCAACATCCGCAACGCAGTGAATTTTCCGGACGTGGTGATGGAACGCGAGTCGCCCTACCGCGTCGGCATCGCCAACGCCAACGTGCCCAACATGCTGGGGCAGATCTCCACAGCGATGGCGGCCGCCGGCCTCAACATCCACAATATGCTGAACAAGTCCAAGCGCGAGATGGCCTATACCCTGGTGGACGTGGACAGCCCGGTCGCCGCGCCGGTGGTGGCTGCGCTGGCGGCGATCGAGGGCGTATTGTCGGTGCGCTACCTACCTACCCAGCAGAGGTGAGGAGACCCCGAGGTGAGGAGAGCCCGGTGGGTGAGGAGATCCCGGTGGGTGAGGAGATCCCGGTGAGCGAGGAGGACCTGAACACGCTGCGCGGCCGCATCGACGCCATCGACGAGCGCCTGCTGCGGCTGCTCAACGAGCGCGCCGACCTCGCGCGCCGCATCGGCGAGCTGAAGGGCGACGGTCCGGCGTATCGGCCGGAGCGCGAGGCGCAGGTATTGCGGCGGCTCACCGCCGCCAACCCGGGGCCGCTTCCGGGCGAAGCGGTCGAGCGCCTGTTCACCGAGGTCATCTCCGCCTGCCGGGCGGTAGAGGCCGCCCTGTCGGTGGCGTTTCTCGGTCCGCGCGGCACCTTCAGCGAGGAGGCCGCCCACAAGCGCTTCGGCGCAGGGGCGCGAGGTGTGCCCTGCGCTTCCATCGACGAGGTGTTCCGCCAGGTCGAGGCGAAGCAGGTGGGCTACGGTGTGGTGCCGGTAGAGAACAGCACCGAAGGAGCGGTGGGCCGCACGCTCGACCTGCTGGTCGCCGCCACCGCGCGCATCTGCGGCGAGGTAATGCTGCCCGTGCACCAGTGCTTCATGAGCCGCGCCGCTGACGCCGCCACCGTCACGCGCATCTATGCGCACAACCAGAGCCTGGCGCAGTGCCATGAATGGCTCGGCCAGCACCAGCCCAAAGCCGAGCGCGTGCCGGTGGTGAGCAACGCAGAGGCCGCGCGGCTGGCGAGCCTGGAGCAAGGCGCCGCCTGCATCGGCAGCCGGGCGGCCGCGGCGCTCTACGCTCTGAACCTCCTGGCCGAGAACATCGAGGACAACCCGAACAACACCACGCGCTTCGCCGTGATCGGGCATCACGCGGTGCCCCCATCCGGCCGCGACAAGACCTCGCTGGTGATGTCGGCGACGCGCAACCAGCCGGGGGCGGTGCACGACCTGCTGGCGCCGCTCGCCGCGCACGGCGTGAACATGTCGCGCCTCGAATCGCGCCCCTCGCGCACCGGCATGTGGGAATACGTGTTCTTCGTCGATCTGGAAGGCCACGAGCAGGATGCACCGGTGGCCGCCGCGCTGGAAGGCGTGCGCAGCCGCGCTCCGTTCCTGAAGATCCTCGGTTCGTATCCCGCGGCGGAATGAGCAGATGATCGACGCCTGCGAGCTCACGCCGTCCCACATCCGCGCCATCGCCGCCTACCAGCCGGGCAAGCCGACCTCGGAGCTGGCGCGCGAGATGGGGCTGGACGAGGCGGGCGTGGTCAAGCTCGCGTCCAACGAGAATCCCCTGGGGGCGAGCCCGCTCGCGCGCGCGGCGGTCGAGCGCGAGCTCGCTGAGCTGGCGCGCTACCCGGACGGCGGCGGCTTCGCGCTCAAGCAGGCGCTGGCCGCGCATTACCGGGTCGAGGAAAGCCGCATCGTGCTCGGCAGCGGCTCCAACGACGTGCTGGAGCTGGTCGCGCACGTGTTCCTGGCGCCCGGCACCTCGGCGGTGTACGCGCAGCACGCCTTCGCCGTGTATCTGCTGGCAACGCAGATGGCCGGTGCGCATAGCATCGTGGTGCCGGCGCGCGACTTCGCCCATGACCTGCCGGCGATGGCGGCCGCGGTGCGCGAAGACACGCGCGTGCTGTGGATCGCCAACCCGAACAACCCGACCGGCACCTTCGCACCAGCGCAGGAGGTGCGCGCGCTGCTGGCGCGCGTGCCGCGGCGGGTGATCGTGGTGATGGACGAAGCCTACAACGAATATCTCCCCGATGCGCTGCGGGTGGACACCACGCGCTGGCTGGAGGAGTTCCCCAACGTGGTGATCACCCGCACCTTCTCCAAGGCGTACGGCCTGGCGGCGCTGCGCGTGGGCTTCGCGCTCGCGCACCCCGACGTGGCCGATCTCATGAACCGCGTACGCATGCCCTTCAACGTCAACTCGCCTGCGCAGGCGGCGGCGGTGCAGGCGCTGCAGGACCAGGCGTTCGTCGCGCGCAGCCGTGCGGTCAACGACGCCGGCATGAGGCAGCTCACCGAGGCCTTTCGCGGCATGCGCCTCGACTATATCGCCTCGCTCGGCAACTTCGTCAGCGTGCGCGTGGGTGCGGCGGCTGCCGTGTACCAGCGGCTGCTCGCACAAGGTGTGATCGTGCGCCCGGTCGCCGCCTACGGCATGCCCGAGCACCTGCGCGTGACCATCGGCCTGGAGTCCGAGAACGCCCGCTTCCTGGCCGCGCTGCGGACCGCGCTGCACGCCTGACCCTGCCAATTGTCCGCGCCTACGCTGCACAAGCTCGCCGTTTTCGGCGTCGGCCTCATCGGCGGCTCGTTCGCGGCGGCGCTGAAATCGGCCGGCCTGGTGCGCAGGGTGGCCGGCGTGGGGCGCAGCCGCGGCAATCTCGAGCGCGCGGCCGCGCTCGGCCTGATCGACGAGATCGCCCAGGATGCCGCCGCCGCGCTCGACGGGGCCGACCTCGCGCTCGTGGCCGTGCCGGTGCGGCAAACCGAGGCGGTGCTCGAGCGCATCGCCGCGCACCTGCCGCCGGCTTGCGTGGTCACCGATGCGGGCAGCACCAAGCAGGACGTGGTGGCCGCAGCGCGTCGCGCGCTCGGTCCCCGGGCCGCGCAGTTCGTGCCCGGGCACCCCATCGCCGGCGCGGAACTGTCGGGCGCGCAGGCGGCTGCGCCAACGCTGTTCCGCGACCGCCTGGTCGTGCTCACGCCGCTGCCGGAGACCGAGCCGCGCGCCTGCGCCGTGGTGGAGGCGCTGTGGCGCGGTTGCGGAGCGCGGCCGGTGCGGATGACGCCGCAGCGCCACGACCAGATCTTCGCGGCGGTGAGCCACCTGCCGCACGCCCTCGCTTTCGCCCTGGTGCACATGCTCGCCGAACGCGCCGACGCGCAGGAGCTGTTCGCCTTCGCCGGAGCCGGTTTCCGCGACTTCACCCGCATCGCCGGCAGCTCGCCGGAGATGTGGCGCGACATCTGCCTGGCCAACCGCGACGCGCTCGGCGCGGAGATCGCGGCCTTCCAGCAGGCCCTGGCTGCGCTGGCTGCGCATCTGGAGCAGCGCGACGCACAAGCCATCGAGCGCCTGTTCGAGGCCGCCCGTGCCGCGCGCAACCGCCGGCCGCCGGGCGTAGAGTGACGGCGATGACTGCACCGCAGAGGACGCTGAGGACGCTGAGGACGCGGAGGAAAGCGACCACCGGGTTCTTCCTCTGCGTCCACTGCGTCCTCCGCGGTGCGATTCGTCTGTGACGATGAAGCAGTTTCCGGCGTATCTCGATCTGCCGCCCCTCGCCGCCGCCCGCGGCAGCGTGCGCCTGCCCGGCTCCAAGAGCATCTCCACTCGCAGTCTGCTGCTCGCGGCCCTGGCCGAAGGCGTGACCGAGATCCGCGATCTGCTCGCCGCCGACGATGTCGAGCGCATGCTGGAGGCGCTGGCCAGCCTGGGCGT
>DATBMG010000221.1:0-45715 GCA_036554965.1 Burkholderiales bacterium
CCGCATCGCGATCCAGGAACAGACTGAGCTGGGGATCGCTGGACAGGTGCCGGGCCATGCCCTGGAGCTCGGTGAGCCCCAGGTACAGACCCACCGGCAGGCTCAAGGCGACCCCGATCACCACCACGTTGAGCAGCGTGGCGAGCGGGCTGCGCGCCAGGCGGCGCGTCGCGTCGCGCATCGCGCCGCCGTTCTGCCGCGCCCAGACGCGCAGGCCGTCAGCCATGCGCCGAATCCGTCAGCGCGCCGTCCACCAGCGTCAGCGTGCGGCCGGCCAGCCGCTCCTGCACCGCGCGGTCGTGGGTGGAGATCACCACCGTCGTGCCCACCTGGTGAAACGAGCGGAACAGCTCGACGATCTCGCGCGCGTAGGCCTCGTCGAGGTTGCCGGTGGGTTCATCGGCCAGCAGCACCGCCGGCCGGTTGACCACGGCGCGCGCGATGCACAGGCGCTGCTGCTCGCCGCCGGACAACGTCACCGGCATCGCCTTCTCCCGGCTCAGCAACCCCACCTTGTCCAGCGCCGCGCGCCCGCGGCGCACCGCGTCGCGCCCGTCGAGGCCGACGATGTGCAGCGGCAGCAGCACGTTGTCCAGCGCGTTACGGTCGAACAGCAGCTTGTAGTCCTGGAACACCAGGCCGAACCTGCGCCGCAGGTAGGGCACCGCCGCCGGGCGCAGCGCCTTGGTGTTCTGGCCGCTCACCACGACGTTGCCGGTGCTCGGCAGCTCGATCGCGGACATCAGCTTGAGCAGCGTGGTCTTGCCGGCCCCTGAGCGACCGACCACCGTGACCAGCTCGCCCGACTTGACCGAGAAGCTCACGTCCCGCAACGCCTCGTGGCCGCCGGGGAAGCGCTTGGTGACGTGGGTGAAGGTGATCACCGTCCGGGTTCAGTCGAACAGCGCGTCCACGAAGTCGCGCGCGTGAAACGGGCGCAGATCGTCGATGCCCTCGCCGACGCCGATGAAGCGCACCGGAATCGGCTTGTAGCGCGCGATGGCCAGCAAGGTGCCGCCGCGCGCGGTGCCGTCGAGCTTGGTGATGGTCAGGCCGGTCAGGCCGAGCGCGTTGTCGAAGGCCTGCACCTGGGTGAGCGCGTTCTGCCCGGTGTTGGCGTCCAGCACCAGCATCGCTTCGTGCGGCGCGTCCGGCACGAGGCGCGCGATCACGCGCTTGACCTTCTTCAGCTCCTCCATCAAGTGCAGCTGCGTGGGCAACCGCCCCGCGGTGTCCGCGACCAGCAGATCGGTGCCGCGTGCCTGCGCCGACTGCAGCGCGTCGAACACCACCGCGGCGGGGTCGCCGCCCTGCTGGCTCACCACCGGGACGCCGTTGCGCTCGCCCCAGGCCCTTAGCTGCTCCACGGCGGCGGCGCGAAACGTGTCGCCGGCCGCAAGCATCACGCTCTTGCCCTGCGCCTGGTAGTAGCGGGCGAGCTTGCCGATCGAGGTGGTCTTGCCCGAGCCGTTCACGCCCGCCACCAGGAGCACGAACGGGCGCTTGCCCTCGATGCTCAGCGGCTGGGCCACCGGTTCGAGCACCTGCAGCAGGCACTGCTTGAGCACGTCCTTGAGCGCGCCCGGCTGCTCGATACGCTCGCTCGCCACGCGTCTGCGCGTCTCACCCAGCAGCAGCTCGCTGGAGGCCACGCCCACGTCGGCGGACAGCAGCAGCGTCTCGAGCTCCTGGTACAGGCTCTCGTCGATGCGCGCGTGGCGGGTGAGCAGCGCGCCGAGCTGGCTGCCGAATTTTTCGCGCGTGCCAGCGAGACCGCTGCGCAGCCGCGCGAGCCAGCCGCCGGGCTGCTGTGCCGCGTCGTTCTCGGTCCGGGGCGCCTTGTCGCCCTTGAGGAAACCCAACATACTGTGTCGAAGTCGAAAGCGCGCGTAGCGCGAAGCAATGGCCGGATTCTAGCAGGCTGCTCCAGTCGTCATGATTCCTTCCTCGGATCGCATGCGTTCTCCGGCGGGCGCGGCCTCGTTCTCGCATTTGGTGCTATGGGCCGTGCTCGCGGTCGCGCGCACGTGCCTGGCCGCGCCCGTCACCGCCGACCTGCACCGGCATCAGCTGGACAACGGCATGGAGATCCTGGTCAAGGAAGACCATCGCGCACCGGTGGTGGCGTCGATGGTCTGGTATCGCGCGGGCAGCATGGACGAGGTCAACGGCAGCACCGGCGTGGCCCACGTCCTCGAACACATGATGTTCAGGGGCACCGGCTCGCTCGCCCCGGGCCAGTTTTCCAGGACCATCGCACGCGCCGGCGGTCGCGACAATGCCTCCACCGGCCACGACTACACCGCCTACTTCCAGCAGCTGCACCGTTCGCAACTGCCGCTCGCCTTGCGCCTCGAGGCCGATCGCATGGCCAACCTGGTGTTCACCGAAGCCGAGTTCGCGCGCGAAGTCCGGGTGGTGATGGAGGAGCGGCGCCTGCGCACGGAGGACCAGCCGCGGTCGCTCCTGTACGAGAGCTTTCTCGCCACCGCCTATCAGGCGCATCCCTACCGCACGCCGATCATCGGCTGGATGCAGGACCTGGAGAACATGACGCTGGCCGATGCGCGCACCTGGTATCAGACCTGGTACGCGCCGAACAACGCCGCCCTGGTGGTGGTGGGCGACGTGCAGGCCGCCGACGTGTTCGCGGAGGCACAGCGCTGGTTCGGCGGCATCGCGCGGCGCGCGCTACCCGAGCGCAAAGCGCAGAGCGAGGCGCCGCAGCGCGGCATCCGGCGCGCGGTGCTCAGCGCGCCGGCCGAGCTGCCTTATCTGCTGATGGGCTGGCATGTTCCCGCGCTGCGCGATCTGGGACGCGACTGGGAGCCGTACGCGCTTTGGGTGCTGGCGGCGGCCCTGGGCGGGAGCGACGCATCGCGCCTGGCGCGTGACCTGGTGCGCCAGCAGCGGCTCGCGCTATCGGCCGACGCCAGCTACGATCCGGTCAAGCGCGGGCCCGCGCTGTTCGTGGTTTCCGCCACACCGGCCAAAGGCCACAGCGCCGAAGCGCTGGAGGCGGCTGTGCGCGCGCAGATCGAGGCCGTCGCCGAGCACGGCATCACCGCCGAGGAATTGGAGCGCACCAGAGTGCAGGCGGTCGCCGCACAGGTGTACCGGCAGGATTCCGTGCTCGGACAGGCACGGCAGATCGGCATGCTGCACAATGCCGGCCTGCCGCCCGACGGCAGTGCGCTGCAGGTGCGCAGACTGCAGGAGGTCACCGCCGAGCAAGTGCAGGCCGTCGCACGCAAGTACTTTGCCGACGACAATCTCACCGTCGGCACGCTCCGTCCCCAGCCGCTCGCCGCCGCCGCGCGCGCCGGCGAGATCGACGCCACCCTGCGTGAACACCGCTGACAGGCCCGCGAGCGGATCCTCCCCGAGGCGGCAGGCGCCCGGTCGCGGCGGCCCCCCGCGCCAACTGCGCTCCTGCGTCGATCTCCTCGCGGCGGCCGCGCTCGCGCTGCCTGCGTCCCCGGCGCTCGCGGCCTTGTCGATCCAGCACTGGCAGACCGCCAGCGGCGCGCGCGTCTACTTCGTCGAGAGCCGCAACTTGCCGATCCTCGACCTGAGCGTGGAGTTCCCTGCGGGATCCAGCCGCGACACGCCGGCGACCTCGGGGCTCGCAGGCTTGACCCTGCGCATGCTGCGCTTCGGCGCGCAGGCGCTGTCGGAGGAGCAGATCTCGCTGCGGTTGGTGGACGTGGGCGCACAGCTCGCGTCGAGCTTCGATTACGATCGCGCCGGCTACGCGCTGCGCACGTTGAGCGGTGCTGTGCAGCGCGAGCAGGCCGTCGCCACGCTCGCCGCCCTCTTGCAGCGGCCCAGTTTCCCGGCTGCGGCGCTGGAGCGCGAGAAGGCGCGCGTGATCGCCGGCCTGCGCGAGGCCGATTCGAAACCCGACGCGATCGGCGCACGCGAGTTTGCGCGCCTCATCTACGGCGGGCATCCCTACGGCCTGCGCGAGTCGGGCGAACCGCAAACGGTGGCGCAGCTCACGCGCGAAGACCTCGCAGCGTTTCATGCGCGCTTCTTCGCGGCGCCCAATGCCGTGGTGACGATGGTCGGCGACCTCGACCGGCGGGACGCCGAAGCCGTAGCCGAGCGGCTCACCGCCGGGCTGCCGCGCGGCGCAGGCCCGCTGCCGCCGCTGCCGCAGGTGCCGCGCCTGGGTGCCGCGGTGCAGCGCCTCATCGCCCACCCGGCTGCGCAGGCGCATCTGTACCTGGGCGCTCCGGGCGTGCGCCGCATCGACCCCGACTACTTTGCGCTGCTGGTGGGCAACTACATCCTGGGCGGCGGCGGCTTCAACTCGCGCTTTACCGAGGAGGTGCGCGAGAAGCGCGGCCTGTCCTATAACGTCTACAGCCGGTTCGTGCCCTACGAACAGGATGGCGCTTTCACCATCGGCCTGCAGACGCGCAAGGATCAGGCCGACGAAGCACTGCGCGTGGTGCGCGAGACGCTCGCCGAGTTCGTGGCCGAGGGCCCCACCGCCGCGGAGCTGGAAGGCGCCCGCCAGCACATCGTCGGCTCCTTCCCGCTGCGCCTCGACAGCAACCGCGAGATCCTCGAGCACCTTGCGGTGATCGGCTTCTACCGCCTGCCGCTCGATTGGCTCGAGCGCTATCCGCAGAACGTGGCCGCGGTGACCGCGGCGCAGATCCGCGATGCCTTCCAGCGGCGCATCTCGCCGGAACGCCTGGCGGTGGTCGTGGTGGGCGGGCCATCGGACCGAAGTCCTCTCCCGCCGTGAACCGGCGCGGCCCGCGCAATCGGGTGCGCATCGTCGGCGGCCAGTGGCGCAGCCGCGTCCTGCGCTTTCCCGACCTGCCCGGACTGCGCCCGACGCCCGACCGCGTGCGCGAGACGCTGTTCAACTGGCTGGGGCAGGACCTCACCGGCCGGGTCTGCCTCGATCTGTTCGCCGGCAGCGGCGTGCTGGGCCTGGAGGCCGCTTCGCGCGGCGCGCGCGAGGTGGTGATGGTCGAGCGCGACCCGCAGGCGCTGCGCGCACTGCAGGACAACGTGCGCATGCTGCAGGCCGCGGCCGTCCGACTGGTGCGGGCGGATGCGCTAGAATTCATCAAATTGGACACCCGCACCTATGACGTCGTGTTCCTCGACCCGCCTTATGCAATGGGCGGCCGCGAGCTGCTGCTGGAACGCGTGCGCGGGCGGGTCGCCCCGGGCGGGATGGTGTACGTCGAGGGGCCGGAAGATGTGCTCGCGCCGACGGGCTGGGCGCTGCACCGAGCGGCACGCGCCGGCGTCGTGCACTATCAGCTCCTGACCGCCGTGAGCTGATCGTCATGAGGCCCAGCCGATGGTCAGGATGCCGTGGTGAATCGATGCTGAAGGTGGCTGTGCCGTGAAGAAGGCGGTCTATCCTGGGACTTTCGACCCCGTCACCCGCGGTCACGAGGACCTCGTGCGCCGTGCCGGCCGCCTGTTCGACCACGTCATCCTGGCGGTGGCCGACAGCCGCGGCAAGCGCCCGTTTTTCAGCCTCGAGGAGCGCGTGGACATGGCGCGCACCGTGCTCGCCGGCTGCGACAACGTTGAAGTCATGGGCTTTTCCGGGTTGCTGATGGACTTCATCCGCCAGCACAACGCGAAGATCATCCTGCGCGGGCTGCGCGCGGTGTCCGACTTCGAGTACGAGTTCCAGATGGCCGGCATGAACCGCCAGCTCTATCCCGACGTCGAAACCGTATTCCTGACGCCCGCCGAGCAGTACATGTTCATCTCCGCCACCATCGTGCGCGAAATCGCCACCCTGGGCGGCGACGTCGCCCCGTTCGTCAACCCGCTGATCCTACACCGTCTCACGCGCATGAACGGCGCCGCGTAGCTAGTCCAGAGCTCGCGGCGGTCGCACGATGCTTAGCGCTGGCAGCGCGGGCAGTAGAACGCGGAGCGCTGGCCGATGCGCAGTGCCTTGATCGGCGTCGCACAGCGCCGGCAGGGTTCGCCCTCGCGCCCGTAGACGAAGTAGCGCTGCTGGAAATATCCGGGGCTGCCGTCGGCGTGCACGAAGTCGCGCAGGCTGCTGCCGCCCGCTTCGATCGCCTCGCGCAGCGTCGCGCGCACCGCCTCCACCAGACCCGCGTAGCGCTCGCGCGAGATGCGGCCCGCGGCGATCGCCGGTCGGATGGCCGCGCGGAACAGCGCCTCATTGGCGTAGATGTTGCCCACGCCGCACACCATGCGGCTGTCCATCAGCACATTCTTGATCGCTGCGCTGCGCCCGCGCGTGCGCCGGTACAGCCAGTCGGCGTCGAAGGCGGCGTCGAACGGTTCGGGGCCCAGCCCCCGCAGCAGCTTGTGCCGTGCCGGTTCGCCCGCCTGCCACAGCACCGCGCCGAAGCGGCGCGGGTCGGTCAAGCGCAAGGCCCGGCCGCTGTCGAGCACCAGGTCGAAGTGATCGTGCTTGCCGGGCGCCTGCTGCGCGGGGACGATGCGCAGGCTTCCCGACATACCCAGATGCAGGATCAGCCAGCCGGCTTCGCAGTCGAGCAGGAGGTACTTGCTGCGCCGATCCACGCGACGGATGCGGTGCCCGGCGAGCAGGCGCGGCAGGTCCGCGCGCACCGGCCAGCGCATACCGCGATGGCGCAGCACCGCGTCGCGGATGCGCTGGTTCAGCAGCCACGGCTCGACCCCGCGGCGCGTGGTTTCGACTTCGGGCAGCTCGGGCATCGGCTGCAGCTTACTGCGGCTGCGCCGCCGACGCCGCGCCGCCAGCGCTGGCGGGCGCGGCCGTGGCCGCCGGCGGGCTGAGCAGGCGCCGCGCCATCTCGCCGGAGAAATGGAAGCTCAGCTTCTCGTCCGCGCGCACCAGCACCAGTTCCGGTTCGCGCTGGCGCACGCCGAGCCTGAGCGTGCGGCCATCGACCAGCCGCACCTCGATCGTTTCCGCCTCCGGGCGGCCGGCCGCCGGCTGCGTGAGCAGGCTGGAAGCGAGTCGCCAGTCATCCACCCAGCGATTGAGGTCGTCCGCCGTGGGTTGCTTCTGCGGGTCCGCAGGCGCCGGGGACAGCGTCCACTTCGCGTCGCGCTGCTCGACGCGGAAACGCTCGAGAGCGAACCCCACCGGCTTCTCGTCGACGCGGAACAGCGCATGCGTGAGCACGCGCTCGGGACTCTGTGGCACCAGCGAGCGGTAGTAGGCCGAGAGCAGGTACACGCCATCGCCGGACAGCACGTACTGATCCTGCGACAGCGGATTGGTTGTGCCGAAGGCCACACTGTGGCCGTCGAAGCTCACTTTGAGATCCGGGGTATCGAGCTCGAAGCGCTGCAGGTCGGTGGCCGGCAGCTTTTCCCGGCTCTTGGCCGAGAGCAGGTCCAGCAGCCGGTCCACCTGGCCGCGATCCGCGCGCGCCTGGATCGGCTGCGCCAGGAACCAGTCCTCGCCCTGCTTTTGCAGGATCATACCCTTGCCGCCGCGCGGCTCGATGACCACGCGCTTGACTTCTGCGGCCTTGATGGCGGCGAGCGCGTGTCCCGGGAGATCCTCAGCCTTGCGACCCCAGAGGGCGTAGGCGGCCAGCCCGGCCACGCAGATCAGCAGCAGCAGGTTGACGATCCAGCCGATGCGCATCGGGCTCATTGGTGTAGCGAAGGCGCTCAGGGACGTCGCAAGGGCGCTCAGGCGCGCCGGCGTCGCCACCAGATCGCGCCTCCGGCGAACAGGAATGCGGCCGGCAGAGCCAACAAGAAGGCGGTGATGATCGCAATGAGCGCGGTCCTGGAGAGCTCCAGCGTGCTGTCCACGCGCGGGCGCGGCTGAATCGTGATCAGGCTCTCGTCCTCGGCCAGCCAGTTGAGCATGTTGGTGCCCAGATCGAGGTTGCTCAACAGCCCCACGAATGCATTGGCGAGAAAGCCGCTCCCGCCCACCGCGACCACGCGCTGCGGGTTACCTTTCGCTTCGCGCTCCAGCGCCACTGCGACCGTCACCGGGCCACGCACGTCGCTGTCCTTGTCGAAACGCAGGTTGGCTCGCAGGTCGCCGGTCTCGACCCAGCCGTTCTGCGCCACTTCCACCAGCGTGGTCGCGCGCCACTCGCCGGTATCCTCGGGACGGCCGATCGCGCGGGCGAACGGGAAGGCGGTGTTGTACTGGGTGAAGTTCTCGGTGACCGGGTGGAAGCCGTAATTGGAGGACAGCGCCGTGGTGGGTTGGCCGAGCTGCGCGCCGACGGGGTCCACCACCACGCCGGGGGTCAGCTCGATCTTGAGGTATTCGGCCAGCGGCTGCAGCCCGCGCAGCGCCTCCTGGTCCACCAGCCACAGCAGGCTGCCGCCGCGGTCGAGGTAACGGATGATCTTGCTCACCTCACCCGGAATCATTTGCGTGCGCGGGTGGGTGACGACCAACACATCCACGTTGTCCGGGACTTCCGGCGCGACCAACAGATTCAGCCCCTGCACGCGGAAGCCTTTGGTGCCGAGCTGCCGCCCGAACTCGCCCAGATCGAAGTTGGCCGCGCCGTCAAGCTTCGGCTCGCCGTGCCCGTCGATGTACATGATCAGACGCTCCTGGCTGCGTGCCAGCCGCATGAGCAGGTTGGCCATGCTCTGCTCGTTCAGGCTGGTGAGGTGCTCGGAGCGCTTGCCGTAGTCGATCACCAGCTCGCCGTTGGTGCGCACGTTCGCGGCCGCGGTCTGCTTGGGCTGCTCGCGCGGATCGATGAACTTGAGCTCGATGTCGGGCTTTGCCTGGACGTAGGGCGCGACGAACTCGTGGATCACACGCCGCACGTCCCCCAGGACGGGGTCCTGGAGGGTGGCGTAAGCGGTGATGACGATCGGCCCTTGCATCTTGCTCAGCACGTCGCGCGTGGCCTGAGACAGGCTGCCGCGCTTGTTCTGGGTGATGTCCCGCTGCAGCTTGATGTCGTCGAGGAGGTACACGGCCAGGACGGCCGCAGCCACCAGCAGCGCAGCGAACAGCGTGTTCTGCGCCAGCAACTGGACCTGAATGCGGCGGCTAGCCTTCATGCGCGCAGACGGTCGGCGTCGAGGCGCCGGATGGAAAGCAGCAGGAACAGCGCGATCAACACCAGGTAATAACCCAGGTCTTTGAGCGCCAGCGTGCCCTTGGAGAAGCTCTCGAAGTGCTGGATCAGGGACAGCACGTGCAGCAGGCTGGCGGGGTCGGTCGCCGAGATGTTGATCAGCCAGAGCGCGAGCAGGACGGCGAAGGTGCCGACTGCGGCCACCAGCGGCTGGGCGGTCAGACAGGACAGGTACAACCCGACCGCGGCGAAGCTGCCGGCGAGCAGCAGCAGGCCGAGCGCGTTGGCCGCGAGCAGCCCCAGATCCAGCCGGCCGCCGAGGTAGAGCGACAGGCACATGGCCACGATCAGCCCCACCGCCAGCGCCAGGATGCCGAGTAGCGCTAGGAACTTGCCGAGCACGATCTGGCTGATCGACACCGGCGCCGAGATCAGGAACGGCAGCGTCTGGCTGCGCCGCTCCTCGGCCACCAGGCGCATGGACAGCAGCGGCACCACCATCAGCAGGATGATGGTGGCGGTGCCGAACACCGGCGCGGCCACGATCTCGGTGAGCCCGGGCGCGCCGGGCGTGGTCGCGAGCTGCGGCTGCAGCTCGAGGAAGGCGTTCAGCCGAGACAGGAACACCCAGGCGAACACCAGCTGCAGGAAGGCCAGGACCACCCAGGCGAGCGGCGAGGCGAACAGCAGCCGCCACTCTTTCACCGCGATGGCGCGGATCACGCCGGCGCCTCCGCGGCTGCCGGCGGCTCCTCGGTCGCCGCCGCCTCTGGGGCCTCCTGCTGGGTCAGATGCACGAACACGTCCTCCAGGCTGGCGCGCTCGACCGACAGGTGCGTGAGCGCCCAGTCGCGCTCCACTGAAAGATGCACCAGTACGTCGGTAAGGTCAGGGATGTGGGTAAGATCCGCGGCGTCTGTAGCACCGGGGCCGTGGATTGTGGTGGGGGCTGCAGAGCGCAGGATGCGCAGCAACCCTTCGGCCGCCGGCTCGACTCCCGCCACGCCCGGCAGGCGCGAGATCTCGTCCAAGGGGGGCGGGCGCCGGAAGCCGACCAGCAGGCTGTGCGCGCCGCGGAAGCGCTGCAGCGCAGCGATGCGGTCGTTGTAGACGATCCGGCCCCGATGCAGGATCTGCACGCGGTCGCATACCGCCTCGACCTCCGGCAGGATGTGGGTGGACAGAATCACGCTGTGGCTGTCGGACAGCTCGCGGATCAGCGCGCGGATCTCGCGGATCTGGTTCGGGTCCAGCCCCACCGTGGGCTCGTCCAGGATCACCAGGTCGGGGCTGTGGATCACCGCCTGCGCGATGCCCACGCGCTGCTGGTAACCCTTGGACAGGGTACCGATCAGGCGATGCCCGATGTCGCTCACGCCGCAGCGGCGCTTGGCGCGCTCCAGCGCCGCTGCGCTCTCCGACCGGGGAACCCGGTGCAGGCGGGCGGCGAGCCGCAGGTATTCGTCGACCTTCAACTCCTTGTAAAGCGGAGGCACCTCCGGCAGATAGCCGATACGCGCCTTGGCGGCGGTGGGGCGCTCCAGCAGATCGATGCCGCAGACGCTGATGCTGCCCGTGGTCGGCGCGAGGTTGCCGGTGAGCATCTGCATCGTGGTGGTCTTGCCGGCGCCATTCGGGCCGAGCAGACCCAGCACCTCACCGCGCCGCAGTTCCAGGTCGATGCCTGCTACCGCCGGGGTCGGGCCGAAATGGCGCGACAGATCCCGCGCAGCGAGGGTCAGCTCCGGTGGAGGCGCAGAAGTATCCGGCGGCGACGCAGAATTATCCGACATTCGTCAAAGGGTTGTGCGGCAAAGAACTTGCTTCGACCGGCGGCAGGCACGCCGCGTGGCAGCCATGCAGCCTGCACCGATCGGGGTCGCCGGAACTGATTCCCCAGCGCCCGCCGCAGCGGTCCTCGGGCCTGCTTCCGGCCGGCGGCCGGTTAACGCAGGGGGGCAGGCTCGATGCGACACGAGTGACTTGAGGCGCGGCGCAAATATACCTAAACTGACCGTGATGTTGAAGGCGCCGGCAGCGGCCTTGTCTCGGGGCGCGCCTGGTTTTCCCAGCACCTCGTTGCCTTGACGCAATTGGCCGCTGATCAGCATTGCCTGATCCACTGACTGAAGCCGGGAAGCACCGCCATGCCCTTCACCCTCCGAACCGTCCTGCCGTACGGCATGCTCGCTCTCGCAGGCTGCGCCCAGCAGCCGGTGCTGGGGCCGATCGGGTTTCCGCCTCACAGCCTGACCGCCTCGGCCGAGGACGTGCCGCTGCCCGCACGCCTCGCGCAGCAATCCGAAGAGGAGGAATCTCTGGAGCAACGGGCGCGGCGGATCTTCGCGAATCAGCCCCCGCCCGCGTCCAACCTGCCCGATACCGCGCTCGATCAGGAGCTGCTGTTCAAGTTCCTGCTGTCCGAGATCGCCGGCCAGCGCGGCAACATGCAACTTGCCGCGCAGGGCTATCTGGAGATGGCCAGGGCGACCCGCGATCCGCGCCTGGCGCGCCGGGCCGCGGAGATCGCGACCTACGCCCGCCTGCAGGGCGTTGCGCTGGAGTCGGCGCGCCTGTGGTACGAGCTGGACAAGGGCAACCCGCAAGCGCGCCAGAGCCTGGTGGGGCTGCTGGTGTCGGGCAACAAGCTGAACGAGGCCAAGCCGCATCTGCAGGCGATCATCAACGCAGACGGCAATCCGGCGCAGGGTTTCATGCAGCTGCACAGCCTCATGTCCAAGCACCCGGACAAGCAGGCCGTGCTCGCGGTGGTGAAGGACTTGGCGCAAGGCTACAAGGAGATGCCCGAGGCGCATTTCGCGGTGGCGCAATCGGCCTACGCCGCCGGCAAGCACGACGTGGCGCTCGCCGAGGTGCGCGAGGCGATGCGGCTGCGTCCCGAGTGGGAGATCGGCGCGCTGCTGCAGGCGCAGATGCTGCAGCAGGCCCAATCCACGCAGAAGGCGCTCGATTATCTGCGCGGTTTCCTCGACGGTCATCCCAAGGCGCGCGAGGCGCGCGCCAACTATGCGCGCCTGCTGATCAACGACAAGCAGCTGGAGCAGGCGCGCGCGCAATACCAGATCATGCTGCAGGAGCAGCCCGCCAACGCGGACGTCGTGGTCACCATCGGGCTGCTGTCCCTGCAGCTCGACGACTTCGAGGCCGCCGAGACCAACCTCAAGCGCGGGCTCGAGCTCAACTACCGCGATCCCGACACGCTGCGCTTCTACATCGGCCAGTCGTACGAGGAGCGCAAGCGTTACCGCGACGCCATGCAGTGGTACTCGCAGGTCGCCGAGGGCGATCAGTACATCGCTGCGCAGGCACGCTACGCCTTCCTGCTGGGCCGCGACGACAAGCTCGCCGAGGCGCGCGAGTATCTGCAGAACGTCAAGGTGCAGAGCGACGAGCAGCGCGCGGTCCTGATTCAGGCCGAGGCGCAGCTGCTGCGCGAGGCCAGGAATTACCGCGAGTCCTACGACCTGCTGGCCGGCGCGCTGGAGAAGCTGCCGGAGAATGCCGACCTGCTCTACGACAGCGCGCTCGCCGCCGAGAAGCTGGACAAGCTCGACGTGGTCGAGACCAACCTGCGCAAGCTGATCAAGCTCAAGCCCGACCATGCGCAGGCGTACAACGCCCTGGGCTACACGCTGGCCGATCGCACCGATCGCCTGGTCGAGGCCAAGCAATACATCGAGAAAGCGCTGGCCCTCGCGCCTGAAGACCCGTTCATCCTCGACAGCATGGGCTGGGTGTACTTCCGGATGGGCGACCATCAGGAAGGGCTGACTTACCTGGAGCGTGCCTACAAGACGCGCCCCGACCCGGAGATCGCCGCCCATCTGGGCGAGCTGCTGTGGGTCAAGGGAAGGCAGTCCGACGCCGAGAAGCTCTGGCGCGAATCGCAGAAGGAGCATCCGGAGAACGAGCTGCTGCTCGACACCATGAACCGCTTCCTGAAGTAGTGCCGTCACGCCTGTGCGCCGCGGTCCTCGCGGCGCTATTCGCCGCGCTGCTCTGCGCCTGCGCCGCCGTTCCGCGCGGGCCGGAGATCTTCCCCGTCGATCCCGCAGCGCTCACCAGCTTCGAGCTGAACGGGCGCATCCACCTGAAGGTGCAGAAGGAAGCCTTCCCCGGCCGCGTGCGCTGGCAACACGCGCCCGCAATGGACGAGCTGTGGTTCTATTCGCCGGTGGGCAACGCCGTGGCGCACCTGCGGCAGGACGGCGACGGCGCTTGGCTGATGACCGCGGAAGGCCGCGAGCACCGCGCCGCCGATCTGGAGCGGCTGACCTTCGAGGTGCTGGGCTGGGACCTTCCGCTGCAGGCGCTGCCTTATTGGGTGCGCGGCATCCCCTGGCCACAGGCCGGCGCGCCCGACGCGCAGCGCGATGGGCAGGGCCGCCTCAAGCGGCTGGAGCAGGGAGGCTGGCAGGTGACCTACTTGGCCTGGGGGGCGAGCGGCCTGCCGGTGAAGCTCGACTTACTGGGCGAGCGGCTGCGCTTGCGCCTGGTCGTGGACCGCTGGAGTGCGCATGCGACCGGCGGTTGAGTCGGGTGGCCTGAGCTGCCCCGCGCCCGCCAAGCTCAACCTGTTCCTGCACGTGATTGGCCGCCGCGCCGACGGCTACCACTTGCTGCAGACGCTGTTCCGGTTCCTGGACTACGGCGATACGCTCACCGTCAGCATGCGCCGGGACGGTGTCATAGGGCGCATCGGCGATGTGCCGGGTGTGAGCGAAGAACAAGACCTCGCGCTGCGCGCGGCGCGCCTGCTGCAGGCGGCGTCCGGAACGACCTCGGGCGCGGATATCGCGCTCGACAAGCGCTTGCCGCCGGGTGGGGGATTGGGTGGCGGCAGCTCCGACGCCGCCACCGTCCTGATCGCACTCAATCGCCTATGGGAGCTGGGCTGGGCGCGCGCCCGCTTGCAGGAACTCGCGCTGCAGCTCGGTGCCGATGTGCCGGTTTTCGTGTTCGGCCGCAGCGCATTCGCCGAAGGGGTGGGTGAGCGGCTGCAGGCGGTCGCCTTGCCGCCGGCGTGGTACCTGGTGCTGGTTCCGCCGGTGAGCATTTCGACTGCGGCGATCTTCGACGACCCTGAATTGACACGCAATAGCGATCCCATCAAAATACGTGGCTTTTCTGCAGGCCCTGGCCGGAACGACTTGGAAGCGGCGGTATGCCGCCGCTACGCGCAGGTGGCGCAGTGCCTGACCTGGCTCCGGCAATTCGGTCCTGCAGCGATGACCGGTTCGGGCGCGAGCGTGTTCGCTGCGTTCGACACGGAACAGGCGGCACAACAGGTTTTGCGGCGTCGCCCGGCGGGGGTGCAGGGTTTCGTGGCCCGCGGGCTGGACCATCACCCGTTGTGGCAATGGGTCGAATAGCCGTGCGTCCCGGCGCGCGGCGCGAATGGGGAGTCGCCAAGCTGGTTAAGGCACCGGATTTTGATTCCGGCATGCGTAGGTTCGAATCCTACCTCCCCAGCCCGGATCCGCGATTGCTCATCAGCTAGCCTCACTGTTGCTGCCATGGCCTACGACAGCTTGATGGTGTTCACCGGCAACGCGAACCCGGCGCTCGCCCAGGATGTCGTCCGGCACCTGAACATCCATCTCGGGCGCGCCACCGTGAGCCGCTTCAGCGACGGCGAGGTCATGGTGGAGCTGCTCGAGAACGTACGCGGCAAGGACGTGTTCGTGCTGCAGTCCACCTGCACGCCCACCAGCGACAACCTGATGGAGGTGATGCTGATGGTGGATGCGCTCAAGCGCTCCTCCGCCGAGCGCATCACGGCCGCCATCCCCTACTTCGGCTACGCCCGCCAGGACCGGCGCCCGCGCTCGGCGCGCGTGGCGATCAGCGCCAAAGTGGTGGCCAACATGCTGCAGGCCGTGGGTGTGGACCGCCTGCTGGTGATGGACCTGCACTCGGACCAGATCCAGGGCTTCTTCGACATCCCGGTGGACAACATCTACGCAGCGCCGATCCTGCTGGGCGACGTGTGGAAGCATGGCCATCAGAACCTGGTGGTGGTCTCGCCCGACGTCGGCGGGGTGGTGCGCGCGCGTGCCCTGGCCAAGCGCCTGGACTCGGATCTGGCGATCATCGACAAGCGCCGCCCGCGGCCCAACGTCGCCACGGTGATGAACATCATCGGCGAGGTGAAAGGCCGCACCTGCATCATCATGGACGACATGGTAGACACCGCCAATACCCTGTGCGAGGGCGCGCTCGCGTTGAAAGAGAAGGGCGCCGAACGAGTGCTGGCGTACTGTACGCACCCGGTGCTCTCCGGCAATGCGGTGCAGCGCATCGAAAGCTCGGAGATCGACGAGCTGGTGGTCACCGACACCATCCCGTTGAACGGCGACGCGCGCGCCAGCAAGCGCATCCGCCAGCTCGCGGTGGGGGAGTTGCTGGCCGAGACCATGCTGCGCATCAGCAACGAGGAGTCGGTGAGCTCCCTGTTCATGGAATGATTGGAAGCGCGTGACTCGTGAATCGTGGTTCGTCTGGGGATCACGCATCACGCATTATCGACATCGCCGCCTGGTCGCGGGCGGCGGTACTGACTGGAGGTAGAGCAATGCCGATCGAAGTGAACGCAACGCCGCGTTCGACGCAAGGCAAGGGTGCGAGCCGCCGCCTGCGTCATGCGGAACGGGTGCCCGGCATCCTGTACGGCGGCGGGCAGCCGGCCGCCAGCATCGAGGTGGATCACAAGGAGCTCGCGCAGCACCTCAAGCACGAGGCCTTCCACGCTTCGATCCTGACGCTGAAGCTGGAGGGCAGCAAGCTGCAGGTCCTGCTGCGCGACTATCAGATGCACCCGTGGCGGCAGCAGGTGATGCATGTGGATTTCCAGCGCGTGGCCAAGGACCGCAAGATCCACATGAAGATCCCGCTGCACTTCGTCAACGCCGAGAACGCACCGGGGGTGAAGACCGACGGCGGTTCGGTGAACCACGTGCTCACCGAGATCGACGTCACCTGCCTTCCCGACGATCTGCCCGAATACATCGACGTTGACCTCTCGAACCTGCAGATGGGCCACTCGATCCGCCTGTCGGAGCTGAAGCTGCCCAAGGGCGTGGAATCGTCGCAGTTGCGCGGCGGCGACGACGCGGTGGTGGTCACCATCCCGGTGCCGAAGGCCGAGCCGGTGGTCGAGGAGGAGGTCGCCCCGGTGACTACCGCGGTGGCGGCGGCCCCGGCTGCTGCGGCACCGGCACCGGAGAAAGCCGAAGGCGAGAAGGAGAAGGAGAAGGAGGAGAAGAAGGAAGAGAAGAAGGACAGGGAGAAGAAGAAATAGCCTTTCGCCGCAGCACGCGCACCGGGGGCCCGCGCAGCCGCGCGGGCCTTCTCGTTTGAGAGTACGACCCGTTCATGAGACTGGTGGTGGGCCTGGGCAATCCCGGGCGCGAGTACGAGAGCACGCGCCACAACGCCGGCTTCTGGTGGCTGGAGAACCTGGCCGAGATGCAGCGCGTATCGCTCAAGACCGAGTCGCGCTTCCACGGCAAGGTGGGGCGGATCGCCGCCCACGGAAAGGACTGCTGGCTGTTGCTGCCGCAGACCTACATGAACGACAGCGGTCGATCGGTCGCGGCGCTGGCCGGCTTCTACAAGATCGCGCCGGAGGAAATCCTGGTGGTGCACGACGAGCTCGATCTGCCCCCGGGGTCGGCGCGCCTGAAGAAGGGGGGCGGCGTGGCCGGCCACAACGGCCTGAAGGACGTCGCGCGTCATCTCGGCCCGGAGTTCTGGCGCCTGCGGCTGGGCATCGGCCATCCCGGCGAGCGCGCCGAGGTGGTCAACTACGTGCTGCGGCCGCCGCGTGAGGAAGAGACGCGGCTGATCTCGGAAGCCGTCGAGCGCTCGCTGGAGGTGTGGCCGCTGCTGTTCGCCGGCGAGATGGAGAAGGCGATGCACCGGCTGCACACCGAGGCCAAGGATTGAACCCGACCGAATGAGCCTGAAATGCGGCATCGTTGGACTGCCCAACGTGGGCAAGTCCACCCTGTTCAACGCGCTCACCAAGGCCGGTATCGCGGCGGAGAACTATCCCTTCTGCACCATCGAACCCAACGTCGGCATCGTGGCGGTGCCAGACGCGCGGCTCGAGCGGCTCGCCGCCATCGCCAAGCCGCAGAAGGTGATCCCGGCGGTCGTCGAGTTCGTGGACATCGCCGGGCTGGTGGCCGGCGCATCGAAAGGCGAAGGCCTGGGCAACCAGTTCCTGGCCAACATCCGCGAGACCGACGCCATCGCGCACGTCGTGCGCTGCTTCGAGGACCCCAACGTAGTGCACGTGACGGGCAAGGTGGATCCGGTCTCCGACATCGAGACCATCAACACCGAACTGGCGCTCGCCGACCTGGCGACGGTCGAGAAGCAGCTCGCGAAGTACTCGAAGGTGGCCAGGGCCGGCGGGGACAAGGAGGCGCAGCGGCTGGTCGCGGTCCTGGAGAAGCTGCAACCCGCACTCGACCAGGCGCGCCCGGCCCGCTCGGTGCAGCTCTATCCCGAGGAGGCGGAGGTGACCCGGCCGCTGTTCCTGCTCACCATGAAGCCCACCATGTACGTCGCTAACGTGGCCGAGAAGGACTTCGAGCACAATCCGCTGCTTGAGCGCGTGCGCCGGTTCGCGCACAGCGAAGGCGCGCCGGTGGTGGCGATCTGCGCCGCGCTCGAGGCGCAGATCGTCGATCTGTCCGACGAGGACAAACACGTCTTCCTCGCCGATCTCGGCCTGGAAGAGCCAGGCCTGAACCGCTTGATCCGCGCAGCCTACGACCTGCTGGGGCTGCAGACCTTCTTCACCGCCGGACCGAAAGAGGTGCGCGCCTGGACCATCCACCGGGGCGACACCGCGCCCAAGGCCGCCGGCGTGATCCACACCGACTTCGAGAAGGGCTTCATTCGCGCCGAGGTCATCGCCTTCGACGACTATGTCGCGCTGAACGGCGAGCAGGGCGCGAAGGAGGCGGGCAAGATGCGGCTGGAGGGCAAGGAGTACGTCGTGCGCGACGGCGACGTCGTGTACTTCCGCTTCAACGTGTGAGCGTACCTGCCGGGCGTCACAGCGCGCCGTCGTGCGCGCGCCGCAAGTAGCTGGTGGTCTCCTCGGCGGTCAGCGCCGGGCTGAACAGGAAGCCCTGCATGCTTTGGCAGCCCAGGTTGCGCAGCATGTCGCGGTGCACGGCGCGTTCCACGCCCTCGGCCACCAGGTGCAGCCCGAAGCCCTTGGCGATGCCGACGATGGCCAGGACGATGGGGCTTTGCGGCTGGGCTTCGTCCAGCTCGCGCGTGAATACTTGATCGATCTTGATGGTGTTCACCGGCAGGCGCTGCAGATAGCCAAGCGAAGAGTAACGGGTGCCGAAGTCGTCGATCGAAATGCGCACGCCAGTCTTGCGCAGCTGCCGGATCTTGTCCACCGCGGCGTCCACGTCCTCGATCAGCACGTTCTCGGTGATCTCCAGCTCCAGTGCGCTGGGCTGCAGCTTGTAGCGCGCCAGCGCCTGCACCACGCGCTCGGTGAAGTCGCTGCGCTCGAAGTCGCGCGCCGAGACGTTCACCGCCACGCGCAGCTTGTGGAAGCCTTCCGCGCGCCACTGCTTGAGCTGGGCGCAGGCCGAATCGAGCACGCGGTCGGAGAGCAGCGAGATCATACCGGTCTCCTCGGCGATGTAGATGAAGCGCGCCGGTTCGAGCGTGCCCAGCGTCGGGTGCTGCCAGCGCAATAGCGCCTCGACGCATTCCACGGTGCCCTTGCGCACATCGTGGATCGGCTGGTAGAGCACCTGGAAATCGGCGCGCTGCAGCGCCTTGCGCAGCTCGCCTTCCAGATTGATCTTCTCGCTGTACAGGCTGCTCATTTCCTTGGCGAAGAAGCCCACGCCGTCCTTGCCGCGGCGTTTCACCTGATACATGGCCAAGTCGGCGTTGCGAACCAGCTCGTCCTCGCTGGCGCCGTGGTCCGGGAATACGGCCAGGCCGATGCTTGCGGTGGCCGCCAGCTCTTCGCCCTCGATCACGAACGGACGCCGCAGCGCCTCCAGGAACTGCTGGGCCTTCAGGGCCGCGTCCTCGGGCGTCCTCAGGTCGGGCACCAGCACCGTGAACTCGTCCCCGCCCAGCCGGGAGAGCGTGTCGCTGCTGCGCAGCTGCCGGCGCAGCCTGCCGGCGACCTGCTGCAGGAACAGGTCGCCGCGCACGTGCCCGTAGGTGTCGTTCACCAGCTTGAAGCGGTCGAGGTCGATGAACATGACCGCCACGCGCGAGCGGCGCCGGCGTGCCTGCGCGATGGCCTGGCGCAGGCGGTCGCGGAACAGGGTGCGGTTCGGCAGCCCGGTGAGCACGTCGTAGAAGGCGTGGTAGCTGACGATCTCCTCGGCGCGCTTGCGGTCGGAGATGTCGCGGCCCACCCCGTAGGTGCCGACGAACCCCGAGCGGGCTTCGCTTCCCGCCTCGCGTCGCGCATACACTCCGACCGCGCTCAGCACGATGGTGCAGGGTGTGCCGTCTCCGCCTTTGCGCGTGACGCGCAGCTCGACGTTGCTAGAGGCACGCTGCCCGGTGCGCCGTTCGTTGAAGGCATACTCCGCGCGCTTGACGTCCTCGCGGTAGACGATGGACGAGTAGTGCGTGCCGATCAGCTCGTCGCGTCCGAACCCGAGCAGGCGATGGAAGCGCTCGTTGACGAAGGTGAAGCGCCCGTCCCGGTCCAGCGTGTAGATCAGGTCGGGCGACTGGTCGATGAGGTAGCGATGCAACCGCTCCGACTGCTCGAGGCGCCCGCGCATGCGCTCGTTCTCGTGCTCCAGGCGCATCTGCGACAGGGCGTTGTCCACGGTGCGGCGCAGGGCCGCCGGCTCGAACGGCTTGCGCACGTACTCGTAGGCCCCGAAGCGCAGCGCGGCGATGGCCGAGTCCACCTGGTCGTCGGCGCTGACGATGATCACGCGCACGGAGGAGCCTTCGCGGCGCACGCGCTCCAGGATCTCCAGCCCGGTCATGTCGGGCAGCCGGATATCGAGCAGGGCCAGGTCGACCTGTCCGCCGCCCAGGATGCGCAGCGCTTCGCCGCCGCTGCCGCAGTGCAGGATCTGGCGGCCGGGCTGAGCGATCAGCGCCTCCACCGCTTCCCGGATGCGCGGCTCGTCGTCCACCAGGAGAATGCGCGCGCCCTCCGCGATCACCTCCGAGCCGGGCAGGTAGAGGCCGGGAGCGTCGGCTGGCGGCAGGCCCAGGTCGGGCATGCGCTGCATCTCAGTTGCTGGGCGCATGCAGCGTGCGCGGCAGCAGCACGGTGAACAGGGTGCCGCGCTCGGGCTCGCTGCGGCACAGGACATGCCCGCCCAGTTGCTTGACCAGGGTGAAGGCGTTGCTCAGCCCGTAGCCGCGCTCGGATCCCTTGGTCAGCGTCAGGCGCTGCGAGAACACGTTCTCCAGCACCTCCGCCGGCATGCCACTGCCGGTGTCGGACACCGTGATCTCCAGCATCAGCTGTCCCTCGTAGTTGACCCGGTCCGCGGTGCGCACCCGCACCTGTCCGCCAGCGGGCATTGCCTCGGCGGCGTTCTTCCAGAAGTTGAGCAACACCTGCTTCAGCGCGTTGCCGTCGGTGACGATGCCCGGCAGGCGCGGGTCGAGCTCCAGCTCCACGTTCACCCCGCGGGTGGCGAACAACGCTTCGCGGTACACGATCATCAGCTCGCGGATCAGGCCGTTGATATCCACCGGCGCATGGCCCTTCTCCACCGACAAATCGGTGGTGCCGATGCGCGCTACGATCTCGCCCACGCGGTCGATCTCCTCGCGCAGCACGCGCAGGTCCTTGTCGATCGGCTGCCCGCTCTGCACGCGTTCACCCAGCAGCTCGAGGTGCGTCTTCATCACCGACAGCGGATTGCGCGCCTCGTGCACCAGGCGGCGCGCCGACAGCCGCAGCCGATCGCGCAGGTCCGCTTCCTTCAAACGCTGCTGCTCGGCGCTCTGGCGCCGATTGGTGAGCGCCGCAGTGGCCATCTCGGACAGCCGCTGCAGCATCAGCGAGTCGCCCGCCAGCCGCGGCGCCTGCTCGCGCCCCACGCCGAATACCAGCACGCCGAGCAGGTTGCCGCCGGCGATCAGCGGGACGATGCTCAACGCGTCGGCCTGCAACAGCCGGCCGATCTCCAGATCCACCCCGCGCAGGCGCTCGCCGCCCTCGCCGCCTTGCGTACGCAGCGCCTGGCGCTCGACCGCGGCGCGAGCCACCAGGCTGGTGCCGCCGCCGACCGGGATCTCCAGCTCGGTGGGCGCCAGCCGGTCGACGGTGACCAGCCATCCGTTCAAGGAGCGCGCGGCCGGATCATGAAGGAAAGCGGCGAAGCTCTGCAACCCGAACAGCGCTGCGGTGATGCTGCGCAGGCGGCTCAGTACCGCGCCGGTGTCCTCTGATCCCAGCAGGAGAAAAGGCACCTGCTGCAGCGAAGCGCTCTGCATCACGGTGTCCAGGAGCGCGCCGTCGGCGCTTCTCTGCCAGGTGGTCTCGTTTTCGGCGGCGGCCGCCGCCGGCGCGGGCAGGCGCCAGAGGCGGCTCTGCGGGACGGCCGGCGCTCCGAGCAGGCGCAGCGCCTCGAGATAGCGTGCGGCCGCCTGGTCGTTGGCGCTGACCAGCGCCTCCTGCGGCATGCCGATCAGGCGCGCGAAGCCGGCCACATCGGGGGTGGCGACCGAGCGATCCGTGTACGCTTCGGCCACCCACAGAATGCGCACCAGCTTGTGCGTGCCGGTCAGCTCGTCGTAGGGGGCGTGCTGCAGCAGCACCGCGTCGGCCAGATGGCCGGACAGGCCGAGGCGTGCAACCAGCGCGGCGGAGACCTCGGCATGGCTGGTGCGAAGCTGATCGAGTTCGCGCTCGAGCAGCTCGGCCTCGAAGGTGGCGCCGGCGAATGCGCTGGCGTAGGTGTGCGGGATGTCGATGGCGAGCGCGACGATGCCCAGGTCGTGCAGCAGCCCCGCCAGGTACGCTTCCTCGGGCTGCGCGTAGGCCGCCGCTTCGGCGATGGCTTGCGCTAGCAGTGCGCAATGTAGCGAGTGCGCCCAGAATGCGAGCGCGTCGGGCGATGGAAGCCCCGGCGCCGTGCGGCGCAGCCGGTCGGTCGCCGCCCGCATCAGGATCGATTGCGCGAGGCCGCTGCCGAGCAGCTCCACATGGCGCCCGAGCGAGCCACCCGTGCCGGACGGGGTCGCCGTCGCGGACGACGTTGTGGCAAGGAACCTGGCGGCGAGACCGGGGTCCTGCGCGAGCGTATCTGCCAGCGGGGTGAGCTGGCGTCCATCCCCGGCGCGCTCCAGGGCCGTGCGCAGGACGAGCGGCATGCAAGGCAGCCGCAGCACGTCGATGCCCCCCAAAGCGGGCGTGGTGAGGGCGCTCATGCCTTCGTTGTAATGACGTTATAGTTATCGCGCGCCTGATGGGGCGGTCTCCGCGTCTGCCGGATGGTGCCACTGGACACCTATAGCGTCCATCCCTGCAAAACCAATGTAACACTTGCTTCAAGGGGTTGCAGTGGGATGTCTCTGAAAAGAGACGGTTAATTGGCGACCGGGGCCGCGGTGCTCGGCCGGCCTTCGGGGCGCTGGTAATCTGCCGTTCAGCGCGCGCGCGCTCGAGCATTTGCGCAATCAGCGCCTGCGGGTGGTCGCCCCGCCTAGGAGCCCGCCCAGCACGCCGCGCATGATCTCGCGCCCGAGCTGAGATCCGACCGAGCGCGCCGCGCTCTTGGCCGCGGCTTCCAGCATGCCCTCGCGCCGGCCGCCGCGCGGCCCGGTCGACCCCACCAGGATGTCGCGCAGCGCATCCATCGCGCTGCCGCCTGCCGCGGACGGTGTGGGCTTCGAGGACGCCTCGGGCAGGCGTTGGGCGGCGTGGGCCCTGAGCTTTTCGTAGGCCGACTCGCGGTCCTCCGCGTTCTCGTAGCGGCCGTAGACCGTCGAAGCGGTGATCGCTGCCTTGCGCTCCTCCGGCGTGACCGGGCCGATCCGTCCGCCGGGCGCCAGGATCCAGGCGCGCTCGACCACGGCCGGGCGGCCCTTCTCGTCGAGGAACGATACCAGCGCTTCGCCCACCGCGAGTTCGGTGATCGCCTTCTCCGCGTCGAGGCGCGGGTTGGCGCGCAGCGTTTCCGCCGCCGTCTTCACCGCCTTCTGATCGCGCGGGGTGAAAGCGCGCAGCGCGTGCTGCACGCGGTTGCCGAGCTGGCCCAGCACCCTCTCCGGGACATCGAGCGGGTTCTGCGTGACGAAGTACACGCCCACCCCCTTGGAGCGGATCAACCGCACCACCTGTTCGATCTTGTCGAGCAGCGCTTCGGGCGCATCGTCGAACAGCAAGTGCGCCTCGTCGAAGAAGAACACCAGGCCGGGCTTGTCCGGGTCGCCCACCTCGGGCAGCGCTTCGAACAGCTCCGACAATAGCCAAAGCAGGAACGTGGCATAGATCTTGGGCTGCTGCATCAGCTGATCGGCCGCCAGGACATTGATCCGGCCCGCGCCATCGCCATCGGTCTGCATCAGGTCGTGGATGTCCAGCGCCGGCTCGCCGAAGAAACGCTCGCCGCCCTGCTCGCCGAGTGCCAGCAGGCCGCGCTGAATCGCGCCGATGCTGGTCGCAGAGACGTTGCCGTAGTCCGTGGTGAACTGCTTGGCGTTGTCGCCGACGAACTGGCACATGGCGCGCAGATCTTTCAGATCCAGCAGCAGCAGGCCGTTGTCGTCGGCGATCTTGAACACCAGCGTCAGCACGCCGCTCTGGATCTCGTTCAGATTCAGCATGCGCGCCAGCAGCAGCGGCCCCATCTCCGAGATGGTGGTGCGCACCGGATGGCCGAGCTGGCCGTACACGTCCCAGAAGGTCACCGGGCAGGCGCCGAACCGCGGCTCGGGCAGGCGGTGGGACTGCAGCCGCTCGCGCAGCTTCGGCGTCATCTGACCGGGCTGGCTCATGCCGGATAGATCGCCTTTCACGTCGGCCACGAACACCGGCACGCCGATGCGGCTGAAGCCTTCGGCCATGCGCTGCAGCGTGACGGTCTTGCCGGTGCCGGTGGCGCCGGTGATCAGGCCGTGGCGGTTGGCTAGGTCCGGCAGCAGGCAGATCTCGTGCGCGGCTTTGGCGATGACAAGGGGCAAGGGCATCGGCGGGTTCCGGGTGCGGCTGTGCTAGACTTTGCCGATTATCTTCAGCACGCGCAAGCGGTCCGTGATTCGCGCGCAGGCTCCCGACGTTCTCGCTTCGGATCACCGTCCGCGCCGGCAGGCGCCGCATCCATGGCAGGTCACAGCAAGTGGGCCAACATCAAGCACAAGAAAGCCGCGCAGGACGCCAAGCGCGGTAAGGTCTTCACCCGGCTTATCAAGGAAATCACGGTCGCGGCCAAGCTCGGCGGCCCCGACCCGAGCATGAACCCGCGCCTGCGCCTGGCCATCGACAAGGCCTACGAGGCGAACATGCCCAAGGACAACGTCGAGCGGGCGATCAAGCGCGGCAGCGGTGAGCTGGAAGGCGTGGACTACGAAGAGATCCGCTACGAAGGCTACGGCACCGGCGGCGCGGCGGTGATGGTGGATTGCCTGACCGACAACCGTACCCGCACCGTGGCCGACGTGCGCTATGCCTTCAGCAAGTACGGCGGCAACCTCGGCGCCGAGGGTTCGGTGGCGTACCTGTTCAAGCATTGCGGGCTGCTGGTGTTCGCTCCCGGCACCAGCGAGGATGCGGTCTTGGAGGCCGCCATCGAGGCCGGTGCCGAGGACGCGGTGGTCAACGACGACGGCAGCATCGAAGTGATCGCCGCGCCGCAGGATTTTCCGGCGGTGAGGCAAGCGCTGGAAGGCGCCGGCCTCAAGCCCGAGCTGGCCGAGCTGACCATGAAACCGACCACCGAGAATGTGCTGAGCGGCGAGGACGCGGCGCGCATGCAGCGGCTGCTCGACGCGCTCGAGTCCCTGGACGACGTCCAGGCGGTATACACCAGCGCCGTCATCGAGGAGCAATAGGCGGGCGTGGCCGACGCCGTGCGCATCCTCGGCATCGATCCCGGCCTGCGCGTCACCGGGTTCGGCTTGCTCGATCGCGCCGGCCAGACGCTGCGCTACGTCGGCAGCGGCGTGGTGCGTACGCCGGATGTGTCGCTGCCTGGTCGCCTCAAGGTGATCCTGGACAGCCTGGGCGAGGTGATCGCCGAGCACGCGCCGCACCAGGTCGCAGTGGAGAAGGTCTTCGTCAACGTCAACCCGGAATCGACGCTGCTGCTCGGCCAGGCGCGCGGTGCGGCGATCTGCGCCGCCGTCTCGCGCGGATTGCCGGTGGCCGAGTACACCGCGCTGCAGGTCAAGCAGGCGGTGGTCGGCAACGGCCATGCCGCCAAGGAGCAGGTGCAGGAGATGGTGCGCCGGCTGCTCACCTTGCCCGGCGATCCGGGCGCCGACGCCGCCGACGCGCTCGCCTGCGCCATCTGTCATGCACACGGTGGGCTCGGACTGGGCGCGCTGGCCACCGCCGGGTACCGGATGCGGCACGGACGCCTCGTCTGAGCATGATCGGGCGTATCACCGGCATCATCCTGGAGAAGCACCCGCCGCAGGTCCTGGTGGACGTGCAGGGGGTCGCTTACGAGCTGGACGTGCCGATGAGCACCTTCTACAACCTGCCGGCCAACGGCGTTCGCATCACGCTCCACACCCACCTCATCGTGCGCGCGGACGCGCACCTGTTGTTCGGCTTTGCGAGCGACGCCGAGCGCCAGGCATTCCGCCAGCTCCTCAGGATCAGCGGGATCGGCGCACGCACCGCGCTGGCGGTGCTGTCCGGTATGTCGGTGGACGAGTTGCAGCAGGCGGTGGCCGCCCGGGACGCCGCGCGGCTCATCAAAGTGCCGGGCATCGGGCGCAAGACCGCCGAGCGGCTGCTGCTCGAGCTGCGCGACAAGCTGCAGACCGAGGCGGGAGCGGCCGTCGCAGGCGCGGCGCAGTCGGCGCGCGGCGACGCGCTCAACGCGTTGCTCTCGCTGGGCTACGGCGAGAAGGAGGCGAGCGCCGCCCTCGCGCACCTCGCGTCCGATCTGAACACCGCCGAGTCGATCCGTCAGGCGCTGCGCCTGCTGTCCAAGGTGCTATGATCGGCGCCACTTCGATAGCGGTTTTCGCGCCCATTCGGACGGCACGACGAATGAACCATCGTCACACCATCCTGCTCGCCGGCCTTCTCGCCGGCTGCCTGGCGCTCCTGTGCGCCGTTCCGGCGGCCGCGTCCAAGACCGAAAAGAGCGAGCGGCTGATCAATCTGCACGATCTGCGCACCACGGTGGCCATCGGTGACTACTACCTGAAGCAGGAGAGCGTGCTGGCGGCGCGCGCGTATTTGCGGCGGCTCGGACGCGAGCAGGACCTGGGGAGCGACTGGAATCCCGCGAACGCCCACTGGCAGCAGGCGGAACAGGGCATCGTGAATGCGTTGATGCGGCGCGTGGGCCGCGAGTTTTCCAGCATGGAGTGGCTGTCGGAGGAATGGGCCCAGCTCAACAGCGCTGAGTTGAGCGAGCAGGAGATGGACGCGCTGCTCGCCCATTTCGGCACCGACGTGGGTCGCAAGCAGGTGATGATCGTGGACCACAGCGTCGCCTTCCACGTCATGGCCGCACTGAGCCTGGGCGGCAAGATCCAGGAGAACGTGCCGGGCACGGAGGCCGAGCGCAAGCGCATGCAGGACCTGTACAACGCCGAGGACGCGGCGATGCGCTTCGACCACAACGAGAGCCCGGAGGCCACGCGGTTCGCGTTCTCGCCG
The DNA here is from genome assembly GCA_036554965.1 of Burkholderiales bacterium. GTDB lineage: Bacteria > Pseudomonadota > Gammaproteobacteria > Burkholderiales > SHXO01 > SHXO01. Next base: position 26,878 of record DATBMG010000221.1, read on the forward strand.
GTGGGCAAGAAGTATTTCGTGAACGCGGTGCTCAAGGTGAGCGGACTGGTGAGCCGCCGGCTGTACCAGACCGCGGCGGACATGCCCGCGCGCGTAAGCGACGCCGCGGCCGAGGCGCAGAGCTCCGTGGACGCTTACCGCAAGGCGCGATCGGGGTGACGTCGCGTCCTGACCACAGGGGCACAGAGGCGCCGAGGAGATCCCTGGAGCGGATCTTGCGAGGGGCGGCGGGCTCTCATGCCTCTTTGGTGATCGAAGGTGGCGTCGGATGATCGAGACCGACCGACTGATCGCACCCGAGCGCACTTCGCCCCAGGAAGAGGCGCTCGAGCGCACCCTGCGGCCGAAGCACCTGAACGAGTACGTTGGGCAGGAGAAGATCCGCGGCCAGCTGTCGATCTTCATCGAGGCCGCCCGCCGGCGGCGCGAGGCGCTCGACCACGTGCTGCTGTTCGGGCCGCCGGGCCTGGGCAAGACCACCCTGGCGCACATCATCGCTCGCGAGATGGGTGTGAGCCTGCGCCAGACTTCCGGCCCGGTGCTGGAGCGACCGGGCGACTTGGCGGCGCTGCTCACCAATCTCGAACCCCACGATGTCCTGTTCATCGACGAGATCCACCGCCTGTCGCCGGTGGTCGAGGAAATCCTCTATCCGGCGCTGGAGGACTTCCAGATCGACATCATGATCGGCGAGGGTCCGGCGGCGCGTTCGCTCAAACTGGACGTGCCGCCGTTCACGCTGGTGGGCGCCACCACGCGCGCCGGCATGCTGACCAATCCGCTGCGCGACCGCTTCGGCATCGTCTCGCGCCTGGAGTTCTACACCTGCGACGAGCTGGCGTCGATCGTGCAGCGTTCGGCGCGCCTGCTCAACGTCGAGGTCGAAGGCGACGGCGCGCTGGAGATCGCCTCGCGCTCGCGCGGCACGCCGCGCATCGCCAACCGCTTGCTGCGCCGCGTGCGCGACTATGCCGAGGTCAAGGACCGCGGGGTGGTGACGCGCGCGCTGGCGGACGAGGCGCTGCGCATGCTGGACGTGGACGCGGTCGGCTTCGACGTGATGGATCGCAAGCTGCTGCTGGCGGTGCTGGAGAGGTTCGCCGGCGGGCCGGTGGGCCTGGACAGCCTCGCGGCGGCCATCGGCGAGGAGCGCGACACCATCGAAGACGTGCTGGAGCCGTATCTGATCCAGCAGGGCTACCTGCAGCGCACTCCGCGCGGGCGAGTAGCCACCTTGTCCGCCTACCGCCACTTCGGCATTGCGGCCCCCGCGCGCAACGCCAGCGGCGATCTCTGGGATGCGGCGTCCTGAGCGTCGGCAGCTCGCGCCCCCACCCGCGCTGTTCAGCCTGCCGGTGCGGGTGTACTACCAGGACACCGATGCCGGGGGCGTCGTCTACCACGGCACCTACCTCGATTACTTCGAACGCGCGCGCACCGAGTGGCTGCGCCGGCTGGGCTTCGATATCCGCCGCCTGGCCGAGCGGGAAGGCACGCTGTTCATCGTGCGCGAGCTGCGCGCGGCCTACGCGCGGCCGGCGCTGCTCGACGACCTGGTGAGCATAACCGTGGCGGTGGAGCACCTCGGGCGCGCACAGTTCACGCTCGGCCAGCAGGTGCTGCGCGGCGACGAGATCCTGGTGCAGGCCTCGGTCAACCTCGCCTGCGTCACCAGCGTTGGGTTCAAACCGGTGCGTGTCCCCGACGCCCTGCGCGAGACCCTGGAGGCGGGCTTGGGTCGCGCCGTCCCGAACGAGGAGCGTACATGAACGTCACCGCCGATCTGTCGCTGCTCGCCCTGGTGTCCCAGGCCAGCCTGCTGGTCAAGCTGGTGATGCTCCTGCTGCTGGTCGTGTCGCTGGTGTCCTGGTGGTTCATCTTCCGCAAGTCCTTCATCCTGCGCGACACCCGCCGCCGCTCGGAGGACTTCGAACGCACCTTCTGGAGCGGTCCCGACCTGAATCAGCTGTTCCAGTCCATCGTCAGCGGCAAGCGCACGGCGGCGAGCATGGATCGCATCTTCGAGGCCGGCTTCCGCGAGTTCGTCAAGCTGCGCCGCCAGACCGGCTTGACGGTAGCCGTGGTCATGGACGGCACGCGACGTGCAATGCGCGCGACTTATCAGCGCGAGATGGACTACCTGGAATCGCACCTGTCGTTCCTGGCCACCGTCGGCTCCGTCAGTCCCTACGTGGGGCTGCTGGGCACGGTGTGGGGCATCATGAACGCCTTCCGCGGGCTGGCCAACGTGCAGCAGGCCACCCTCGGCCAGGTCGCGCCGGGCATCGCCGAGGCGCTGATCGCCACCGCCATCGGCCTGTTCGCGGCCATCCCCGCGGTGGTCGCGTTCAACTATTACGCGCGCGAGATCGAGCAGCTAGCGACCCGCTTCGAGACCTTCATGGAAGAGTTCTCCAACATCCTGCAGCGCCAGGGCGGCGGCGTGCAGCCCGCTTGAGGGAGGCACGCATGTACGAACGGCGCAAGCGCACGCGGCTGATGAACCAGATCAACGTCGTGCCGTACATCGACGTCATGCTGGTGCTGCTGGTGATCTTCATGGTCACCGCCCCGTTGATCAACACCAGCGTCATCGACCTGCCCAGCGTCAGCCGCAGCAATCAGCCGCCCGCGGCGCCGCTGGAGGTGCTGATCCAACGCAACGGCAGCATCGTGTTGCGCGACCGCGAGCGCGGCGGGGCCGAGCGACGCGTGGACCGCGACACGCTGGTGTACGAAGTCAAACGGCTGCAGCAGCGCAACCGCGCTCAACCGGTGGTGATCGCCGCCGACGAGAACGTACCCTACAAGCACGTGGTGCAGGTGATGGATCTGCTGCAGGCGAACGGGGTGACGCGGGTGGGGCTGCTGACCCGTCCCCTGTCCGGCTGAGCGGGGAGCGTGTTGCTCGACGGTGCACGCGAACCCGGCCGGGGCACCTCCTTGCTGCTGGCGGTCGCAGTGCATGTGCTGTTTTTTGCGTTCCTGTACTTCGGCGTCAGCTGGCGGCCCAAGCCGCAACCTCCGCTCAGCGCCGAGCTGTGGAGCGAACTGCCGCCGGTGCGCCCGGTGAAGGCGCCCCCCGAACCCAAGATCGAAACGCCGCCGTCCTCACCCCCCAGACCCGCACCCAAGGCAGAGCCGCCGCCGATGGCACAGCCGAAGCCGCCGCCCGCGCCCAGCAAGGCGGACATCGAGCTGAAGGAGAAGAAGCAACAGGAAAAGAAGGCCGCCGAGGAGGCGCGCCGCAAGCAGGCGCTCGAGCGCGAGGAGGAGGAGAAGCGGCGGCGCGAGGAGCGCAGCCGCGCCAAGGAGGAGGAGCGCCGGGCCAAGGAAGAGGAGAGGCAGCGCCAGGAAGCGGCGCGGCGCGAAGAAGAGCAGCGCAAGCGCGAGGAGCAGGAGCGTCTCGCGGAGCTGCGCCGGCAGGAGGAAGCGCAACGCAAGGAAGAAGAGCGACGCCAGGACCAGGTGCGCCGCGAGCAGGAGGCGCGGCTCGAACGCGAGGCCGAAGCGCGGCGCAGTGCGATCCTCGACGAGCAGCAGAAGCTCGCAGCCGCCGCCCGCGAGCACGCCGAGATCGATGCGCGCAAGCGCCGCGAAGCCGAGGAAGCGGCTGCCCGGGCGCGAGAACTCGAGGCCTGGAAATCGCGCATCCACGATCGTATCAAGAGCAAGCTGGTGCTGCCCCCCGGCGTGCCGGACAGCGCCCGCGCCGAGTACAGCATGACCATCATCCCGGGAGGCGAGGTGCTGACGGTGAAATTGCGCAAGAGCAGCGGGTACCCGGCGTATGATGCCGCCATCGAGCGCGCCATCAACGCCGCGGCGCCGCTGCCGGTGCCCAGCGACCCGAACCTGTTCCAGCAGCTGCGCGAGCTGAACCTGGTGTTCCGTCCCAACTGAGAGCCGCTATAATTCCGGGCCGATGAGCTTCCTGCGCCGACCCGCCAGCATCGCACTCGATACGCATCGCGATGTCGTCTGCGGACGCCGCAGCGCGCTCAAGGCGCTCGGCGCGGCCTGTCTCGGCGCGGCGACGCCGGCCGCGGCCCAGCTCACCATCGAGATCGTGGGCGGGGGCAGCAATCAGATCCCCATCACCCTGGTTCCGTTCGGAAACGAGGAACGCTTCGCGCAGAAGGTGAGCGAGATCGTTTCCGCAGACCTCGCGCGCAGCGGGCGCTTCAAGCTGCAGGAGGCCGGCAGCGTGCGACCGCTGCCCACCGACCTGCCCGAGATCAACTACCGATACTGGAAGAACCGCGGCAGTCAGACCCTGGTGGTGGGCAAGGTGCTGGAGCGCAACGACGGCCGCGTGGAAGTGCGCTTCCGCATGACCGATACCGTGAAGGAAGCGCAGCTGGTGGGCTACTCCTACGCCATCGCGCAGAGCCAGCTGCGCGCCACCGCGCACAAGATCGCCGATCTGATCTACGAGAAGCTCACCGGCGAGTCGGGCGTGTTCAGCACCCGCATCGCCTACGTAGCGCGCAACCCGGACCGCTTCGAGCTGCACGTGGCCGATGCCGACGGGTACAACTCGCAATTCATCTTGGCGCACCGCGAGCCGATCATCTCTCCGGCCTGGTCGCCCGACGGCAGCCGCATCGCCTACGTGTCCTTCGAGCAGCGCAAGTCGATCGTGTTCCTGCACGAGATGAGCGGACGGCGCCGCATCCTGGCCAACTTCGAGGGCAGCAACAGTGCACCGGCTTGGGAGCCGAACGGCGAGCGCCTGGCGCTGGTGCTGTCAAAGGACGGCGTGGCGCAGATCTACACGCTGCACGCCGCAGGGGGCGAGCCCGACCGCCTCACGTTCAGCAACGCCATCGACACCGAGCCCAGCTTCTCGCCGGACGGCAAGTGGCTGCTGTTCACCTCCGACCGCGGCGGCAGTCCGCAGATCTACCGGATGCCCGCGGGCGGCGGCAATGCCGAGCGCATCACCTTCGAGGGCAGCTACAACGTGACGCCGCGCTACAGCCCCGACGGCAAGTACTTCGCCTTCATCCAGCGCAGCCAGGGCCGCTACAGCCTGGCCCTGATGGAGCTTGCCGCCCGCCAGATCCAGATCCTCACCGACGGCCAACTCGACGGCTCGCCCACCTTCGCACCCAACGGCCAGCTGGTCATGTACGCATCCATCGTGAAGGGCCGTGGTATATTAGCGGCCGTTTCGAGCGACGGCCGGATCAAGCAGAAGATCACGGCCTCGGCCCTGGACGTACGCGAACCGGCGTGGGGGCCGCTGGCGGGAAACCGCACCTAGCACGAACAATCGTGTCACGTCCCGCCGGCGCATTGCGCGCACCCCGCTCACAACCGGCCCTGAAGCCGCCTTGCTCATCCTCGCCATCGTTCGCCGCGCCTGCAACGCGGGGCGAGCGGATCGCGCACGAACTGCCCAACGACTTCGACCCGAGGAGCCTCGCATGAAGAAGACATTGATCGGCCTGTGCGTCGCGCTGCTGCTCGCCGGATGCGGCGGCAGAGGCGGAGAGAAGCCCCCGGCTTCCGTGGAGCAGCGCGACGTCTCCGATCAGGCCAGATCGGACGCGGCCGTCCAGGCCGCCGCCGAGGAGGCGCGCCGCAAGCAGGCCGAGGAGGACGCACGCCGCCGCGCCGCCGAGGAAGAGCGGCGCCGCGCCGAAGAAGCCGCGCGCAAGGCGGCGGCCGACCAGCCGGTGGTGCAACCGCTGCCCGAAGCGCCGGTGGCCGCGAAGCCGCTCGGCGACCCGGCCTCGGTGCTGGCCGATCCAGCCAGTCCGCTGTCCAAGCGCAGCGTGTACTACGACTTCGATATGTACAACATCCGCGAAGAATTCCAGCCCCTGGTCGAGGCGCACGCGAAGTTCCTGCGCGAGCACCGGGACCTGCGCGTGCGCGTCGAGGGCAATTGCGACGAGCGCGGCAGCCGCGAGTACAACCTCGCGCTCGGGCAGCGGCGCGCGGATTCGATCAAGCGCGCCATGACGCTGCTGGGCGTGCCGGCGCGGCAGATCGAGACGGTCAGCTTCGGCGCCGAGAAGCCGAAGGCGATCGGCAGCAACGAGGAAGCCTGGGCGGAGAACCGCCGCAGCGACATCATCTACGTTGGCATCGACTCCCAGCAATAGGCAGTCCCTCCCCAGCGGCGTCGGGGGAGCGGGGCGCGCCGCCCGGACCGTCCTGGCTGCGTGTGCGCTCATCGCGGCGATACCGTCGGCTGCGCTCGCCCAGCAACCCGGTCAGCAGAACCGTAACGTCATCGAGCTGATGAATCAGATCCAGACGCTGGGCGCGGATCTGAACCGCCTGCGCGGCGAGCTCGAGGTGCTCAACCACAGCCTGGAGAACGCGCAGCGGCGCCAGCGCGACATGTACCTCGACCTCGACACCCGGCTGCGGCGGTTGGAGGGGACGGGTCCGGAGGCCGACCAGAAACAGGACAAGACCCTGACGGACCTCGAAGCGCGCCTGAAGCGCCTCGAGGAGGCGGGAGCGTCACGCCCGGCGGCGGAAGATCTGGAAGCGCGCGTCAAACGGCTGGAGGTGCAGTTGGCCGGTGGCGGGGGCGCGGGCGCAGCCGCGCCGGCCGCCACCTCCACCACCCCTGGCGGCGGCGCAGCCGCTTCCCCTGCGCCGGCCACGCCGCGCCCTGCCGCGCCGGCGAGCGAGGCCTCGCCGAGCAAACGTGCCTACGACAGCGCGCTCTCCGCATACCGCGCAGGCGACTATCAGGGTGCGATCGCCGCCTTCGAGGTCTTCGTCAAGCGCTACCCGCGTGACCCGCTGGCGCCCAACGCGCAGTACTGGATCGGCGACGCCTGGTTCAATCTGCGCGACTTCCGCGCCGCGGCCAATGCGCAGCAGGCGCTGATCAGCAACTATCCCGAAAGCCCGAAGGTCCCCGACGCGATGCTCAACCTGTCGAGCTCGCAGATCGCGCTCGGTGACAGCGGCGCCGCGCGCAAGACGCTTGAGGAGCTGGTGAGCCGCCACCCGCAGAGCGACGCCGCCGAACGGGCGCGCCAGCGTCTGCCCAAGCTGCGCTGACGGCGAGTTCTGTTGCCGGCAGCAGCGGCCGCGCACTCGTTCTATTCCACGGGGAACGACGCTGCGGTGCGCGGTGTAGAATCGCGCTTTCCATCCGACAGCCACGGTCCCGTGCTCGACCCTGCCCATTCCGTTCTCGATCCGGAGCATCTGGGCGCAACCATCGCGTGGCTCGGCTTCGGCCTCGCGTTCGTGTTCGGCGCGGTGGCCCATCGCGTCAACTTCTGCACCATGGGCGCGGTCTCGGACGCGGTCAATATCGGCGACTGGGGGCGCATGCGCATGTGGCTGCTCGCCATCGCGATGGCGATGCTCGCCGCCAATCTGCTGCACCTCGCCGGATACGTCGACCTGGAGCGCTCCATCTATCCGGCCGAGCGCTTCTCCTGGTTGTCCTATCTCCTCGGGGGGTTCTTGTTCGGCGTGGGCATGACGCTGGCAAGCGGCTGCGGCAGCCGCAATCTGGTGCGCCTCGGCGGCGGCAACCTGAAGTCGCTGGTGGTGCTGACGTTCCTGGCGATGTCCGCGTACATGACCATGAAGGGCCTGCTCGCCGTGCCGCGTGCCGGAGTGCTCGATCCGGTGGCGCTGCACTTCGACGGCGGACAGGGGTTGCCCAATCTGCTCGCTGGACTGGCGGGGCTGGACGGCCGCGCGGCACGCTGGATCGCCATGGGATGCGTGGTCGCAGTGCTGCTCGTGTTCGTGCTCAAGGACCGCGAGTTCCGGCACAGCAAGGAGTTGATCCTGGGCGGCGTGGTGATCGGGCTCGTCATCGCCGCCGGCTGGTACGTGACCGGCTACCTCGGCTACGTTCCCGAAGACCCGCAGACGCTGGAGGAAACCTTCGCCGGCACCAACACCCGCCGGCCGGAGTCCTTCAGTTTCGTCGGGCCGGTGGGTTACAGCCTGGAACTGCTGCTGCTGTGGACCGACAGCTCGCTGCGCGTCACCTTCGGCGTGGCGATCGTGGCCGGCCTGCTGCTCGGCTCGCTCGGCTATGCGCTCGCCACGCGCAACTTCCGCTGGGAGACCTTCGCCTCGGCCGCGGATCTGCGCAACCACATGCTGGGCGGGGTGCTGATGGGCTTCGGCGGGGTCACCGCCATGGGTTGCACCATCGGTCAGGGCTTGAGCGGTGTGTCCACGCTCGCGCTCGGCTCCTTCCTCGCGCTCGCCGCGATCGTCGCGGGCAGCGCGGTCACCATGAAGTTTCTCTATTGGCGGCTTGCCGCGAAGGGCTGATCGCGCGCAACGTTCTCGCCCCGGTTTGACACCCCCGTTGGTTTGACACCCCCGGGGAGCGCTACTTACAATCCGCGTTTCTTTTTTTCGGGCGGTTAGCTCAGCCGGTAGAGCAGCGGACTTTTAATCCGTTGGTCGGGAGTTCGAATCTCCCACCGCCTACCAATCACACGAAGTTGCTGCGCTTTGTTCTGGCTGCAAAGTGGTGGCGGCCCTGCAATCGCGGCCTATGCCCATCCAGTACTTAGCTCGCGCCGGCGGGCGCATCGCGGAGGCGGTCGGTGAATTCCTGCGGCTCGAGTCGGCCGGGGGAATCCTGTTGATGATCGCGACGGCGGCCGCGCTCGTCTTCGCCAACACCGGAGCCGAGGGTCTGTATCAGGCGTTCCTCGGCACGCCGGTCGAGATCCGCATCGGCGCGTTCATGCTCGGCAAGCCACTCATCCTCTGGATCAACGACGGCCTGATGGCGGTGTTCTTCTTCCTCGTCGGTCTCGAGATCAAGCGCGAGGTGGTGGAAGGTGAGCTCGCGAATCGTTCCCAGCTCGCGCTTCCGACGCTCGCCGCCGCGGGCGGCATGGCGGCGCCTGCGGCGGTCTTCTGGCTTGTCAACCGGCACGATCCAGTCGCGCTCCAGGGTTGGGCGATCCCCGCCGCCACCGACATCGCCTTTGCGCTCGGCGTGCTCGCGCTCCTCGGCAACCGCGTCCCGCAATCGCTCAAGGTGTTTCTGCTCACTCTCGCGATCCTGGACGACCTGGGCGCGATCGCGATCATCGCGATCTTCTACACCGACACGCTTTCGCTCTTATCGCTCGCCGTGGCCGGCAGCGCGCTCGTGGTGCTTACGATTCTGAACCTGCGCCACGTGACGGCCATTCCGCCGTACCTCCTGGTGGGGCTCGTGCTTTGGGTGGCGGTCCTCGAGTCCGGCGTTCATGCGACGCTGGCCGGCGTCGCGCTGGCGCTGTTCATCCCGATTCGGCCCAGGGAGGAAGGCGGCAGATCGCCGCTTCGCTCGCTCGAGCACGATCTGCATCCGGCGGTGGCGTACGCCATTCTGCCGCTCTTCGCATTTGCCAACGCCGGCGTGTCGTTCGAGGGCGTATCGCTGCGCTATGCGCTGCAGCCGCTCCCGCTCGGGATCGCGCTCGGCCTGGTGATCGGCAAGGTCGTGGGCGTGTTCGGCATGACGGCGCTCGCGATCGGAGCGCGGATCGCGCGGTTGCCCGAGGGTGCCGGCTGGACATCGCTGCTCGGCATATCCATGCTTTGCGGCATCGGATTCACGATGAGTCTCTTCATCGCCAATCTGGCGTTCGGTGACGACGCTCCACAATACGCGGTGAGCGCCGTCATCGGCGTCCTGATCGGCTCCGCCTGCGCTGCCACGCTCGGTTACCTGCTGCTGCGATTCACGTCTGCGCGGCGCGTCGAGGCCGCGGACCAACACACGATCTGAGGCGGTGGCGCCTCGCCGGCCAGCTGCACCGGCCGCTGGTATCATCCGAGACATCAGACCGGATCTGTCAAACGGGGCCGTTAGCTCAGCTGGTAGAGCAGTGGACTCTTAATCCATTGGTCGTAGGTTCGAATCCTACACGGCCTACCAAGAGCGCCCGTCAGGCGCGTACCAGCACGTTTCACCTGCCCGCCGCGAGGCTCGGGGCACAGCGCGGCCCGCTTGGCGCGCTGGGCGCTTGGGTCCACGGCTCGCCGCCGGAATCGCGCGTCTAACCCGCCAGCCGCTTCGCCAGATCGCCGAGCTTGGCGATGGCGAGTTCCAGCCGCGGGGTCAGCGCGTGCCCGCAGTTGAGGCGGATGAAGTTGCGGTACTTGCCGCTGTTGGTGAACATCGGACCCGGTGCGATGGCGATGTGCGCGTCGCGCGCCAGCTCGAACAGCCGCACACCATCGACCTGCGGCAGCTGCACCCACAATACGAATCCGCCCGCGGGCTGAGTGATGCGGCAGCCGGCGGGAAAGTGCTCGACCACCGCCTCGGTGACCTGCTGGACTTGGCGCAAGAATGCGGCGCGCAGCTTGCGCAAGTGATGGTCGTAGCCGCCGTTGGCGATGAACTGCGCGATGGCCATCTGCGGCAGCTCCGGGGTGGCAATGGAGCTGATGAACTTGAGCAGCTCCACCTCCTTGCGGAAGCGGCCGGGCGCGATCCAGCCGATGCGAAAACCCGGCGCCAGGCTCTTGGTGAAGGAGCTGCACAACAGCACGTTGCCGGTCCCGTCCCAGGCCTTGGCGACGAACGGGCGCGAGCCGCCGAAGTAGCACTCGCCGTAGATGTCGTCCTCGATCAGCGGGATGCCGCGCGCCTGCAGCAGCCGCACCAGACGCTCCTTCTTGTCGTCCGGCATCAGGCTGCCGAGCGGGTTGCTGTAGTTGGTGATCAACATCACCGCCTTCACCGCTCCCGCTCTCTGCGTGGCGAGATCGAGCGCCTCCAGCGAGATGCCTTCACGCGGATGCGTCGGCACCTCGAGCGCCTTCATTCCCAGGCTCTCGATGATCTGCAGCAGGGTGAAGTAGGTGGGCGACTCCAGGGCGATTGTGTCGCCGGCCTTCGCCACCGCGCGCAGAGCGATGTTCAGGGCTTCGGTGCAGCCGTTGGTGACGACGATGTCTTCCGGGTCAAGGGTGCAGCCGAACTCGATGGCGCGCCGGGCGATAGCGGCCTTCAGCTGCCGGTTCCCGGTGGACATCACGTAACGCGACGCGAGATCCGGGCGCCGCCGTCCGATCGCGCCCAGCAGCCGCTGCAGCTTCTCCCCGGGATACAGCTCCTCGCTCGGAGTCGCACAGCCGAGCGGCGCCACGCCTGGTGTCTCGGAGCAGGCGAGGTACTCCATCACGTAGCGATTCACGCCGACGAAGCGCGCCGCCGCGGGCGGCGAGGACGGGGCAGGCTCGGCGAGCTTGCGCCCGCGCGACAACACGAAGTAACCGGACTTCGGGCGTGCCTCGATCAGCCGCTGGTTCTCGAGCCAGCGATAGGCCTGTACCGCAGTGGCGATGCTCACTCGGTGCTGGGTCGAAAGCTGCCGCACCGAAGGCAGCCGATCGCCGGCCTTCACGCTGCCGGCGTGGATCGCGTCGGACAGGCGATGAGCAAGCTCCTGATAGAGGTGGGGCGAGCGGTCGTCCATGGCGTCCATCCTGATTCAGGCCGTCGCGACGCGACAGTCACAGAGGCCCACGACAGCAACCGTGACAGATATCAAGGACCTGCATCTGTATCGGTTCAAATTATAGTCTGGTATGACTGTATCGGCTCGCTCGCGCCGCCTACACTGCCGGGCACGGGCCTCGAGCCAGGGCGAACCGATGTGGGGCGAACCGATGCAGGGCGGACCGATGATTTCGTTGGCGGCCGATCGCTCTCTGCGCATCCGGGCGAAGGGCGGGACGCGCATCGGCTGCCAGTTCGGCCTGGTGTGGCTGACCCGGGCCGGGGACCTGCGTGATCTGTTCCTCGCCCGCGGCGATTACATCGAGCTCGCTCCCGGCCCCGGAGTGATCATCGTCACCGCCCTGGAACCGGCCGTGATCAGCGTCACGCAGCGCGGTTCGCGTTCCTGGAGCGAACGGCTGGCCGGCCATGTCAGGACGCTCGGCGCGCTGCGACCAATGCGCATACAATGGTTCGCCATGTGCCGGCCGCGCGTGCAGGAAGTGCACGCTCCCTCTGTCCCGATCACGGTGTGCGATGCGATTCGCCAGGACCCCAGCGCTGCGTTCCATCCCGAGCAACCTTTCGCTGCTCGATCTGGCGCCGCGCGCCTCCTCGCTGCTGGCGGAGGTCCTGAGCGGTCTCGGTGAGCGACGCAAGCGGCTGCCGCCCAAGCTGTTCTACGATGCGCGCGGTGCCGAGCTGTTCAACCGCATTTGCGGTACACAGGCCTACTACCCGACCCGGACCGAGCGCGACATCCTGACGCGCCACGCCGAGGACATCGCGCGCCACCTGGGCGCCGGCGGTGTGGTGGTGGAACCAGGCGCCGGCGACATGCGCAAGGTCCGCATCCTGTTGCCGGCGCTGCAACCGCGTGCCTATGTCCCTATCGACATCTCACCCGATCAGCTGCTGGAGGAGGCGGAGATCCTGGCACGCGAACAGCGCTGGCTGCAAGTGGTCGCGGTAAGCGCGGACTTCCACGCGCGCGAGCTCAACCGCATGCTGGCGCTGCCCCCGGGCCGTAGAGTGGTGTTCTTCCCGGGCTCGACCATCGGCAACTTCGAGCCGGGCGAGGCGCTGGACTTCCTGCGCCGGGCGCGGGAGCTGGCGGGCGAGGAGGGCGCGGCGCTGATCGGCGTGGACCTGCACAAGCCCAAGCCGATCCTGGATCGCGCCTACAACGATCCCGAGGGCTACACCGCACAGTTCAACCTCAACGTGCTGGTGCGCATCAACCGCGAGATGGGCGCCGACTTCGACCTCGACGCTTTCGCCCACCGCGCGTTCTACAACGACGCGCACGGCCGCATCGAGATGCATCTGGTCTGCGCCCGCCGCTGCACAGTCAGCGTCGCTGGCCAGCGCTTCGAGTTCGACGCCGGTGAGACCATCCACACCGAGAACTCCTACAAGTACGCGCCGGAGATGTTCGCGCGCATGGCGCGCGCGGCCGGTTTTTCGACCGCGCGTCGCTGGTCGGATGCCGCGGGATGGTTCGGCGTGTTCCTGTTCACCTGATCGCCAAGTTGTTGTCTTGGTGATCACCCAGTTCTCGTTCTCGTGATCACCGGGCCAGCGCTGCTGGCGGGGTAAGATAAGCGCACGGTCACCGCGGACGATCGACGCCGGCGGCGAGGAGAACACATGCGTCTTTGCACCATCCGGCACGAAGGGGAAGAAACCGCCGCGGTTTGCACTGGCGAGGCCGTCGTTCCCGTGCGCAGCATCAACGCCCACCTCGGCCGCAGCTGGCCGACCGACATGCTCTCGCTGATCCGGCAGGGCTTGAGCCCCATTCTGCTGCGCGACGCCGAGCGCACGCCCTGGATGCTGCCCGCATCGCAGGTCGCCTATGGCCCGCTCTACCGGCACCCGCGCAAGATCTGGGGCATCGGCCTGAACTACCGCGATCACGCGGTCGACCTGTCGGCGCCCTTTCCCAGCGAACCGGCGTCCTTCATGAAGGGCGACCACACCATCATCGGGCCGGGGGACGCAATCCAGCTGCCCCACGAGTCGGAGCGCATCACCGCCGAAGCCGAGCTGGGCGTGATCATCGGGCGCGAGTGCCGGTTCGTGTCGCAGGACGATGCGCCCGCCGTGATTGCCGGCTACTGCCTGATCCTCGACATGACGGCCGAGGACATCCTGCAGCGCAACCCGCGCTTCCTGACGCGCGCGAAGAACTTCGACACCTTCTTCTCGTTCGGGCCGCAGCTGATAACCCCGGACGAAGTGCTCGACGTGCTGCGCCTGCGCGTGGCCACATACCGCAACGGCGAGCTGCATCGCGAAAATCTAGTCGCCAACATGGCCTTCCCGCCGTTTTACCTGGTGTCCTTCCACTCCCACGTCATGACCCTGCACCCAGGGGACATAATCAGCACCGGCACGCCCGGGGCGGTGGTCATCCAGCACGGCGACGTGGCCGAGTGCCGCATCGAGGGCATGGGGTCGCTCAGCAACCCGGTGCGCCGCGGGGCGCAGGCCGATTACGCCGTGCTCGCGTCGATCGGTGTCTAGGCGGGTGTCGATCGAGGCGGCGGGCCCGCCGCTCGAGGGTTTCGGCGCTCTGCAACCGCATGATCCACTGAGCAGAACTGAGCAGATTCGCGGGCATGTAGCCGGCGTGCGACGGTACGCCCCCTGCCGCGTGTAAGTCCTTACACAGTGGAGGTTTTCAATGTCTCCGAAAGGAGACAAACTAAAGCGATCCGGTGATCAGCAGCTTGAAGAAGAAAAATAGGCCCAGGGCAACAAAGGCATAGGCGAGCAGATTGCCGCGTGAGCTCAGGCGCGGATCGCGGTCGTAGTGGTGCTTCACCGCCAACGTGATGGCGGCGATGGAGAATGCCACCAGCCACAGTAGCCCCGGGCTCTTTTCCCACAGGCTGTCCACCGCCTTGCTCAGCCAGCCGTCCGGGCTGAGCGTCTTATAGGCGACCCCGCCCACTCCCAGGAGCGCGAAGCCCACCACCCCCAGGGCGACTGCGTCCTCCAGCAGGCTGCCCACCAACTGCCCGAGGGTCTTCGATGACCTGCCCGATAGTAGCCGCATGCTCGCCGCCGATCCTCCCCGGCGAGCGGCCACTGCAACGCCCGTACCAGACGCCAAAAAGCAGCTGTGTACCCAACGAGTTAACGCGCAACCCCGCGGCCCTAGGAGGGCCGACACCGGGGAAATCCGTAGTCAGCGGGCGACTATGCCCGCGCGGACCAGAGGAGGAACGCGCCGCTTGCGCTGCCTGCGGCTGAGGGCCGGTGTGCTCGGCGCCTGTTCGGCTGAGCAGGAACCGCCGGGGAGCTACTTGAGGCACTCCACGAAGTTGCACACTCGTTCGCAATCGGCGGAGAAGCCGCACTCGAACAAGCCGACCTTGGGAGTCCCGTCCGGCGTCATGCCGCACTGCTCGCCGGCCGCCATTTGATTCGGCTTCGGCCGCCACTCGCATTGGTGGCATGCGGTCAGGCCGGGCAGTTCCAGGCTCTCATGGCGCAGTGTGTCTGGGACCTTGCTTTGCGCCGCCTGGGCCGCGTCCTCGGTGTCATCTTCGCCGGCGTAGGCCGCCGGGGCAACCAGACACGCCCCGAGCAGCAGGGCAAATAGGACTCGTTTCATCGTTCCATCCGCCGTGTCAGCACGCAGTATCGCACGCCCATCATTCTCGTCCAAGCAAGGTCCGGGCTTGATGCAGATCAATCCGGCTGCCGCGGCCCGTCCGGCTTCGAGACTTCCTCGGGCAGCATGATGCCTTCGTGCGGGACGGCGCGGTTGCGCTTCCAGCCCGCCAGCAGGACGCCGCCGATGACGGCGGCGTACAGCACCCATGACAGCCAGGGCAGGTGCTCGATGCGCGAGGTCACCAGCGGCTCGTGCAGGATCATCTTCGCTGCCGTCCACGCCAGCACCGCGGCGCCGATGTACACGATGACCGGATGGCGGTCCACCATGCGCAGGATCAACGTGCTGCCCCACACCATGATCGGGATGCTGATCAGCAACCCCAGTACCACCAGCAGAAAGCTGCCTTGCGCGGCGCCGGCCACTCCGAGCACGTTGTCCAGCCCCATCACGGCATCGGCGATGATGATGGTGCGCAGCGCCGACCACAAGGTGGCGATCCCGCGCCCGCCGGCGTGACTCTGTCCTCCCTGCTCTCCGGAGGCGAGCAGCTTGTAGGCGATCCAGACCAACAGCAGGCCGCCGACCAGCATCAGCCCGGGAACCTTGAGCAGCGCCACCACGATCAGGGTCATCGCGACGCGCACGCCGATGGCGCCGGCCGTGCCCCACACCACAGCTCTCGTCTGCAGGTGCTGCGGTAGCTTGCGCGCGGCCAGCGCGATCACGATGGCGTTGTCGCCGGCCAGCACCAGGTCGATGATGATAATCGCCAGCAGGGCGGAGAAGAACTCGGGGGACAGCGGTTCCATGCGCCGTTCGGCACGCTGCGCGCAGCCCGCGACTCGACGAGTCGAGCGCGTCGGCTGGCGCCGGCGCCTATCCTTTCAGTCGGTTGATTCTTATTACTTCAGGCAGCCGCCGCAGGCCGCGCATGATCTGCGCGAGGTGCATGCGGTTGGTGACCTGGAGCGTGAAGTGGATGTTGCTGTAGGCGGCGCTGTCGCCGGGCTCCACGCTGACGTTCTCGATGTTGGAGTTGTTGACGGAGATCTCGGAAGCGACCTTGGCCAGCACCCCCTGCTGGTTGGACACCAGCAGCTTGATGTTGACCGAGAACAGCTTGCGCGTCTCAGGCGCCCATTCCACGTCGAGCCACTTCTCCGGCTCGCGCTTCATCTTGGCGATCACCGGGCAGTCGTGGGTATGCACGATCATGCCGCGGCCCTTGCGGATGAACCCGATGATCGGGTCGCCGGGGATCGGATGGCAGCACTTGGCGAACTGCAGTGCCATGCCCTCCGAGCCGCGGATCACCACCGGCCCGGGGACGGCCGCGGCCGGGGCGGCGTGCCCGGGCGCGCTGGGCAGCAGCTTGCGCGCGATCACGATGGCGAGCACGCGTCCCAGCCCGATGTCGGCCAGCACCTCCTGCCTGGACTTGGCCCCGCTTTCCTTGAGCAGCCGCTCCCAGTCCGGCTCGCGCAGCTCTTTCAGGCTACCGCCGAGAGCGACCAGCGCCTGGGCCAGGAGCCGCTCGCCGAGCTGCGCGGACTCCTCGTACTGCATGGTCTTCAGGAAGTGGCGGATGTGGTGTCGCGCCTTGGCGGTGACCACGAAGTTCAGCCAGGACGGATTGGGCTTGGCATGGCTGGCCGTGATGATCTCCACGCGGTCGCCGTTCTTCAGCTCCGTGCGCAGCGGCATCAACTCATGGTTGACCTTGACCGCCACGCAGCGGTTGCCGATGTCGGTGTGCACCGCGTAGGCGAAGTCCACGCAGGTGGCGCCATGCGGCAGGGCCATGATCTTGCCCTTGGGCGTGAACACGTAGGTCTCATCCGGGAACAGATCGACCTTCAGGTGCTCGAGGAACTCCACCGAGTCGCCGGTCTCGGACTGCATCTCGAGCAGGTTCTGCAGCCACTGATGGGTCTTGCGCTGCAGCTCGTTGAGCGAGGCGTCGGTGCTCTTGTACAGCCAGTGCGAGGCCACGCCGGCCTCCGCGAGCTTGTGCATCTCCTGGGTGCGCACCTGCAGTTCGATCGGGCTGCCGAAGGGGCCGAACAGCGTGGTGTGCAGCGATTGGTAGCCGTTGGCCTTGGGAATGGCGATGTAGTCCTTGAACTTGCCGGGGATTGGCTTGTACAGTCCGTGCAGCGCACCCAGCGCCAGGTAGCAGGCCGCCACGTCGCGCACGATGACGCGGAACGCGTAGATGTCCAGCACCTTGGAGAAGGACAGGCTCTTGTCCTGCATCTTGCGGTAGACGCTGTACAGGTTCTTCTCGCGGCCGCTCACCTGCGCCTCGATGCCTGCCTCTTCCAGCTGGCGCCGGATCGCATCCAAGATCTTCTCGACTACCTCCTTGCGGTTGCCGCGCTGCGCCTCGAGCGCCTTCTTCAGCACGCGGTAGCGGTTTGGGTAGAGGTTCTGGAAAGCGAGGTCCTGCAGCTCCTGGTACACCCGGTTCAGCCCCAAGCGGTTGGCGATCGGCGCGTAGATCTCCATCGTCTCGCGGGCGATGCGCGCACGCTTCCTGGGCTGCATCACGTCCAGGGTGCGCATGTTGTGCAGGCGATCAGCGAGCTTGATCAGGATCACGCGCACGTCGCGCGCCATGGCCAGGAACATCTTGCGGAAGTTCTCCGCCTGGGCCTGCTCCTGGCTCTCGAACTCGATCTTGTCCAGCTTCGACACGCCGTCCACCAGCTCGGCCACCATGCGCCCGAACTTGTCGCTGATCTCGCCCTTGGTGACGGTGGTGTCCTCCATCACGTCGTGCAACAGGGCGGCGGTGAGCGCCTGGGAATCCAGGTGCCACTCGACCAGGATGGTGGCTACGGCCACCGGGTGCGAGATATACGGCTCGCCGGAGCGGCGGAACTGCCCGTCGTGAGCGGCCTCCGAGAAACGGTAGGCGGATTGCAGCTGGCGGACGTCCTCCGGCTTCAGGTAGCTGGAGGCATCGCGAATCAGAAGCTCAGCCTCGGACATCGTCGGGTCACACCTTCGGTCCGCGAGCCCTCGGGGCAGTATTGTCTGCGGCGTTTCGACGGCTCGATGCGGGATCGGGAAACGTGGGCGGACGCGGGGCAAGGCGTGCTAAGCCTGGCCCTTGTTGAGGATCTCGGTACCGACCTTGCCGGCGGCGATCTCGCGCAGCGCGGTCACGGTCGGCTTGTCCTTCGCCCCCTCGATCATCGGCGAGGCGCCCTGGGTGAGCTGGCGCGCGCGGTAGGTCGCGGCGAGCGTGAGCACGAACCGGTTGGGGATGAGCCTCAGGCAGTCGTCCACGGTGATGCGGGCCATGACAACCTCATTTCATCGCATTGATCAGATCGCGGTGGCGCGTGAGCTGGGCGGTCACTTTCAGGCGGGTGGCGCGCACGATGCTGACCAGATCCACTACTGCCACGTCAAAAGTCTGATTGATAATAACATAGTCGAACTCCTCCACATGGGCGATCTCGTCGCGGGCGTTGGCCAGGCGCTGTTCGATCACCTCCGAGGAATCCTGGCCGCGGACGGTGAGCCGCCGGCGCAGCGCCTCCAGCGACGGCGGCAGGACGAACACCCCGACCGCGGCGGGCAGTAGCCGCCGCACCTGCTGTGCGCCCTGCCAGTCGATCTCCAGCACGATGTCCCGCCCATCCCGCATGCGTGCCTCGATCCAGGCCTGCGAGGTCCCGTACAGGTTGCCGTGCACCTCGGCGCTCTCCAGGAGCTCGCCGCGCCCGGCCATC
>DATBMG010000258.1:0-18600 GCA_036554965.1 Burkholderiales bacterium
GGGCTCCTTATGCGCCCTTAAGGCGCGATTTAAGAACAACCAAATGTTCTCACAAGGCCAGGGGTGCTGGGGTGCTCGCGCACCGAAGCAAAGCTCAGTGCGTGCGCAGCGCCCACAGGGCGAGGACGACGGCGGCGATCACGGCCGCGGCGATCCACACCCAGTGCGGGATGGCGCGCGCGGCAGCCGGCCGCTCCAGCGCCACCGGCGGCGGCGCCAGCGTCTCGTTGAAGCGCGCGAAGAAATCCTCGGCCATCTTCTTGGCCACGCCGTCGATCAGGCGCGAGCCGACCTGCGCCAGCTTGCCGCCGACGGTCGCCTTGGCCGTGTAGCTGAGCCGCGTGCCCTCGGCCTCGGTCGCCAGCGTCACGCGGCTCATGCCCTTGCCGAAGCCGGCTGCGCCGCCCGAGCCCTCGAAGGCGAGCGAGTAGGCGTTGGGCGGATCGAGATCGGACAGCAGTAGCTTGCCGGTGAAGCGCGCCTTCACCGGACCGACGGCCGCCGTCATGGCGAGCTTGTACTCGGTGTCGGAGACCTTCTCCACGGTCTCGCAGCCCGGAATGCAGGCCTTGAGCACCTGCGGATCGTTGAGCGCCTCCCACACCCGCTGCTGCGGCAGCGGGATGAACTGCTGTCCGGTCATTTCCATGGATGTCGTCCCCCCGTGTGCGCGTGCGCCGGCGACAGCGCCCGCGCCAGATCGACCAGGCTGTCGAGATTATGCGCCGGCAGGAACTCGTCCACGTGCGGCAGCATCAGGCGCACGCCGGTAGCGACCGGCTGGAAGCCTTCGTAGCGCAGCAGCGGATTGAGCCAGATCAGCTTGCGGCAGGACCGGTGCAGGCGGTCCATCGCTTCGTCGAGGTCGGCCCCGGCGTCGCGGTCGAGCCCGTCAGAGATCAGCAGCACCACCGCGTTTTGCCCCAGCACCCGGCGCGACCAGCGCAGGTTGAAGGCCCTCAAACTGGCCCCGATGCGCGTGCCGCCCGACCAGTCGGCCACCGCCTGGGCCACCGCGGAGAGGGCGATATCGACGTCCCGGTGGCGCAGATGGCGAGTGATGTTGGTGAGCCGCGTGCCGAACACGAAGGTGTGCACCCGGTCGCGGTCGTTGGTGATGGCGTGCAGGAAATGCAGGAACATGCGCGAGTAGCGGCTCATCGATCCGGAGATGTCGCACAGCACCACCAGCGGCGGATGGCGGCGCTGCGGCGAGCGGCGCTCGAGCGGGATCAGGTCCGCGCTGCCGCGCACGCTGGCGCGCAGCGTGCCGCGCAGGTCCACGCGCGGCCCGTGCGGATCGGGCCGTAGACGCCGCGTGCGCACCTCGGGAATGGGCAGCCGCAGCCCGGCGATCAGCCGCTTCGCCTGCGCCAGCTCCTCCACCGTCATGCTCTCGAAATCGGCCTTGTGCAGCAGCTCGCGCTCGGAGAAGGTGAGGCTGGCATCGAGCTGGATCTCGGGCGGCGTCTCGCGGCTGCCCGGCTCGCGCCGCGGCTTGGGCGCCAGCGGATCGGCCACGCGGCTGGAGAGCGGCCGCTCGGTTGCGCGCCCGCGCACGCGCGGCAGCAGCAGGGCCATGATGCGCTCGAGCAGTTGCGGGTTGCGCCAGAACACGTGAAACGCCTGATCGAACACGTCGAACTGCTCGCGCCGGCTGAGGAACACGCTGGCGAGCGCCCAGTAGAAGTCCTCGCGGTTGCCCACGCCGGCGATCTCCAGCGCGCGCAGCGCGTCGATCACGCGGTCCGGCCCCACCGGCAGGCCGGCCCCGCGCAGCACGCGGGCGAAGTGCATCACGTTCTCGGCAAGTCTCATGCGCGGGGAGGAGGGCGGGCGGCATCCGGCCGGTTACAGGCCTAACTATACCAACCTGAGGGGCACCTACGCGTTCTCCGATTTCGGACGATATTTGTCATCCGAGCCCAGCACGCGTTTGCGCTGTCATGACAGAGACTTTCCGCCTGGCGCCGATGGCGCCGTTCATCCGCTGGCTGACGTGGCTTCTTTGGGCGCTGCCGGTTGGATTCGCCGTGGTCGCGCTTGCGAGCCCGCGCAGCGTCGGCCTGCTCTGGGTGGCGCTCTTGCTCGCGGTCCTGTACGGCGCCGTATGGATCTGGTGGCGGCCCGGTCGCTTCGAGGTCTCGGCGCAGGGTCTTGCGCTGGTGTTCCCCGGCCGGCGCACGATGATCGCGATTTCCGACATCGAGTCCGCGAGCGTGTTCGATCCGAAAGCGTTCCGCGAGCAGTTCGGACTGGCGCTGCGGGTGGGCGCCGGCGGTCTGTGGGGCGGCTTCGGCTGGCTGTGGACGCGCAAGGGCTGGGTGGAGTTCTACGTGTCCGCTCTGGACCGCTACGTGTTGATCCGGCGGCGCCGGGGGATCCCGCTGCTGATTTCCCCGGAGCAGCCGCAGCGCATGGTGGCGATGCTCGAGCGTCAACTGCCTGCTCCTCGCCGCTGACAAGGTTCTCGATTCTCTGGCTGGTGGTCGAGCCGAGGCGAGTCCAAGCGCATATCGCCCGCTATGGTACCGTTGCACTTCCGGACCCTCACGGAGGCCTCATGCGCAAGCGCCGCTCTGCCGTCCCTGCACTGCTGGCCCTGGTCCTGCTGGCCGGCGCCTGCTCGAAGCAGGACGAGTCGTCGCCGACCTCCGAACCAGCGGCCGGCGCGGCCGGCAGCGATGCGGCGACCCTCGTCAAGAGCGCCCGGCTCGTGGCACCGGACAAGCTCACGGTGTGCTCGGACGTTCCGTACGCGCCGTTCGAATTCAACGACCGAGGCGGCGGCGACCAGCTCACCGGTTTCGACGTCGAGCTGGTCAGAGCCCTGGCGGCACGGCTCATGCTCAACGCCGAGTTCAAGACCACGCCGTTCGACGCGATCATCCCGTCGCTCGCCGCCGGCAATTGCGACATGGTCGCCTCGGCTACGACCATCACCGAGGAGCGCAAGAAGAAGGTGGCCTTCACGCAGCCTTACTTCGACGCGGACCAGGCGCTGCTGATTCGCGCTGCGGACCGGGAGAGATACCGGCGGCTCTCCGACCTGAAGGGCAAGACCATCGGCGTGCAGTCGGGCACCACCGGTGAGACCTACGCCAAGGCCCACAAGCCTGCGGGCGCGACGGTCAAGGACTTTCCCGGCGCCGACGACCTGTTCAACGCTCTCGCATCGGGCGACATCGACGCGGTGCTGCAGGACTTCCCGGTGAACAAGTACCGGGCGCTCAAGGCGCCCGATCAGTTCGCCGTGACCGAGACCTTCAAGACCGGGGAGCAGTACGGCTTCGCCGTGGCGAAGGACAATCCGAGCCTGGTGGCGGCGCTAGACGCCGCACTCGCGAACGTGCGCCAGTCCGGCGACTACGACAAGACCTACAAGGCGTGGTTCGGCGACTAGTGCCATTGACCCGGCGCCAGCGGGCGGCGCTGATCCGCTATGCGATCTACGCGGTCACCCTCGCGCTGCTTGCGTGGGTGGCGCTGGCGACCGATTGGGCCAGGCTGCAGGAGAGCTTCTTCGATTGGCAGATCTTCCGCAGCCTGTTCCCAGACATCCTGGTGCGGGCGGCGCGCAACACCCTGATCTTCACCTTCTTCGGCTTCAGCGGCGGGCTCGCCATCGGGCTCGTGCTCGCGCTGATGCGCTTGTCGCCGGTGCGGCCGTATCGCTGGGCGGCCGCGCTCTACATCGAGATCTTCCGCGGCCTGCCCGCGCTCATCACCATCGTGCTGATCGGCTTCGTGCTGCCGATCGCGCTGCAGGTGCGCGTGCCGGGCACCTATGGCCCCGGCAGCCTGGCGCTGGCCATCGTCACCGGCGCCTATCTGGCCGAAACCATCCGCGCCGGCATCGAGGCGGTGCCCAGGGGTCAGATGGAGGCAGCCCGCTCGCTGGGCATGAGCCATGCGCGCGCCATGGTCTCGATCGTGATCCCGCAGGCGTTCCGCGTGATCCTGCCGCCGCTCACCAACGAGCTGGTGCTGCTGCTGAAAGACACGTCGCTGCTGTTCGTGCTCGGCACCACCGACCAGACCATCGAGCTGGCCAAGTTCGGCCGGGATGCGGTTGCCGATACGTTCAACGGCACGCCGCTGGTCGCGGTGGCGCTCACCTACCTCGCCATCACGCTGCCGCTCACCCGTGCCGTGGCCTGGCTCGAGCGCCGGCAGAAGCGCGCGGTGCGCGGATGAACCAGGCCGCCTCGCCGGCGATCGAGCTGATCGCGCTGGAGAAGCGCTTTGGCCCCTTGCAGGTGCTGAAGGGCATCGACCTCGCCATCGCCTCCGGGGAGGTGGTGTGCCTGATCGGGCCGTCCGGCTCCGGCAAGTCGACGCTGCTGCGCTGTGTCAACCGGCTCGAGCAACCGACCGGAGGGCGCATCCTGATCGACGGCGAGAACATCTGCGCGCCGGACTGCGATCTCGACCGGGTGCGCACCAAGATCGGCATGGTGTTCCAGCACTTCAACCTGTTCCCGCACCTGAGCGTGCTCGACAATCTGATGATCGCCCAGTGCAAGGTGCTGAAGCGGAACAGGGCGGAAGCGGAGAGCAAGGCGCGCGCCGTGCTCGAGCGCGTGGGCCTGCTGGACAAGATCCACGAGTACCCCGCGCGCCTGTCCGGAGGCCAGCAGCAGCGCGTGGCGATCGCACGCGCGCTCGCCATGGATCCGGAGATGATGCTGTTCGACGAGGCCACCTCGGCGCTCGACCCCGAGCTGGTCGGCGAGGTCCTCAACGTCATGCGCGCGCTGGCCGAGGACGGCATGACGATGATGGTGGTGACCCACGAGATGGGCTTCGCCCGCCGGGTGGCCGACCGGGTCGTGTTCATGGACGGCGGCGTGATCGTCGAAGCGGGGCACCCCGACCGGGTGCTCGGCGAGCCGCGGCAGGAGCGTACGCGCCGCTTCCTGCAGCGCGTTTCCGACCGCTGAGCGGCGGCACGCGGTCGTCGGAAGGGGGAGGCGTGAAACGGTTTTCGATTCTCGCGCTGGCACGCGGGGCGCTGAGCGGTTACGAGCGCTGGCCGGCCTACTGGCGCACTCCGCAGCCCAAACCCGCCTACGACGTCGTCATCGTTGGCGGCGGCGGCCACGGGCTCGCCACCGCCTACTATCTCGCCAGGGAGCACGGCATCACCAACGTGGCGGTGCTGGAGAAGGGCTGGCTCGGCGGCGGCAACACCGGGCGCAACACCACCATCTGCCGCTCCAACTACCTGTGGGACGAGTCGGCGGCGCTGTACGAGCACGCCTTGCAGCTGTTCGAAGGGCTGTCGCGGGAGCTCAACTTCAACGTCATGCTGTCGCAGCGCGGCGTGCTGAACCTGGCGCACAACCTGCACGACCTGCAGGAAGGCCGGCGCCGCGTGTACGCCAACCGCCTGAACGGCATCGACGCGGAGTGGCTCGAGCCACCGCAGGTGCAGCGGTTCTGCCCGATCCTGGAGATCTCCGCGCACGCCCGCTACCCGGTTCTCGGCGGCACGCTCCAGCGCCGGGCGGGGACCGCGCGGCACGACGCGGTTGCCTGGGGGTTCGCGCGCGCGGCCGACGCGCTGGGCGTGGACATCATCCAGGGCTGCGAGGTCACCGGTTTCGACATCCGCAACGGCCGCGTCGAAGGCGTGCGCACCACGCGCGGGGCGCTGCGCGCGGGCAAGGTCGCCATCGTCGCGGCGGGACACAACTCGGTGCTGTGCGCGCTGGCGGGCGTGCGCCTGCCGCTGCAGAGCCATCCGCTGCAGGCGCTGGTCTCGGAGCCGATCAAGCCGGTCCTCGACACCGTGGTCATGTCCAGCGCCGTGCACGTGTACGTGAGCCAGTCGGACAAAGGCGAGCTGGTGATCGGCGCCGGCATCGACGCCTACAACTCCTATGCGCAGCGCGGCTCGTTCCACGTGATCGAGAGCCAGATGGCGGCGCTGGTGGAGCTGTTTCCGGTGTTCAGCCGGTTGCGCATGATGCGCACCTGGGGCGGCATCGTGGACGTGAGTCCCGACGCTTCGCCGATCATCGGCCCGCTGCCGGTGCGCGGCATGTTCCTGAACGGCGGCTGGGGGACCGGTGGCTTCAAGGCCACGCCGGGCTCGGGCCACGTGTTCGCCTGGACCATCGCCAAGGACGCGCCACATCCGCTGGCGGCGCCGTTCGGCCTGGAGCGCTTCACCACCGGGGCGCTGGTGGACGAGCACGGCGCCGCGGCGGTGGCGCACTGACATGCTGCTGATTCCATGCCCCTGGTGCGGGCCGCGCGACGAGACCGAGTTTCGCTATGGCGGCCAGGCGCATATCGCCCGCCCTGCAGCGCCGGACGAATTCTCTGACGGCGAGTGGGCGCAGTACGCGTTCATGCGCGACAACCCCAAGGGCCTGTTCGCCGAGCGCTGGAACCACGCCTGCGGCTGCCGGCGCTGGTTCAACGCGATCCGCCACACCGTCACGCACGAGATCGTCGCGGTGTACAGGCCGGGCGAGCCCCGGCCGGAGCAAAGCGTGTGACGGCGTTCAGGTTACCGTCCGGGGGTCGCATCGATCGCGCGCGCAAGCTGCGGTTCGAGTGGAACGGCCGCGCCTTCGAGGGGCACCCGGGCGACACGCTCGCTTCCGCTCTGCTCGCCAACGACGTGCTGCTGCTCGCGCGCAGCCTCAAGTATCACCGCCCGCGCGGCGTGCTGTGCGCGGGATCCGAAGAGCCCAACGCGCTGGTGCGACTCGGCGCCGGAGGATGGGCGGAGCCGAACACGCGCGCTACGCAGATCGAGCTGGTCGAAGGGCTCACTGCCGCCGCACAGAACTGCTGGCCGAGCGTGGATCTGGACTTCGGCGCGGCCAGCAGCTGGTTCTCGCGCTTGCTCGTTGCCGGCTTCTACTACAAGACCTTCATGTGGCCGCAGCGCTTCTGGACGCGCGTCTACGAGCCGCTCATCCGGCGCGCGGCGGGGTTGGGCAGCGCGCCACCGGCAGCGGACCCGGAGCTCTACGACAAGATGCACGCGCACGCGGACGTGCTGGTGGCGGGAGGCGGACCGGCGGGCCTCGCGGCCGCGCTGGCCGCAGCGCGGGCCGGCGCGAGGGTGCTGATCGCCGACGAGCAGAACGAGCTCGGCGGCGGCCTGCTGTCGCTGCCGGATGCGGATGGCGTCGGGCCGGCGTGGATCGCCGCGACGCTGGCCGAGCTGCTCGCTGCGCCCGAGGTGCGCATGCTGCCGCGCACGACAGTGTTCGCTTACCACGACCACAACTACCTGTGCCTGCTCGAGCGCCGCACCGACCATCTCGGGGCTGCCGCGGCGCCGGACGTGGCGCGATTGCGACTGTGGAAGGTGCGGGCGAAGCGGGTGATCCTGGCCACCGGTGCGCACGAGCGGCCGATCGTATTTCCCGGCAACGATCGCCCCGGTGTGATGCTCGCCGCGGCTGCCCGCACCTATCTGAACCGCTACGCCGTGGCGATCGGGCGGCGCGTAGTGGTGTTCACCAACAACGATTCCGCTTATGCCACTGCGCTGGATCTCGCGCGCAACGGCGTGCAAGTCGTCGTCGTGGACGTGCGCGCCGAGCCCTTGGCGGGCGCCGCGAACGACGCCGTGAAGGCGAGCATTCCAGTGCGGTTCGCCAGCGCCATCTTCGACGTCCGGGGATCCGGGCGGGTGCGCGCCGTGCGCGTCGCCGGTCTCATGGAAAAGAACGGCGAGTGGCTGGAGGCCGATGCCGTGGCCATGTCGGGCGGCTGGACCCCCGCGGTGCACCTGTTCTCGCAATCGCAAGGCCGGCTCGCGTGGGACGAGACGCTCGCGAGCTTCATTCCCGCACACTCCGTGCAGGCACAGCATTGCGCAGGCGCCTGCCGCGGTGTCTTCTCGACGCGCACGGCGCTCGAGGAGGCGGTCCGCGCCGGCACCGAAGCGGCGCGCGCAGCCGGCTTCGAAGGTGGGGCGCGCGTCGAGCTGCGCGACATCGCCCCCGACATTGCAAAGGCGCCGATGCGTGCGCTCGCGCCGCTGTGGCGAATCGAGCGCGGCGCGTCGCGGTCCAAGGCGTTCGTGGATTTCCAGAGCGACGTCACGTCTGAGGACGTCGATCTGGCGGTGCGCGAAGGCTTCGTGGCCGCGGAGCACCTGAAGCGCTACACCACCACCGGCATGGCCACCGACCAGGGCAAGACCTCGAACCTCAACGCGGCGGCGATCCTGGCGGCGCTCACGGGCAAGTCGATCGCCGAAACCGGGACCACGACCTTCCGCCCGCCTTATACCCCGGTTGCATTCGGCGCCCTGGCGGGCCGCGATCTCGGCGAGCGGCTCGAGCCGATCCGCGTCACGCCGCTGCACCGCTGGCATGCCGAGCACGCGGCGGTGTTCGAGAACGTGGGCCAGTGGAAGCGGCCGTGGTACTACCCGAGGCCGGGCGAAGACCTGCACGCCGCGGTGGCGCGCGAATGCAGCACCGTGCGCACGGCGGTGGCCGTGCTGGACGCGTCCACCCTGGGCAAGATCGAAGTGACCGGCCCGGACGCGGCGCGGTTTCTCGACCGCGTGTACACCAACACGTTCAGCACGCTCGGCGTGGGCCGCTGCCGCTACGGCCTGATGTGCGGGGAGGACGGCATGGTGTTCGACGACGGCGTGAGCACGCGGCTGGCTGAGGATCGTTTCTTCATGACCACCACCACCGGCGGCGCAGCGCGGGTGCTCGACTGGCTTGAGGACCTGCTGCAGACGGAGTGGCGCGATCTGAAGGTGTACCTCACCTCCGTGACCGAGCAGTGGTCCGTGCTTGCCGTCGCGGGGCCGCGGGCGCGCGAGATGGTGCAGCGACTGGCGCCGCGGATGCCGCTCGACAACGCGTCCTTCCCTTTCCTGTCGGTGCGCGAGGGCGAGGTGGCCGGAGTTGCGGCGCGCGTGTTCCGGATCAGCTTCAGCGGCGAACTGAGCTACGAGATCCACGTGCGCGCGGACGACGCGCCGGGTGTGTGGGAAGCAGTGATCCAGGCCGGAACGCCGTACGGCATCGCGCCCTACGGAACGCAGGCGATGCACGTGCTGCGGGCCGAGAAGGGCTTCATCGTCGTCGGCCACGAGACCGACGGCAGCGTGACGCCGCTCGACCTCGGCCTCGGGCGGATGGTGTCGAAGAGCAAGGACTTCATCGGCCGCCGCTCGCTGGCGCGGCCGGATACCAGCCGAAGCGATCGCAAGCAGCTGGTCGGCGTCCTGCCGGACGATCCGCGCGAGGTGCTGCCCGAAGGCGCGCAGCTCGTCGCGGGCGAGCTGCCGTGGCCGCGCCCGCGGCGCAACCGCACGATTCCGATGCTCGGGCATGTCACCTCGAGCTACTGGAGCGCCAGCCTCGCGCGCGGCTTCGCGCTCGCGCTGGTCAAGGCAGGGCGTTCGCGCATCGGCCAGTCGGTCTGGGTGCCGCTGGAGACGGGCACGGTGCGCGCACGCATCGTCGAGCCGGTGTTCTGGGACCCGGCGGGGGTGCGCCAGCATGCCTGAGAGCGCACTCGGGCGCTGCACCGGCCGGCTGGCCGCGGGCTGCGTGCCGGGGGCCGTCACGCTGACGGAGATCCCGTTCCTGGCGAAGATCGGCCTGCGCGGCGATCCGGCCGACGCGCGCTTCCGCGACGGTGTGCGCAGCGCTCTCGCGCTGGACCTGGCGCTGGAGCCCAATACGTTCACCCGCCGCGACGCGCTACGCTGCCTGTGGCTCGGCCCGGACGAGTGGCTGGTAGTCGGCCCGGCAGGTGCCGCGGCCGAGCTGAGCGGGCGTCTCGGGGCCGCTCTGCAAGGCCAGCACGCGGCGATCGTCGATCTCACCGCGGGTTACGCCGCGCTCGAGCTCGGCGGCGAGTGCGCCCGCGAGGTGCTGTCGAAGGCGTGCTCCCTGGACCTGCATCCGCGCGCTTTCCGCCCGGGGCGATGCGCGCAATCGAACTTCGCCCGCACCCAGGCCATCCTTACGCTCGAGAACGGGAC
Organism: Burkholderiales bacterium; assembly: GCA_036554965.1. Lineage (GTDB taxonomy): Bacteria > Pseudomonadota > Gammaproteobacteria > Burkholderiales > SHXO01 > SHXO01. The sequence continues at coordinate 9,989 of DATBMG010000258.1, forward strand.
GCTCGCGGAAGACGCGCCGATATTCCGTCTGTTCGTACGGCGCTCGCTTGCGCTCTATCTCGCGGACTGGCTGCTCGATGCGATGCGCGAGTATCGCGCGGCACGGCCGTAGCCGCACTCGCTACGCTATACTGGGCCGCAAGAGATGCACGGATACGCGGCGGTTGCGAACGGAACACGTCGCAACATCGACTCCGTGCACCGACCCCGGGAGCACCGGTCGCGTGACGATCAACTACGACAAGCTGGTCAACTGGCAGATTCCCGAGGTCGAACAGCATCTCACCCGGCGCGACACCATCCTCTACGCGCTCGGCGTCGGGCTCGGCGCCGATCCCTGCGATGCCGACCAGCTCCGCTTCGTGTGTGAGGACCGACTGCAGGCGCTGCCGACGATGGCGATCATCCTCGGCTATCCCGGCCCCTGGCACGCGCACCCGGACACCGGCATCACGCGCAGTCACGTGGTGCACGGGGAGCAGGGGTTCCGGATCGCGAAGCCGCTGCCGGTGGAAGGCGATATCGTCGGCAAGACGCGCGTGACCGGGCTGGTGGACAAGGGCCCGAACAAAGGCGCGCTGTTGATGACCGACTGCGCGGTGCGCGACAAGGCGAGCGGCGAACTGATCTGCACGCTCACTTCCACCGCCTTCTGCCGGGCGGACGGGGGCTTCGGCGGACCCGACGGGCCGGTCAAGACGCCGCACCCGATTCCCGACTCCCCGCCGCAGCAGGTGTGCGATCTGCCCACCTTGCCCCAGGCGGCGCTGATCTACCGCCTGTCGGGGGACTACAATCCGCTGCATGCCGACCCCGCATATGCGCACAAAGCCGGCTTCGACAGGCCGATCCTGCACGGTCGCTGCACGTTCGGCGTCGCCGGGCACGCGATCCTGAGGACGCTGTGCGGCTACCAACCCGCGCGCTTGGTCTCCATGGAGGGACGCTTCTCCGCACCGGTGTATCCGGGCGAGACGATTCGCACCGAGATGTGGCGCGACGGCAACGTGGTTTCGTTCCGCGCCACCGTCCCCAAGCGCGGGCTGACCGTGCTGAACAACGGCAAGGCGGAGATTCGCTGAGCCACCGGTAACGCCGCAACGCTACGACACAGGACTGCCGGTGACGCAACCCAGGATGATGGAAGGCAAGGTGGTGGTGGTGACTGGCGCGGGGCGCGGCATCGGCGCCGCCATCGCCAGGCTCATGGCAGTCGAAGGCGCCAAGGTCGTGGTGAACGACATCGGCGTGTCGCTCGCCGGCACGGGCGGCGACGAGGCGCCGGCGCACGAGGTCGTGGCCGAGATCGAGAAGGCCGGCGGCGCGGCGGTCGCCAGCACCGACAGCGTCGCCGAGTTCGCCTCGGCGGGAAAGATCGTGCAGTGCGCCGTGGACACCTTCGGGCGCATCGACTGCGTGGTCAACAACGCCGGCATCCTGCGCGATGTGATCTTCCACAAGATGACCGAGGACGACTGGGATGCGGTGCTGACGGTCATGCTGAAGGGCGCGTTCAACACCTCCCGCCACGCCGCTGATCAGTTCCGCAAGCAGGCCTCCGGCAGCTTCGTGCACATGACCTCGACCGCGGGTCTGATCGGCGCCGTGGGCCAGGCCAACTACGGCGCAGCCAAGCTGGGGCTGGTCGGATTGTCGAACAACATCGCGCACGACATGCAGCGCTTCAACGTGCGCTCCAATTGCGTCGCGCCGGTCGCCTGGACGCGCATGACCGCGTCCATCCCGCCGAGCGACCCGGAGGCGGTGAGGCGCATCGAGCAGCGCAAGCAGGTCACGCCCGAGTTCAACGCCCCGCTGGCGGTGTTCCTCGCCAGCGATGCGGCCCGGGACGTGACCGGCCAGGTGTTCGCGGTGCGCAAGAACGAGATCTTCCTGATGAGCCAGTCGCGGCCGCTGCGCGGCATCCATCGCGCGCAGGGCTGGACGCCGCAGACCTGCGCCGAGCACATGCTGCCGGCGCTGAAGAGCTGGTTCTTCCCGCTCGAGCGCACGGTGGACGTGTTTTCCTGGGACTCGATATGAGCGCAAGGGAATGCGGAGGGCCGGCGGCATGAACGTGAGATTGGAGAAGAACGCGAGCATCGCCGTGCTCACGCTGGATCGGCCGGACCGGCTGAACGCCATGAACGACCCGATGTGGGAAGCGCTCTCTCAGCACCTCGGCGAGATCGCGGCGGACGAGGGGATCCGCGCCGTGATCCTGACCGGCGCAGGGCGCGCGTTCTGCTCGGGAGGCGATGTCACCGCGATGCGGCAGTCCGACCTCGTATCCGGGCGTGCCCGCTCCCGGCTGCGCCATCGCGCCGTGCTGGCGCTCTACAACCTGGAGAAGCCGGTGATCGCCGCGGTGCGCGGGCCGGTCTACGGCATCGGCAACGCGCTGGCGCTGGCTTGCGACCTGGTGGTCGCCTCGGATACCGCGAGGTTCTCCATGGCGTTCAAGAAAGTCGGGGTGGTGCCCGACGGCGGCGCGGTGTTCTTTCTCACGCAGTACCTCGGCATCGGCCGGGCTAAGGACCTCGTATACAGCGCGCGCGTGGTGCCCGCCGAAGAGGCGCTGCAGCTGGGACTCGTGGTGCGCGTGGTGCCCGACGACGAGCTGGAGGTGCAGGCGCGCGCCCTGGCGGTGGAGCTGGCGGAATCGGCAACCTACGCGCTGGCGCTGGCGAAGAAGATGTTCCACGGCATGTACGTTCCCACGCTCGAGCAGTTGCTGGAGGCGGAGACGCTCGCTTCCGGTCTCGCGCGGCTCACCCACGATCACAAGGAGGGGGTGGACGCGTTCAAGGAGAAGCGCCCGCCGAAGTTCCTGGGCAAGTGACCGAACCCCGCGCATGAAAGCCGCGACGACCGCAACACCCGCAACCCGCGCCGGCGCAACCCTCGCAACCGGGGGCAGCGACCTGTCCCGCCTGCTGAACCCACGTGGCGTCGCGGTGGTCGGCGTGTCGAACGACGCCGTCCGCATCGGCGGCCAGGCGCTGCGGCTGCTCACCGATTTCGGTTACGCCGGCCGGATCTATCCGGTCAATCCGAAGTATGCAGATGTCAAGGGTCTCGCCTGCTACCCCGATCTGCTGTCGGTGCCGCAACCTTGCGATGTGGCGCTCATCGCGTTGTCCGCAGAGCGGGTGGCGGGCGCCATCGAGCAGTGCGGGAAAGCCGGGATCCCGTTCGCGCTGGTGCTCGCCGGCGGCTTCGCCGAAACGGGGGAAGAAGGCAAGCGGCTGCAGGCGCAACTGAGCGCGACGGCGCGCGAGGCCCACGTGCGGGTGGTGGGACCCAACTGCCTCGGCATCCTCAACCTGAAGGACAACGCCCGCATCGGCTTCGGCGGCACGGCGCAGCTCGCGACGCTCAAGCCCGGGCCGATGGCGATGGTCACCCAGAGCGGCGGTTTCGGGTTCGGCGTCATCGCCTTGGCGGCCTACTTCGGCGTCGGCTGCAACTATGCCGTGTCCACCGGCAACGAGGTCGACCTCGGTCTGCTCGACTGGGTCGCCGACCTGATCGAGCGCCCGGAGGTGGAGATCGTCGTCGCGTTCATGGAAAGCGTGGACGACGGCCGCCGGCTGCTGGCGATCGGCCGGCGGGCGCTCGAGCTGGGTAAGCCGATCCTCGCGTGGAAGGCCGGCAACACCGACGTCGGCAGCCGGGCGGCGACTTCGCACTCGGCGCGGATGACGACGGGTTATGCGCTCTACCGCGCCGCGTTCCGGCGCGGCGGCCTGGTCGAGATCCGCGAGGCGGGCGAGCTGATCGACGTGGTCAAGGCGTTCCTGATCCGCAAGCTGCCGGCCGGGAACCGCGTGGGCATCGTCACGCCGTCCGGGGGCGCCGGCGTGCTGCTCGCGGACCGCTGCATCGAGCACGGCCTGCAGCTGCCTTCCCTTTCGGAAGAGACCAGAGACAAGCTGCGCCAGACGCTGGTGTCGTTCGCGTCCTGCGACAACCCGGTGGATGCCACCGCGCACGGCTACAACGACAACTCCGCTTCCTACACCGAGGCGCTGCGCCTGGTGCTGGCCGATCCCAACATCGACCAGGCGGTGGCGCGCGTGCCGCGCGGCCGGGGCGCCCGGCCCTGGTCCGAGGCTCTGGTCGAAACGCTGCGCGGCGTAGCCAAGCCGGTGGTCCTCAACTGGCCGAGTGCGCCCGACGACAACGGCGATGTGCTGGCCTATCTCGAGGGCAATGGCGTGCCCTGCATCCTGGATGCCGGCCGCGCGGCGCGTTGCCTGGCCGCACTGACCGGCTTCGCGCGCGCGCGTCGCGCGCGGCAGCAGCAAGGCGGGCGCCCGTTTCAACGCCTGGTCGCGAGCCAGGCGCTCGAGCTGCCCAGCGGCGCGGCAAGGCTCGGCGAGAGGCGGTCCAAGCATCTCCTGCAGCGCTACGGCGTGCCGGTCGTGCGCGAAGTAGCGTTGCAGCCCGACGAAATCGAGAACCTCGAATCGGCGCCGATCGCTTTCCCGGTCGCCGTCAAGGTCGACTCCCCGGACCTGCCGCACAAGACCGAGGCCGGTGCCGTGCGTCTCGGAGTACAGAACCTGGCCGAGCTCAAGCAATCTGCACGCGACGTGCTCGCTGCAGCGAAACGGCACCAGCCGGACGCACGCATCGACGGCATCCTGCTCCAGGAGATGGCCTCGGGCCTGGAAGTCATCGTGGGGGTGGTGAACGACGCCTGCTTCGGCCCGACGGTTGCCTTCGGCCTGGGCGGGGTTTTCACGGAGCTGCTCGAGGACGTGACGTACGGTTTCGCGCCGTTCGACGCCGAGGCCGCGCGCGAGATGATCTTCGAGATCAGAGGCGCGCGGCTGCTCGACGGCTACCGCGGGCGGCCCAGGCTCGATGTCGCCGCGCTCGCCGATGCGCTGGCGCGGATCTCGCTGCTGATCGCCGATCATGCCGAGCGCATCGCCGAGATCGACGTGAACCCGCTGTTCGTGCGCGAGCAGGGTGTGCTGGCCGCCGACGCGCTGATCGTGCTCAAGGAATAGATGGAACAGCCGCAGTCACGAGCGACCGACCGGGAGCCGCTGTTCCGCACGCGCGTCACGGAGCTCTACGGCATCCGCCTGCCGGTGATCGCAAGCGGGCTGATGTGGCTCGCCAACGCGGACTACGTCGGCGCCGCGGTCAACGCCGGACTGATGGGCTTCATGACCTCGGCCAGCTTCCCCGACCCGAGCGACTTGCGCAAGGAGATCCGCCGCTGCCGCGAGATCACGCGCGGCAAGCCGTTCGGCGTCAACATCGGGGTGCAGGCGGCCGACAAGGACGAAGAGCGCATCGCGCGCGTGCTCGACATCGTGATCGGCGAAGGCGTGCGCTTCGTCGAGACCTACGGACACAACCCGCAAGCGCTGCTGCCGCGCCTGCACGATGCCGGCATCAAGGTGCTACACAAGGTCCCGGCGGTGCGATTCGCGCGCAAGGCCCAGTCGGTGGGAGTGGACGCGGTCACCGTGATCGGGGCTGAAGCCGGTGGCCACCCCGGCATGGATCTGGTCGGCACCATGGTGCAGGCCGGGGTCGCCGCACGCGACATCACGATTCCGCTCATCGTCGCCGGCGGCATCGGCACGGGCGCGCACCTGGTCGCGGCGCTCGCGCTCGGCGCCGACGGGGTGGCGATCGGCACGCGCTTCCTGGTGGCGGAGGAGATCTGGGCGCACCGCAGCTACAAGGAGCGCCTGGTAGGTCTGGACGAGACGCAGACCGCGCTCATTCTGCGCTCCCTGAAGAAGACCCAGCGCACGCTGGCCAACGAGAAGGCGAAGCTCGTCGAGCAGCTCGAGCGCGAGCACGGCGGCGACATCGAGGTGCTGTTTCCGCACATCGCCGGCAAGCTGGCCCGCCGGGCCTACGAGACCGGCGAGGCCGAGCAGGCCGTGCTGTCGCTCGGGCAGTCCGTGGCGTTCGCCGACCGGATCGAGCCGCTCGCCGACATCGTGGCGCGGCTGGAGGACGAAGCGCGCGCGGCGCTGGAGCGGCTGGACCGCTTGCACGCGGTGCCCGAGACGGCCACTACGCGGCTCCACGCCGTGACCAAGAAAACCCGGCGGGAGCGGGGATGAAGCGCGCGGCGTTGTTGTGCGTCCTGCTGGCGGCGTCGCTCGCTGCACGAGCGGGAGCGTTTCCCGACCGGTCGGTGCGGATGGTCGTGCCGTACCCGCCCGGCGGCAGCACCGACGTCGTCAGTCGCGCGCTCGGGCAGAAGCTGAGCGAGATGTGGGGCCAGCCCGTGGTGATCGACAACCGTCCGGGCGGCGGCACCATCATCGGCACCGACATCGTTGCGAAGTCGGCGCCGGACGGGTACACGCTGCTGCTGACAACGACCGCTTTCACCATCGTGCCGAGCCTGACCGAAAAGCTGCCCTACGATCCGGCGAAGGACTTCGAGCCGATCACGCTGATCAACACCACGCCGCTGGCGCTGGTGGTCAACCCGGGCCTGCCGGCACACTCGGTCAAGGAGCTGATCGCGCTCGCCAAGGCCAGGCCCGGTGCGCTGAATTTCGGCTCTGCGGGCAGTGGCGGTTCCAACCACCTCGCAGGGGAGCTGTTCAACGTCATGGCCGGCGTGAGGATGGTGCACGTCCCCTATAAGGGGAATGCGCCCGCACTCAGCGATCTGGTCGGTGGTCACGTGGACGTCGTGTTCAACGGCCTCACCTCCGCCATGCCGCTGATCAAGGCCGGAAAGCTGCGCCCGCTCGCGGTGACGAGCCTCACCCGCGCCGGCGCGCTGCCCGAGGTGCCCACGCTCGACGAGCTGGGGCTGAAGGGCTTTCAGGCGACGGCGTGGAACGGACTCAGCGCGCCGGCGCGCACGCCGAAGGAGGTGATCGACAGGATCAGCGCGGACGCGCTGAAGGTGATCCGTTCCCCCGAGTTCATCGCGCGCCTGCAGGCGGAAGGCTCCGATCCGGCCGGCAGCTCGCCCGCGCAGTTCAGCGCCTTCCTGCGGGAGGAGAGCGCGAGATGGAGCAAGGTGATCAAGTTCGCCGACATCAAGGCGCTGCAATGATTCCCGAGCACGGTCTCACCCCGGGCTAGGGCCGCGGTGGCCGCTTCATCTCGCAGCGCGTAGGCACGGCGGTGTCCGCCGCCTCGATCAGGGCCAGCGTACGCGTGCCGGTTTGCGTGCCCTCGATGCCGACCTTGACGTCGCGGCCGTTGACCTTCGTCAGGCTCAGCACGAACAGCGGCTCGAGCAGCTGATGATCGTCGGGACGCATCCACACCTCTCCTGTGCTGCCCTGCAGGCGCAGACCCTCCAGCGCGTAAGCGACGCGCAGCGGATCGGTCGAGCGGGCCTGGTCGATCGCCGCCGCCAGCATTTCGATCGTCAAGCGGTCACCCGTCAGGTAGTACTCCCCGCCGTACCGGCGCTGGTATTCCTCGCGCGCCAGCCGCTCCGTCTCGATCGGCAAGTTGGGGTGCCATCGCCACACGCTAACTACCCTGTCGAGTGCCGCGTCGCCCATCACGGTGGCGGCGCCGTACAGTGAACCGAAATAAGTGTAGAAGGAAACCCGCAAACGCGACTCGCCCGCCGCCTTGACCAGTAGGGTGAGGTCGTTGCCCCAGTTCGCCGTGATCACGATGTCGGGCCTGGCGGCTCGGATCTTCGCTACGTAAGGCGCGAAGTCCTTGACTTTCCCCAGCGGGTGCAGATCGTCTCCCACGATCTCGATGTCCGGCCGTTGGCGCGCCAGCATCTCGCGCGCGAAGCGCTGGTTCTGCTGGCCCCAGGGGTAGTCCTGGTTGATCAGGTACACGCGCTTGATGCCGGGCTGCCTGGCCAGCTGGCCGGTCAGGGCGGCCATCATCATTTCGGCCTTGCCCTGAAATGCGAAGCTCCAGAAGCTGCATTTCTCGTTGGTGATCTCCTGGTCGCCCGTCGAGGCCAGGAACAGCATCCTGCGCTCCGGCTCGCGGCTGTTGTGCCGCTCGAGCGCCTCGGACATCGGCACCGCGATATGCGATGCGCAGCAGAACGACACGAACCGGATGCCCCGATCGGCAATCTGGCTGAGCTGCAACATGCCCTCCTGCGGGCTGTTCTTGTTGTCGAACGGCACCAGCTCCAGTGGACGACCGCCAAGCACTCCGCCCCGCGCGTTGACGCCCTCCACGTAAAGTTGCGCGTGCCTCAAGACCACCTCGCCGAAATTCGCGAACGGGCCGCTCAACGGCGCGCTGAACGCGATCGGCACCGGCTCTTTGCTCAGTCCGGCCAGCGGCAACGTGCCGAACAGCGCGATCGATACGGACAGTGCAAGTCTGAGCATGGATGGAGCTCCCTCACAGGGTGTCGAGAAGAGTCTTGGCGTCCTTCAAGTCCCTGGTGTCTAACCCTTCGGTGAACCAAGCGTACACCGGCGCCAGCAACTGACGCGCCTCGTCGCGCTTGCCTTGCTTGCTCCAGAACCATGCGAGCAACATCGCCGCGCGCAGCTCCCACGACTTCGCCTGCTGCGCGCGCGCCACTTCGATCGCACTGTGAAGCTCGCGCTCGGCCTCCTGCGGCCTGCCGAGCTGCTCCAGAACCAGGCCCTTGACGCGCAGCACCTCGGCCA
>DATBMG010000013.1:0-4020 GCA_036554965.1 Burkholderiales bacterium
GTTGCCCTTCGACTTGCTCATCTTCTGGCCTTCGGCGTCGCGCACGATGGCGTTGATGTACACGTCGCGGAACGGCGCCTTGCCGGTGAAGTGCAGCGTCAGCATGATCATCCGGGCGACCCAGAAGAAGATGATGTCGAAACCGGTTAGCAGCACCGAGGAGGGCAGGAACAGCTCCTGATCGCGCGTGGCCTGCGGCCAGCCCAGCGAGGTGAACGGCACCAGCGCCGAGGAGAACCAGGTGTCCAGCACATCGCTGTCGCGACGCAGTCGGGCTTGAGGCGCGAGACGCGAGGCGAACCTAGTGCGCACCTCGTCTTCGCTGCGCGCGACGTACACGCTGCCGGCCTCGTCGTACCAGGCCGGGATCTGGTGGCCCCACCACAGCTGGCGCGAGATGCACCAGTCCTGGATGTTCTCGAGCCAGTGGTTGTACGTGGTGGTCCAGTGCTCGGGCACAAAGCGCACCGCGCCCGAGCGCACCGCCTCCAGGCCGCGCTGCGCCAGGCTGTCCATGCGCACGAACCACTGATCGGTGAGCATCGGCTCCACGATCGCGCCGGTGCGGTTCGAACGGGGCACCTTCAGCTTGTGCGGCTTTTCCGACGCGATCAATCCCTGTGCCCGCAGATCCGCGAGCACGCGCTTGCGCGCTTCGAAGCGGTCCAGGCCGCGATAGGCCGCCGGGGCGTTGTCGTTGATGCGCGCATCGAGGGTCAGGATGCCGAGCGGCGCCAGCCCGTGCCGCTGCCCGACCTGGTAGTCGTTGAAGTCGTGCGCGGGTGTGATCTTGACGCAGCCGGTGCCGAACTCGGGATCGACGTATGCATCGGCGATCACCGGAACGGTGCGCCCGGTGAGCGGCAGCACCACCTGCTTTCCCACCAGGCCGGAGTAGCGCTTGTCGTCGGGGTGCACCGCCACCGCGACGTCGCCCAGCATGGTCTCGGGGCGCGTGGTGGCCACCACCACGCCATCTCCTCCCACGCCGGTGTCCGTCACACCGGTGTCCATCACACCGGTATCCATCACACCGGTGTCCATCACACCGGTGCCGCCGCCCGGCGCCGGGTAGCGGATCTCCCAGATGCGGCCGTCCTCCTCCTCGTTGTCCACTTCCAGGTCGGACACGGCGGTGCCGAGCACCGGATCCCAGTTCACCAGGCGCTTGCCGCGATAGATCAGCCCCTCTTCGTGCAGGCGTACGAACACTTCGACGACCGCGCGCGACATGCGCGCGTCCATCGTGAAGTAACCGGCCTTCTGGCCCTCTGTGTCGGCATAGGTCCAGTTGGCCGACGCGCCCAGCCGCCGCATCTGGCGCGTGATGGCGGCGCCCGATTGCTGCTTCCACTGCCACACGCGCTCGACGAAAGCCTCGCGCCCCAGGTCCTGACGGCTCTTGCCCTCGGCTTGGAGCTGACGCTCGACCACGATCTGCGTGGCGATGCCGGCATGGTCGGTGCCCGCGATCCAGTTGGCATTGAAGCCGCGCATGCGGTGGTAGCGGATCAGCGCGTCCATCAGCGTCTGCTGGAAGGCGTGCCCCATGTGCAGCGTGCCGGTGACGTTGGGCGGCGGCAGCTGGATGCAATACGCCGGCGCATCGGATGCGAGACTGGCGGAGAAGTAGCCGCGCGATTCCCAGATCTCGTACCAGCGGCGCTCGATCTCCCGGGGCTCGAAGCTCTTGGCAAGTTCCATCTGAAGGCAGGCGGGGTGCAGCGCAGGACCGGCGATTATAGCCGAGCGCTCACCGTCAACCCGGTGGCTCGCCACCGCCCAGCGCTTGATCGACCGACTCGCGCACGATGGCCGGCAGGGCGTCGCGCAAGGCCTGCACGAGGCGCGTCAGCCGCGCGTCGACCGCATGCGTGCGGCCTTGCGCCAGCGCCTCGATCTCCTGATCCAGGCGCTGGCGCAGGCGCAGGTACAGCGCCACCTGCAGCTGGCGGCGGCGGTCGGTGGCGGCGGGCCATTGCACCGGCGAGCCGTCGGGCGGCTCTATCGCCTCTTCCAGCACCGGGATCTCGGGCGCAGAATCGGCGCGCCGCCGCTCGACGGCATCCGTGAGCGTGGGCACCGGCGGCGCCGGCGCGGCCCCCGAGGGTCCTGTTCCCTGCGGTGGGGCGCGCCCCTGGTGCCGGCTGATGAGCTGATCCAGTTTGTCGAACAGCTCGTCGTCGTCGTCGGGCGGTTTCATGCTGCGGAATGCAGGTCGTGCGTGCGGATCTCGTAGCCGCGCTCGCGGTAGAAGCGAAAGCGCGCGCGCGCCTGCTCGCGCTCCGCCTCGTCCAGGCCGACGATCTCGATCAGCCGCTCGAAGCGGCTGAAATGCGGCGGCGACTGATCGCACAGGTTCACCAGGAGTTGCTCGTGCACCACCGGCTCGGCGACGTGATCCAGGATGATGGGTGTGACGGCGGCGAGCTTGTGGTGCGCGCGGCAGTGGGGCAGGAAGCCGATCGCCGGCTGACTCCACAGCAGCTTGTCCACCCGCTCGGTCGCCTCGCCGTCGGGGGTCAGGATCATCATGCGCAAGCCGCGCGCCAGTGCCTTGCCCGCGAGGACGCACAGCGTCTGGTACCGGTTCTCGACGTGTGTGTAGAAGTCGATCTGCGTCATGCTTTGCGCGTCGCTCGGCTGCGCGGTCGGCCAGCACCGTCGGCGCGCGCCATCAGGAACGTGGTGAGCAGCGGCACCGGCCGTGCGGTGGAGCCCTTGTCCTTGCCGGAGCGCCAGGCGGTGCCGGCGATGTCGAGGTGGGCCCACTTGAACTTGCCGGCGAAGCGCGACAGGAAGCAGGCCGCGGTGACGCTGCCGCCCGGCCGGCCGCCGATGTTGCCCATGTCCGCGAACGGGCTCTTGAGCTGCTCCTGGTAGTCGTCCCACAGCGGCATGCGCCAGGCGCGGTCCCAGGCGCGCTCGCCGGCGTCGAGCAGCGCCTGCGCCAGCCCATCGTCGTTGCTGTACAGACCGGTGGCGATGTGGCCCAGGGCGACGACGCAAGCGCCCGTGAGCGTGGCGATGTCCACCACCGCGTCGGGCTCGAAGCGCTCGCAGTAGGTGAGCGCATCGCACAGGATCAAACGCCCCTCCGCGTCCGTGTTGAGGATCTCGATGGTCTGCCCGGACATGCTGGCGACGACGTCGCCCGGCTTGATGGCGCTGCCCCCGGGCATGTTCTCGCAGGTCGGGATCACGCCGACCACGTTCACCGGCAGGCGCATGCGCGCGGCCGCTTCGAGCGTGCCCAGCACGCTGCCCGCGCCCGACATGTCGTATTTCATCTCGTCCATCTCGGCCGAGGGCTTGAGCGAGATGCCGCCGGTGTCGAACGTGATGCCCTTGCCCACCAGGGCGACCGGCTTGTCCTTGCGCGCCGCGCCCTGGTAGCGCAGCACGATCAGCTTGGCCGGCTCGCGCGTGCCGCGGGTGACGGCGAGCAGCGCGCCCATGCCGAGCGTCTCCATGTCCTTCTCGCCCAGCACCTCGCAGGCGAGCTTGTGGCGCCGGGCGAGGTCCTGCGCCTGCCCGGCGAGATACGACGGCGTGCAGATGTTGCTGGGGAGATTGCCGAGGTCCTTGGCGAGCGCCATGCCCTCGGCCAGCGCTGCGCCGCGCGCGACCGCCGTCTTGTGCGCGGCGTCGGCGGTCCCGATCGCCAGCCGTTGCAGGCCTTTGCGGTTCTCTTTCTTGCTTTTCAGGCGGTCGAAACGATAGCCGGCGTCCGCCGCCACCACCACACCGGTCATCGCCGCCCAGGCGCCGTCGCGCTGCTTCACCTTGTCGTCCGAGGCGCTTATCGGGACCGTGCCGAGGTAGAGCACGGCGTCGCCCGTGCCGCCGTCGTTGAGCGCTCTCACTGCGGCCTGCACCGATTCGCGATAGGCCTTGGGGCCGAACTCCTCCTGCTTGCCCAGCCCGACCAGCAACACGCGTTGCGCCGCGGTTCCGGGGACGTCGTGCAGCAGCAGGGTGGAGCCGAGGCGGCCGGCCAGATCTCCGCGCGCGAGGACC
>DATBMG010000017.1:0-5396 GCA_036554965.1 Burkholderiales bacterium
GACTCGATCACGGTGGCGCCGGCGCAGACGCTCACCGACAAGGAATACCAGATCATGCGCGACGCCTCCATCGCGGTGCTGCGCGAGATCGGCGTGGACACCGGCGGGTCCAACGTGCAGTTCGCCATCGACCCGCGCGACGGCCGCATGGTCATCATCGAGATGAACCCGCGCGTGTCGCGCTCCTCGGCTCTCGCTTCCAAGGCCACCGGCTTTCCGATCGCCAAGGTAGCGGCGAAGCTCGCCGTGGGTTACACGCTCGACGAGCTCAAAAACGACATCACCGGCGGCGCGACCCCGGCGTCGTTCGAGCCGACCATCGACTACGTCGTGACCAAGGTTCCGCGCTTCGCCTTCGAGAAGTTTCCGCAGGCCGACCAGCACCTCACCACCCAGATGAAGTCGGTGGGCGAGGTCATGGCCATCGGCCGCACGCTGCAGGAGTCCCTGCAGAAGGCGCTGCGCGGTCTGGAGACCGGCGCCGACGGCCTGGACGAGCGCACCACCGAGCGCGATGAGATCGAGCAGGAGCTGGCCCACCCCGGTCCCGAACGGCTGTGGTACGTGGCCGACGCGTTTCGCATCGGCCTCGCCTTCGAGGAAATCCGCGCACTCACCCACATCGACCCCTGGTTCCTGGCGCAGATCGACGACATCGTGCGGCGCGAGCAGGCCCTCGCCGGGGTGCGCATCGAGCAGCTCGAGCGCGCGGCGCTGCTCGAGCTCAAGCGCTGCGGCTTCTCCGACCGCCGGCTGGCGCGCCTGCTCGGCTGTGGGCAGAAAGAGGTGCGCGAGCGGCGCTGGGCCCTGGGCGTGCGGCCGGTGTTCAAGCGCGTGGATACCTGCGCGGCCGAGTTCGACACGCGTACCGCTTACATGTACTCGACCTATGAGGAGGAGTGCGAGGCACGCCCCAGCGCCCGCGACAAGGTTATGGTGCTGGGCGGCGGGCCGAACCGCATCGGCCAGGGCATCGAGTTCGACTACTGCTGCGTGCACGCCGCGCTCAGCCTGCGCGAGGACGGTTTCGAGACCATCATGGTCAACTGCAACCCGGAGACCGTGTCCACCGACTACGACACTTCCGATCGGCTCTACTTCGAGCCGCTCACGCTGGAGGACGTGCTCGAGATCGTTGCCGTGGAGAAGCCGAAGGGGGTGATCGTGCAGTACGGCGGGCAGACGCCGCTCAAGCTGGCGCGCGACCTGGAGGCGAACGGTGTGCCGATCATCGGCACCTCGCCGGACATGATCGACTGCGCCGAGGACCGCGAGCGCTTCCAGAAGCTGCTGCACGAGCTCGACCTGCTGCAGCCCCCGAACCGCACCGCACGCGATCCGCAGTCGGCGCTGGCGCTGGCGCAGGAGATCGGCTATCCGGTGGTGGTGCGCCCCAGCTACGTGCTCGGCGGGCGCGCCATGGAGATCGTGCACCAGCAAAGCGATCTGGAACGTTACATGCGCGAGGCGGTCAAGGTATCGAACGACTCGCCGGTGCTGATCGACCGCTTCCTCAACGACGCCATCGAGGTGGATGTGGACGCCATCAGCGACGGCGCGCAGGTGCTGATCGGCGGCATCATGGAGCACGTGGAGCAGGCCGGCGTGCATTCCGGCGATTCGGCCTGCTCGCTGCCGCCGTACAGCCTTTCGGCGACGCTGCAAGCCGAGCTGCGCCGGCAGACCATCGCGCTGGCCAAGGGGCTGGACGTGGTGGGCCTGATGAACGTGCAGTACGCCATCCAGGAGGACGTCGTATACGTGCTGGAGGTGAACCCGCGCGCCTCGCGCACCGTGCCCTACGTGTCCAAGGCCACCGGGCGGGCCCTGGCCAAGATCGCCGCGCGCTGCATGGTCGGCCGCAGCCTGGCGCAGCAGGGGGTGCGCGGCGAGGTGGTCCCGCCCTACTACTCGGTCAAGGAAGCGGTGTTCCCGTTCATCAAGTTCCCCGGGGTGGACACCATCCTCGGCCCGGAGATGAAGTCCACCGGCGAGGTGATGGGCGTGGGCGAGACCTTCGCGGAGGCGTTCGTGAAGTCGCAGCTCGCCGCTGGCGTGAAGCTGCCGCGCTCGGGCAAGGTGTTCCTCAGCGTGCGCAACGCCGACAAGCCGCGCGCGGTGGAGATCGCGCGCGCGCTGATCGACCTGGGCTTCAGCCTGTGTGCCACGCGCGGCACCGCGGCGCACCTGAGCGAGCACGGCATCGACGTGACGCCGGTGAACAAGGTGATGGAGGGCAGGCCGCACATCGTGGATATGATCAAGAACGGCGAAGTGGCGATGATCGTCAACACCACCGACGAGCGGCGCGCCTCGATCCAGGACTCCTACTCGATCCGGCGCTCGGCGCTGCAGGACCGCATCACCTATTACACGACCATCGCGGGCGCGCGCGCGGCCTGCGTCGGTATGCGGCAGATGCAAGAGCTGCGCGCCTACTCCGTGCAGGCCCTGCACGGCCGGCTGGCCGCGTGAACGCATTAGGAAGGGGTTGAGGATGAGAATTCCGCTGACGTCCGCGGGCGCCGCGATGCTGCGGGCCGAGCTGCACCAGCTCAAGACGGTGGAGCGCCCGAGCGTGATCCAGGCGATCCAGGACGCGCGCTCCCACGGCGACCTGTCCGAGAACGCCGAGTACGAGGCCGCCAAGGAGCGGCAGGGCTTCATCGAGGGCCGCATCGCCGAGCTCGAGCGCAAGCTCGCCAAGGCGCAGATCATCGACCCGGCGCACATCGACGCGGACGGCCGCTGCGTGTTCGGCGCCACCGTCGAGCTGGAGGATGCGGACAGCGGCGAGGTGGTGACTTACCAGATCGTCGGCGAGGACGAGGCCGACATCAAGCGCGGGAAGATCTCCATCACCTCACCCATGGGCCGCGCCCTGATCGGCAAGCATGCGGGCGACACCGCCGAGGTGCAGGCGCCGGCAGGGGTGCGCTCTTATGAGATTTTGGACGTCAAGTACGTGTAGCTCGTGCCGAAGAGAGGGGGAGTCAATCGACTTTGGTGACCGAACAGCGTGAAAGAGGGGCGTGAACGCGAAGCGTGGGTGAGAGGCGTCACCGAGAGCGGCGACAGGACCAGGGCGTCCGATGACCGGGCTCCTCGTCATGCTTTCTGGTCCCGCTTTCTGACCAGGCTTTCCGGTGAAGTGTTCACATCGATGACCAGATTCACCGACGGCTTCCACGCCCTGGCGGTCACCGCCTGGGTCGGCGCGCTGTGGGCCATCGGCCTGCTGGCCGCGCCCACTCTGTTCGCGGCGCTGCCCGATCGCGACATCGCCGGGCTGGTGGCCGGCCGGATGTTCCTGTACGTGGCGGTGCTGGGGTTCATCTGCGGTGCGTATCTGCTGCTGTTCCGGCTGGTGCGCTTCGGCGGCGACGCCTTCCGGCAGGGGTTGTTCTGGGTGGTGCTGGCGATGGTCCTGCTGAGCGCGGTCGGCGAGTTCGCAGTGCAGCCGATGCTGGCCGCCCTCAAGGACCAGGCGCTGCCGCGGCAGGTCATGGAGAGCGTGTTCCGCGACCGCTTCGCGGTGTGGCACGGGCTGGCGAGCCTCGTTTACCTGATCCAGTGCGGGCTGGGCCTAGTGCTGGTGCTGATACAGGATCGCTGACCCGCCGTTTCGGCGCCGGTTGTTCCGGTCGTTCCAGCGCTGGCCGCTTGCGCCAGATCACCAGGATCTTGCCGATGTGCTGCACCGGTGCGGCGTTAAGCGCCGCGCAGATGCGCGCCAGACAGGACTCGCGTTCCTTGCGGTCCGCGCTCGCCACCCGCACCTTTATCAGCTCGTGGCTGTTCAGGCCCGCGTCGATCTCGCGCAGCACCGCGTCGGTCAGCCCCTTGTCGCCGATCGCCACCACCGGGTGCAGGCGATGCGCCCGGGACTTGAACGCCTTGCGCTGGGTGGCGGAGAGCATGCTTTAGGATCTAGGATCTAGGGGTGTTGAGCGCCGGAGCCGCGCCTTTCTCCCTACATCCTAGCTCCCAGATCCTAGATCCTCATGAGAAGCAAGACCAGCAAGCGCTGGATGCAGGAGCATGTGACCGATCCGTTCGTGCGGCAGGCCAAGCGCGAGGGCTACCGTTCGCGCGCGGCCTACAAGCTGCAGGAGCTGGCGCGCAAGGAGGGCCTCATCCGCCCGGGGATGCTGGTGGTGGACCTGGGGGCCGCTCCGGGCGGGTGGGCCCAGGTCGCCGCCGCGCTCGCCGGCCCGAAAGGTCGGGTGCTGGCGGTCGATATCCTGGAAATGGCGCCCATTCCCGGGGTGGAGTTCATCCAGGGCGACTTCCGCGAGGAGCAAACCCGGCAGCGGCTGGAGGTCGCGCTCCAGGGCGCCAAGGCCGATCTTGTGGTGAGCGATATGGCACCCAATATCAGTGGCGTCGCGATGGTGGATCAGGCCCGCGCCGGGCAGCTCGCCGAGCTGGCCCTGGAATTTGCGCTCAAGTGGCTGAAACCCGGGGGGAATCTGCTGGTCAAAGCGTTCCAGGGCGAGGCCTGGAACGGCGTGCGCAGCGAAATGCGCGGGCACTTCCGCCAAGTGCTCACGCGCAAGCCGCAGGCATCGCGCAGCCGCAGCGCAGAAACCTACCTGCTGGGACGCGATCTCATGGCCGCCGCCTGACAGGCGGCGGGCAGCGGCCTTAGAATGATCCCCGTGACCCGGGGTTGCTAGTGGACGCCCCACCGGGGCGAGGAGTGATTTGTTGAACAATCTCATCAAGAACGTCGCCATCTGGCTGGTCATCGCCCTGGTGCTGATGACGGTCTTCAATCAGTTCAGCGCGCGGCAGGCGCCGCAGCGCGCGATGGACTACTCCGCGTTCATCGAGGAGGTGAAGCAGGGCAACGTCGACCGCGTCACCATCGAGGGCCGGGTGCTCAAGGGCTTGAAGACCAACGGCGAGAAGTTCACCACCTATTCCCCCTCCGACCCCTGGCTGGTGAGCGACCTGCTCAAGGCCGGCGTGAAGATCGAAGCGAAGCCCGAGGAAGAGCCTTCGCTGCTGATGAACATCTTCGTGTCCTGGTTCCCGATGCTGCTGCTGATCGGCGTGTGGGTGTTCTTCATGCGCCAGATGCAGGGTGGCGGGCGCGGCGGCGCGTTCTCCTTCGGCAAGAGCCGCGCGCGCATGCTGGACGAGAACAACAACTCCATCACGTTCGCCGACGTGGCCGGCTGCGAGGAGGCCAAGGAGGAGGTGAAGGAGCTGGTCGAGTTCCTGCGCGATCCGAGCAAGTTCCAGAAGCTGGGCGGGCGCATCCCGCGCGGCGTGCTGATGGTGGGCAGCCCCGGCACCGGCAAGACGCTGCTGGCGAAGGCCATCGCCGGCGAGGCGAAGGTGCCGTTCTTCAGCATCTCGGGCTCGGATTTCGTGGAGATGTTCGTGGG
>DATBMG010000047.1:0-13236 GCA_036554965.1 Burkholderiales bacterium
GAGATTCTACAGCGCCGTCAACCCGCGGCAAGCTGCTCGCGGATGTCGGACAGCAGCCCCGGCACGTCCTCGGCCGGGACCGGCGCGCCGAAGGCGGCGCCCTGCGCCAGGTCGCAGGCGGCCTCGCGCAGGAAGGCGGCCTGCGCGGCGTTGTCCACCCCGGTGACGATGACCCCGAGGTTGAGCGCGTGCACCACCGAGATCAGCGAGCGGGTGACGCTCGCCAGATCGCCGTCGCGGGCCAGCCCGCGCAGGAAGGAGGATTCGAAGCGCACCATGCCCAACGGGTATTGGCTCAGGCTGGAGAGCGTCATGTCGCCGCTGCCGAAGTCGTCCAGCACCAGGCGCGCGCCCATCGAATGCAGCGTCTGCATCGCGTCGCGCGTGCGCAGTGCGTCGCGCTGATTCGGCCCGCCGCGCAGGCTGACCATCACCAGACCCGGGTCCACGCCCGCCTGCTCGAGCGAATCGCGCACCAGGCGCGGCAGATCGCCGCGCTCCGCCGCGCCCGGCGGAAGGGTGAGCGACAGGTACAGAGTGGGCAATCCCTGGGCCACCCAGGCGCGCAGTTGCATGCACGCGCTGCGCACCACCCACTCGGTGAGCGGCACCACCACCGAGCTGTCCTCACTGGCGCTGACGAACTCCGCCGCGGGCATCAGGCCGTGCTGCGGATGGCGCCAGAACACTTGCGCGTCCAGGCCGGCGATCTCGCGGCTGCGGCAGGCCACCTGCGGCTGGTAGTGCAGCAGGAACTCGCTGCGATGCAGGCCGCGGCGCATGCTGTTGTGCAGGTCGGTGCGCTTGAGCATCGAGGCGTTCATCGCCTCGTCGTGGAAGCGGTACGTGTTGCGGCCAGCCTCCTTGGCCTGGTACATCGCCAGGTCGGCCTTCTTCATCAGCGTCTCGGGCTCATCGCCGTCGTGCGGGTAGATGCTGATGCCGATGCTGGCGCCGCTGGTGACCTCGGCACCGCGCTTCAGGCTCACCGGCCGTGCCAGCGCCTCCAGGATGCGCGAGGCGACCTTGGCCGCGTCCTCGGGACGGGCGATCGGCGAGAGCAGCACCACGAACTCGTCGCCGCCCAGGCGGGCGAGCATGCTGCTGTTGCTCATCTCCGAACCGCGCAGCAGCCAGTCGGTCTCGCGCACGCAAGCGCCGATGCGCTCGGCGACCGCCTTGAGCAGCATGTCGCCGGCGTCGTGGCCCAGGGTGTCGTTGATCTGCTTGAAGCGGTCGAGATCCATGAACAGCGTGGCGGCCATGCCGTTTGCGCGCTTGGCCCGGGCAATAGCGTCGCCGAAGCGATCGCGTAGCAACAGCCGGTTGGGCAGGTGCGTGAGCGGATCGTAGTACGCCAGGCGCTCGATCTGCTCCTGCGCGTGCACCGTCGCGGTGATGTCGCGCAAGCCGATCACGGCCACCGCCGGTTCCAGCCCGTAGTCGCGCATCAGTACCACGCTGACGTCCAAGACGCGCGGGGTGCCGTCGGGCGTGACATAGCTGCGCTCGCCGAGCGCCATGTCGGTGGAGGGGAAGAACGGCAGCTGCTGCCAGCCGAGAACCTCGGTGGCCAGCGTGGCCGGCGGCAGGCGATTGACCAGGTTGGCGCGGTCGACACCGAGGATCTCGGCGGCGGCCGGATTGACCAGGCGCACCACGCCGTCGCGGTCGATCATCAGCACGCCGTCGCTCATCGAGTCCATCAGCTGGTCGGCGGCGTAGGCCGGCGTGATCTCCACCAGCCGGTAGCGCCACATGGTGTGCGCGTTGAGCAGACCTGCGCTCAGCAGGGCAAGGCCGCCGACCGGGTAGACGTTGAAGCCGAGCGCCGGCAGGAAGTCCACCACGGCCAGTGAGCCGATCAGCAATGCGCAACCCAGGCGCAGGGCGCGCTGCGACGCCAGGCTTCTGCTCCGGTTGCGGTACTCGCTCCAGTACACGCGCAGCGCCAGGGCCACCGTGCCGCCGGTGAGCAGGACGAACAACCAGCCGATCGTCGTATAGGCCCCGTATGCTCCCCAGTCGTAGCGGTGCAAGCCCGAGAACAGCATGCCCGCGGCATGAAACAGGGCGAGCAGCGCGGTGGCAACCCAGACGGCGACCAGCCCGCGCCGCTGCGCCAGCCGCTGTCCGCTGACGGTGCAACCGAAGTGATAGGCGAGCGGGGCGATCAGCAGCGCGGCGAAGGTGCCGAACCGCATCCATTGCAGCGCCAGCGCCTCGTCCTCAGCGAGCACCACCGCGGCCAGCGCCGCCTGGTAGCCGCCGGCCGCACAGGCGAGATACAGGTGCAGCCAGCCGACGCGCGAAAAGCGCTCGCGCAGGGCGATCGCCAAGCCGACGGCGATGACGGTGGCCGCGGTCAGCGCAAGAGACAGCGCCAACGCGTTCGACGCGTAGCCGTGCATTGTGAACGGTTTCAGGTTCCCCGTTTACCGCCGGCGAGGCGCCGGCGGGCAGGTTTGGTTTTACGGGGTTATCGGCAGGGGCGCGCGGAGCTTAAGGAGGAGCTAGGAACTAGGATCTAGGAGCTAGGGGACTCGAGAAGGCGCAGCGCAGCCGCTCAACCCCCCACATCCTAGCTCCTAGCTCCTAGATCCTAGTAAGCGAGCCAATGCGGGCGCTTCGAGGAGATGACCTTGGTATTGACCCCCATCCAGTTCAACCCGCCGAACAGCCGCGCGTGCTCGATCTTCACGCAGCGGTCCATCACCACCTCCAGCCCGGCGGCGCGCGCCTTGTCGGCCGCGGCGTGATTGATCACGCCGATCTGCATCCACAGCACTTTGGCGCCGATGGCGATGGCGTCGTCGGCGATCGGGCCGATGTCCTCGCTCTTGCGAAAGCAGTCCACGATGTCCACCGGCTCCGGGACGTCGCGCAGGCTGGCGTAGCACTTCTCGCCGAGGATCTGCTGGTAGCTGGGGTTGACCGGGATGACACGGTAGCCGTGCTCCTGCATGTACTTGGCGGCGAAGTAGCTGGGCCGCCACCAGTCGGCGGACAGCCCGACCACGGCGATGATCTTGCTCTGCTTGAGGATGCGCCGCAGCGTGTTGATGTCTTCGTTCATCTCGGATCTACTTGAGCAGCGGCTCCACCACCGCGGCAAGCTGCTCCGGCGTCACCCGGCCGCGCTTCATCCACGCCACTTTGCCGGCCTTGTCCACCACGTATAGCGTGGGCGTGCCGATGATGTCGCCGAAGTTGTCGTCGGTCTTGTCGTCCCAGCGCCAGGCGATCGGGAAGCCGAATTTCCTCTGCTGCGCGTGCTTCAGGAGTTCGCCGTGGTCCTCGTCGATGCTCATGGCCACGATCTCGAACCCGCGCGCCTTGTTGGCGTCGTAGAACGCCTGCCACATGGGCATCTCCGCCCGACAGGTCACGCACCAGGTCGCCCAGAAGTTCACCATCACGACCTTGCCCTTGAGCTGCTCCAGGGACAGCGGCTTGCCGTCCAGGGTGACGCTCTTGAGCTTGGCCGCTTCGCCGACGTCGGGGCCGGCGACGGCGTTGGCTGCCGCGAAGGCGAGCAGCACGAGCAGGAAGCGCGGAATCAGGGTGCGGATATGCATGGTCGGGTCATCGGAAGGACAAGGAGGGTGCGGCCGGCTCGGCCGCCATCTGCGTTTTGAATTATACGCGCAGGGGCAACGGGCGGATGGCCGGCAGCCGCAACCCTGCAAGGCCGCCCGATGCTCGCGGTCCCTCGCCCATCCCGGCGTGCGCGCGCCGCCGGCCGGATCAGCGCGCGGTGACGCGTTCGGCGGGCGCCGCGCTCAGCGCCGCATGCCGCTCCCGCTCCGGCAGCTTGGCCAGGGCCTGCACCTGCGCGTAGAACCGCGGCAGATCGCCGCCGCTGCCGGCGAGCAGCCGCTGGAAGCCGGGCACCAGCTGCGTGTAGATGGCGACCGAGGCGAGCTGCGCATTGTTGAGCGGCTGCGCGAACCACCCGTCGAAGCTGGCGAAGCCGCCCCAGCGCTGCTTTAGCGCAGCGTAGTCGGCGCGTATCGCCTCGAGCGCGCGCGCCTTCTCGACGCGCATCCGCTCCGGCGGCAGGCCGCCCGCGTAGAGCTGCGCGAGCGCATCGCGATGGCGCTGCACCAGTTCGGCGAAGTCACGCCTGTGCTCCTGGGACGCCTCGAACGCTGCACGCTGCTCCGGCGTGCCCTTCGCGTCGATCCAGCGCCTGACGCCCTCTGTCTCCACCGCCACCGCGAACGACTCGTTGAAAGTGCTGTCGCCCTTGGCGTAGGCCACCTGATGCGACAGCTCGTGGAAGATCAAGCGCGCGAGCTCCGCGTCCGGATACCCGATGAAGGTGTTGAGCACCGGGTCGTCCAGCCACCCCAGGGTGGAATAGGCCGGCACACCACCCACGTACACGTCCAGGCCCTCGCGCTGCAAGCCGGCCGCGAACGCCTCGGCGTCGGCCTGCGCGAAGTACCCGCGATAGCCCACGCATCCGGCCACGGGGAAGCACCACTCCCTGGGGTGTACCGAGAACTCCGCCGTGGCGAACACGTTCCACACGACGAAGTGCCGCTTCAGGTCCGCGTACCGGCGATAGCTGCCGTTGTCGGGCAGCGCCAAGGCGCGGCTCGCGAAGTCGCGGATCTCGTGCACCCGCTCCAGCCTGACCTTGAGGTCGCCAGCGGTGGCGGGGTCGGCGAGCACCTCCGGGATGGGGCGCGCCTTGCGCGTCAGCTCCATCTGGCCGCCGAACGCCTGCCAGTAGTAGCCGAGCGTGCCGCAGCCCGCGCCCGCCACGGGCAAGGCGAACAGCGCGATCACCGGCAGGAGCCGGTACCAACGGCGGGCTGCGATGGACATCGGTTCGGATTATACGAGGGGAGTGGGACGCGGGATCGCCTCGGATCGGTGCGCAAAGCGCCCGGTGTGCAGGAAGGCCACGACCTCGTTCGCCACCCGCCGCGAGATCACCATGCCCGAATGGCTGACCGGCAACACCAGGTGATCGGCCATGCCGGGCAGAACCGTCTCGTCGACCATGACCACGCCGTCGTTGGGCCGCGGCAGCCGCAGCAGCACCGAGCCCACGCCGAAGCGGCGCGTGCCGGCGATCGCGCCGGTCTGGAAGCGCGCTACCGTCGGGGCCGCCTCGCCCGGAGTCCACTGCGGCAGCGCTGCACCGAGCAGGAAGCGGCCGGCTCTGCTGCGACCGAGCTGCTCTGCGGCGCCGCAGCCCGCCACCGGGCAGCCGAGCAGGACCGCTCGCCCGAGCGCCAGAGAGTGCGCATCGCGCAGCATGCGCAGCACCACCAGGCCGCCCAGGCTGTGTCCAACCAGATGCACGCGGCTTGCGGGACGCTCGCGCGCAAATGCCTCGAGCGCACGTGCGCTCTCGGCAAGCCCCTGCCGCACGGACGGGTACGCGAAGGACGCGACCCGATAGCCCTGCCGGCGCAGGCGCTGAGCGAAAAACAGCCAGATCGCGCGCCCCATCCACAGCCCGTGCACCAGCACCGCCAGGTCGCCGCGTCCGGCCGCATCGTCCATCCGCGCCATTCTATAGCGCGATCCTGTCGCGGCTTGCGGTTGCGGCCGGCGGCCGCGGGGGCTACCATCGAGGCGAAACGCGTCATCGCAACGCCCCTGCGCAGCATTGCACCATCGCTTTGCCCGGGCGCCATTGGAGGATTCGACGTGGACACCAGCGATAGGGAGAAGCTGCTCGACGACTTGCGCGCCGTGGCGAGCGACGTGGAAGAGTTGCTGCGTGCGACCGCCAATCAGACCGGCGATCGCATCAACGAGGCGCGTGCGCGCACCGAGGAGTCGCTGCGCGCTGCGCGCGCCCGCCTGGAGGAGACCAGCGAAGAGGTCGCGGCGCGCACCCGGGAGGCTGCGCGCGAGGCAGAGCGGTACGTGCAGGACAATCCCTGGCAGTCGGTCGGCGTCGCCGCCGGCGTCGGCTTCCTGCTCGGCTATCTCATTGGGCGCCGCTAGGCCGTCACAAGGCCCCTTTCCCGCGAAACCCCATTTCCCGCGAATCAATGGCCGAGCAGCCGCCGCATGACCAGGGCGAACGCCGCGCGGGCCTGGTCGGTTCGCTGCGGGCGTTCGCCGCCACGCTGGTGGCGATCGCGCACACGCGACTCGAGCTGGTCGGCGTCGAGCTGCGCGAGGAATTCGCGCGCCTGGGCGCGGTGCTGCTGTGGGGATACTTGGCGCTGTTCTTCGGCAGCGTGGCGGTGGTGGTGCTCACGCTCGCCCTCGCGGTC
The DNA here is from genome assembly GCA_036554965.1 of Burkholderiales bacterium. Lineage (GTDB taxonomy): Bacteria > Pseudomonadota > Gammaproteobacteria > Burkholderiales > SHXO01 > SHXO01. The sequence goes on from DATBMG010000047.1 coordinate 6,249, forward strand.
CTCTGGACCGAGCACCGGCTGATCGTGCTCAGCCTGGCGAGCGTGGTGTTTGCCGTGCTGGCGCTGCTCGCGGCGCGCGCCGCGGTCGCGGTGGCGCGGCGCAAGCCACGCCTGTTCGAAGCCAGTCTTACCGAGCTGGAGCGCGATCGCGGGCAGCTGCAGGACCGGCCATGAAGACCGGGCTGCAGGAACTGACCGAACGGCGCGAAGCGCTGGTCGCGCAGTCCGCGGCGCAGCGTGCGCAACTGACGCAGGCCGCCGAAGGCATGCAGCGCGGCTTGCTGGCCGGGCGGCTGGCGCTCGACGTCTGGCATATGTTCAGATCGCAGCCGCTCGCGGCCGGGCTCGTGCTCGGCCTCGTTTTCGCGGCGCGACCGCGCCGCCTGCTCGCCTGGGCGAGCACCGGGCTCACACTCTACTCACTCGCGCAGCGTATCGCGGCCGCCTTGCGCGCTCGCCGCCCGGCCCGCTAGCGGCCCGTTGCACGGGCCGGCGGTGTATCAGGCGTGGCCCGGCTTGCCGCCGGCAGGGCAGGTGCTCATGCCCAGCAGGCTGTACAGCGGGCAGTAGCCGAACACGGCAGTGGCAAGCGGCACCAGACCGATCAGGCCGAACCACTTCGCCCCGCCCTCCAGCACGAACAACAAGCTGAGCAGGCCGATGCCCACGATCACGCGTACCGCTTTGTCGATGCTTCCGACATTCTGCTTCATAGGGCCTCCTTGCTTTCCGGGGTTGACACGGGTGCTTGCGGCACCTCTTGTGATTGTAGATACGCCCGCGCGCGGCTCTGTGACCGAGGTCACACAGCGGCCACCTGCCGCAGCCGCCCGGGATCGACGATCTCGATCTGCTCGCGGGCGAGCGACACCATTCCCTGCTCGGCGAAGGTCTTGAGCAGCCGGCTGACGATCTCCCGCACGCTGCCCAGCTCGTCGGCCAGCGCCTGGTGGGTGACGTGGATCACCCTGCCCTTGCCCAGGAGCAGCGCAGCGAGCCGCTGGTCCAGCTTGTGGAAGGCAACCGCCTCCACCAGCTGCATCAGGTCCACGATTCGATCGGCGAACAGCCCGAAGACGTAGGCGCGGAACGGCTGGTGCCGCGAGATCAGACGGTCGAAGACCGGGGCCGGGAGGGCGAAGACGGTCATCTCGGAGTCGGCCATGCCGCGGGCCGTGTAGGGCGTGGTGCCGAGCATGCAGCTCGTCGACAGGATGCAGCTCTCCCCCGGGCCCACCCGGTAGAGCTGCAGCTCGCGGCCGTTCGGGGCGGTCTTGGACACGCGGATGCTGCCCTCCAGGATCATGGGAAAGGCCTGGCACGGGTTGCGCTCGTCGAACATCACGGTCCCCGCCGGCACCGTGCGCACCACTGCATTGTCGAGCGTGTAGCGCAGCAATTCCTCCGGCATGTCCTGGAAGGCCGGATACAGCTCGACCAGCCTTTGCTTGACCTGCTCGATGTCCATGGCCGGTCAAGCATAGCCCGATTGCGCCCCGCACGCAGTTGGCAGCCCGGTGCACCAAGCGTGGCCCGGGTGCAGCGCAGCGGAGTCGAGCGAAGAACGGCGCCTGTCCGTCGGTGACGGGAGCGGCTAGCTGGAGGCGACGATGGTCGGGACGCACTTAAGCACTTCGCCGACCACGATGCACTTCGAGTCGCCCAGGCCGAGCGAAGACTGCTGCCGGTGATGCAGATGCGTGCGCTGCATCCCGCCCCCGGCCTGCGCGCCGGTCGCGATGAGCAGCACGCCCGCCAGATGAGCGGCGAGGATCCTGGCGATCGATGTCCTATATGTCATGGGAGCCCTCGGCGGCCCGCCCGACCCGGGAGGAAAAAACGGCCCCGCGGAGCGGGGCCGCAACGCAGGAGGAGACCCACCTACGCAACCGGAGGATTGCCCGCGGCGCTCACTTCGGTGCGGCCGCGGTCACGGGCGGTTCGCTGCTCTGCTTGGCGATGCCGCCCATATTGGTGCGCGCCCGCAGCCCGTAGTCTGGCGCAGTGGTCACGGTCCCCACGTCGCCCGGCTGGCGGCCCATATTGGTGCGATCGGCCACGGCCTGGTCGTGCGAGACCTTCAGCTCGCTGCTGTCGTCGGCCGGCCGCTGCATGTTGGTGCGCGCGGCGACCGCCGGGTCGTGAGTCACCCTGATCTTGCCCAGATCCTCGGCGTACACCCCGAAGGCGAGCGCGGACGCGCCCAAGCCGATGGCCAGTACAAGCTGCTTGCGTGCGGACAGACTCTTCATGACTTCCCCCATTTCAAGGTTGATACGGACTGCTGTCGATGCATACAGATCGCTTACCGAATCGCCGCCGCAGCTCTGCAGTCGATGGATGCGCCGGCTGATGGGGCCCATTCTGCTCGCGGGGTCCTAACAAATAGGGTACGTATAGGCGGATCGCTCGAGCGACGCGCGACGGCCGGTTGCCCCTCACGGCAAACCGATCGCGCGGCGCAGGCCTCCGTCATAACCGCTAAGATGTGCTTAATGCGGTCCGATCTCCTGAAGCTCGCCTCGGATCTGACGGCGCGCGGCGAGCGGTTCGCGCTGGTGACGGTGGTCAGGCGCGAGCCGCCCAGCTCGGCGCACGTCGGCGATACCGCCCTGGTCACCGCGGCCGGTGACGTCCACGGCTGGGTGGGTGGGGGCTGCACGCGCTCGACGCTGCTGCGCGAGGCGCTGCGCGCGCTCGCCGAGGGCGAGCCACGCCTGCTCAGCCTCTCGCCCGACCCGGCCCGCGAGCGGCGGCCCGGCCTGGTGCCGCTTCCGATGACCTGCAAGAGCGGAGGGACCGTGGATCTCTACGTCGAACCCGTGCTGCCCGTCCCACACCTGGTGTTGTTCGGCACCTCGGCTGCGATCCGTATGCTGGCGCGCATCGGGCACGCGATGGGATACCGCGTCGACGTGGTCGATCCGGATGCGGAGCCGGCGGTATTCCCCGAGGCCGAGCGCGTGCTGCCCGAGATCGCGCCCGGCGCCGTGCCGCAGGGCGCCTATGTGCTGGTGGCAACGCTCGGCGAACGGGATGTGGAAGCGATCCAGGCGGCGCTGGCGCTCGCGCCCGCATACGTCGGCGCGATCGCCAGCCGGACACGGTTCGCGCAACTGCGCGATGCGTTGCTCGCGCGCGGCGTGGCACGCGAGGTCCTGGACCGCATCGCGGCGCCGGCAGGACTGGATATCGGCGCCAAGACGCCCGAGGAGGTCGCGCTCAGCGTCATGGCGCAGATCGTCGAGCAGCGGCGGCGTGCGCGCACGGCTTCCGCGCCCGAGAAAGTCGCGCCCACACCCGCGCCGGCCGCGGCAGAGGCACTCGAGGCGGTCGACCCCATCTGCGGCATGACGGTCGCGATCGCGGGCGCTCGCCACTACGCCGATGTCGAGGGCCGCCGCTACTATTTCTGTTGTGGCGGGTGCCGTACGCGCTTCCTGGCCGATCCTGCGCGCTACGCCTCATCCGCTGCGGGAGCCGCCGCCCCGTGAATGGCTGATCACGTGAACGAAGACATCCGGGCGATGCAGGCGCTGATGGAGCGCCACGGCTACGTCGCCGACCCCACCGTAGCCACCGCCGTCTACCTCGCCAAGGAGATGCGCAAGCCGCTGCTCGTGGAAGGCGAGGCCGGCGTAGGCAAGACCGAGATCGCGAAGGTGCTCGCCCGGGCACTCGCGACCGAGCTGATCCGCCTGCAGTGCTACGAGGGGCTCGACACCAACACGGCGCTGTACGAATGGAACTACCAGCGCCAGCTGCTGCGGCTGCGCATCGCCGAGCGCGAAGGGCGCGATCCCGCCCAGCTCGAAGACCTGATCTTCGGGCGCGAGTATCTGCTCGAGCGCCCGCTGCTGAAGGCGATCACGCGCCGCGACGGACCGCCGGTGCTGCTGATCGACGAGATCGACCGCGCCGACGACGGCTTCGAGGCGTTTCTGCTGGAAGTGTTGTCCGACTTCCAGGTCACCATCCCGGAGCTCGGAACGATCCGTGCGGAGCACGTGCCGATCGTGGTGCTCACTTCGAACCGAAGCCGGGAGATCGGCGATGCGCTGCGCAGGCGCTGCCTGTATCTGTACATGGAGCATCCGGGCCTGGAGAAGGAGCTGCGGATCCTGCGCCTCAAGGTCCCCGATCTGAACGAGCAGCTCGCGCACAGCGTTGCGCGTTTCGTGCAACGGCTGCGCCAGCGCGACCTGCGCAAGTTGCCCGGTGTCGCGGAGACGATCGACTGGGCGAAAGCGCTGGTGCGGCTGCACCAGGATCGGCTCGACGCGGAGATCGTGTCGGCGACGCTGGGTGCTCTGCTGAAGGACGAGCACGACGTCCGAACGACGGGGCAGGAGGTCGTCGCCGAGCTCCTGGCGTACGCCGCCGCCACAGACTGAGGCGTGCATGAGCGGCGCGCACGGCATTGTGGCGCAGCTCGCGAGGTTCGCAGGCGCTTTGCGCAGCCACGGCATCCGGATCGGGCTGGGCGACGAGCTCGACGCCGGGACGGCGCTGGCGCTGGTCGATCTGATGGATCGCGACGAGGTCCATCGCGCGCTGCGGATCGCCTTCAAAGTCCCGCGCGAGGCGTGGGCCTTATTCGACCAGTTGTTCGACACGTACTGGGGCGGGGCGCTCGCCGCTGAGCCGCCCGTTCCCCCCGAGGCCCCGTTCCGCGACCATCGCGGCCCGGCGCAGTGGCGCTGGGACGGCGAGCGCGTGCGCCTGACCATCGCCGGCGAACGACCGGAGGTAGACGATGGCGAGCAGCCCGGCTACAGCGCCGAGCCCGTGCTGCGCCAGAAGCCCTTCGATGCGCTGTCGCCCGCCGAGCTCTCGGCGATGGAGCGCCTGGTAGCGCGATTGGCGCTGCGCCTGGCAACCCGCAGGAGCCGCCGCTTGGTTCCCGCGCGTGGCCGCGGCACCGTGGATCTGCGGCGCAGCTTTCGGGAGGCGCTCGGCACCGAGGGTGAGCTGCTGGCCTTGGCCCGCCGCACGCGGGCGCTCGAGGAGCCGCGCCTGGTGCTGCTGTACGACACCAGCGGCTCCATGGACGCCTACACCCGCGTATTGCTGACCTTTGCTTTCGCGCTGCGCCGCGTCATCAAGCGCGTGGAGATCTTCACCTTCAACACCGCGCTCGCCCGCGTGACCCGCCTGGTGGCTACGACCAGGAATGCGCAAGCGCTCGAACGGCTGGCCGCCGCCGTGCCGGACTGGTCCGGCGGAACGCGGATCGGGTCGTGTCTGGCGCAGTTCGTCGAAAGCTATGCGAGCGCCATGGTCGATCGCCATACGACCATCGTCATCGTGAGCGACGGCCTCGATCTCGGGGATACCGCCCTGCTGACCCGTTCCATGGAGGCGCTGCGCAGCCGCGCAGGACGGATCGTGTGGCTCAACCCGTTGATGGGCGACGCGCGCTATCGGCCGACCGCGGCCGGGATGAACGCGGCGCTGCCGTACGTGGACCACCTCGCTCCCGCGCACAACCTCGAGTCCCTGGAGGGCTTGCTGCGGGTCGTGAAGTGATAGTATGCCCGCGTAGGCGGCAAGAACCCATTTGAGCGGGCGTCGGATCAGAAGAAGGGAGGAGACCGATGATTCCTGCAGCATTCGACTACCACCGCCCGGCGTCGCTGGACGAGGCGCTGGGGCTGCTCACGCGCTACGGGGACGAGGCCAAGGTGCTGTCCGGCGGCATGTCCCTGCTTCCCGTGCTCAAGCTGCGTCTCGGGTCGGTCGGCCATCTGGTCGATATCGGACGCATACCGGGGCTGGAGTACATCAAGGAAGAAGGCGGTGTCCTCAAGATCGGCGGCGCGACCAGGGAGGTCGCGCTCGACCGCTCCGAGCTGATCCGAAGCCGATACCCGATCCTGTTCGACACCGCGCGCGTGATCGCCGACCCGCTGGTGCGCAACCGCGCGACGGTCGGGGGCAATCTCGCGCACGGCGACCCGGCCAACGACCATCCGGCGACGATGATCGCGCTCGGCGCGAGCGTCGTGGCGCGCGGCCCCAAGGGCGAGCGCACCATCCCGGTCAATCAGTTCTTCAAGTCCCTGTTCACCACCGCGCTGGCCGCGAACGAGATCCTGGTCGAGATCCGCATCCCTGCGCCGCCGCCGCGGAGCGGCGGCGCGTACTTGAAGCTCGAGCGCAAGGTCGGGGATTTCGCCGCTGCGGCCGCAGCGGTCCAGGTGACGCTCGACGCGAAAGGCGGCATCGAGCGCGCCGGCATCGGGTTGACCAACGCCGGGCCGACGCCGGTCGAGGCCGCCGCCGCCGCGAAGTATCTCGCCGGCAAGAAGCCCGACGATGCGGCTATCGCGGAGGCCGGCCGGCTCGCCGCCAGCGCGAGCGCGCCCAGCGCCGATCGCCGCGGCTCGGTCGAATACAAGCGGGAGATGGCCCGTGTCCTGGTGATGCGCGCATTGCGCAAGGCGCTCGAGCGCGCGGGAGGTCAGTGACCATGGCGACGCACAAGATCAAAGTGACCGTGAACGGCACGGTGCGCGAAGCGGAAGTCGAGTCGCGGCTGCTACTGGTGCATCTGATCCGCGAGGTGTTTCGGTTGACCGGAACGCACATCGGCTGCGACACCACGCACTGCGGCGCCTGCACCGTGATCCTGGACGGAGAGCCGGTCAAGTCCTGCACCGTGCTCGCGGTGCAGGCCGACGGCAGCCAGGTGCGGACCGTCGAGGGCCTCGAGCAGGGCGGCAAGCTGCATCCGGTGCAGGAGGGATTTACCGAGAAGCATGGTCTGCAGTGCGGTTACTGCACCCCGGGGATGCTGATGACCGGCTGCGCGCTGCTCGAACGCAACAGGAAGCCGAGCGAGCAGCAGATCCGCGAGGCGATCTCGGGCAACCTGTGCCGCTGCACGGGTTACGTCAACATCGTCAAGGCCATTCAGCACGCGGCCGAGCGCATCGGTTAGGAGGCAGACCATGGAACCCAGGACCGACGCCAAGATCTGCGGCAT
>DATBMG010000050.1:0-42987 GCA_036554965.1 Burkholderiales bacterium
GCCCACCGCGCCGGACGGCGTGCTGCGCATCGAACGCGGGCCGGCCGGCTTCGTGCTGAACGGCGAGGCGCAGCGCGTTCCCTGGGCGCAACGCGCGTCCGCGATCGTGGTGTACGCGCGCGACGCCGCTGGATCGGGCTACCTCGCGCTGGTGGCGTCGGGAATCGCCAGGTTGGCGCCCTGCCGCAACCTCGCGCACGAGCCGCGCGAGACGCTGATCCTGGAGGATGTCACGCTGCCGGCACAGGCGGTGCGCCCCGCGCCGGCGTCGTGCGCGAACGGGCTGCTCGAGCTCGGCGCCTTGATGCGCGCGCAGCAGATGGTCGGCGCGATGGAACGTTGCCTGGACCATGCGCTGCGTTACGCCATGGAGCGCAAGCAGTTCGGCCGGCCGATCGGCAAGTTCCAAGCGGTGCAGATGATGCTGGCGGAGGCCGCGGGGCACTACGCCGCCGCCACCGCCGCCGCCGATCTCGCGGCGGAGGCGTACGGCAGCGCGCAGCTCGGCTTCGCCGTCGCGGTGGCCAAGTCGCGCGTCGGCGAGGCGGCCGGCAAGGTCGCCGAGATCTGCCACCAGGTGCACGGCGCCATGGGCTACACGCAGGAGCATCCGCTGCACTTCGCCACGCGGCGCCTTTGGTCCTGGCGCGACGAGTTCGGGCACGAGCCGTTCTGGCAGGCACAGATCGGCCGGCTGGTGTGCGAGCGCGGGGGCGAGGCGCTCTGGCCCCTGCTGACCCAGAGTTGAGTCGGCCCGCATGCCCCCCGAGCTCAAGGACCGGCCGCTGAAGGACGGGCCGCTCACCGGCATCCGCGTTCTCGACCTCACCAGCGTGGTGATGGGCCCGTTCGCCACGCACATCCTCGCGGATCTGGGCGCCGACGTGATCAAGGTGGAGAGCCCGGAAGGCGACTCGGTGCGCAACTACCAGCCGCTGCGCAACCCCGGCATGTCCGGCAGCTTCCTCAACCTGCACCGGAACAAGCGCAGCATCGTGCTCGACCTCAAGCGCGAGGCGAGCCGGGCGGCGCTGGACCGCCTGATCGGCGGCGCTGACGTGTTCGTGCACAGTATCCGGCCGCGGGCCATCGAGCGCCTGGGCTATACCTACGAGCGCGTGCGCGCGCTCAAGTCCGACATCGTCTATTGCGGCGCCTACGGCTTCAGCGCCAAGGGGCCGTACGGCGACAAGGCCGCGTACGACGATCTGATCCAGGCCGGCTCGGGCGTGGCGGCGTTGTACGAGGAAGTGCACGGCGAGCCCGGCTACGTGCCTACGGTGATCTGCGACAAGCTCACCGGTCAGGCGGTCGCCTACGCCATCCTCGCGGCGCTGTTGCAGCGCGAGCGCGGCGGCGGCGGGCAGGCCATCGAGGTGCCGATGCTCGAGACCACGGTGGAGTTCAACCTGGTGGAGCACATGTCCGGTTTCGCCTTCGAGCCGCCGCTCGGCCCGCCCGGGTTCCCGCGCCTGATGGACCGCTCGCGCAAGCCTTACCGCACGCGCGACGGTTATGCCTGCATCCTGCCCTACTCTGACCGCAACTGGCTGGACTTCTACGCGTTCACCGGCCGCACCGAGTTCCGGGACGACCCGCGCTTCGCGCGCCTGCCGCAGCGGGTGCGCAACATCGCCGTGCTCTACCGCATGGTCGAGGAGGAGGCCGCCAAACGCACCACCGCGGAATGGGTGGAATTCTGCGACCGCGCGAGCATCCCCTGCATGCCGGTGTTGGGGCTCGGGCAGCTTCCCGCCGACCCGCATCTGCGCGCGGTCGGCTTGTTCGGCGTGGCCGAGCATCCCAGCGAAGGCAAGTACCGTACGGTGCGCAGCCCGGTCACCTTCAGCAACGCACCGTTTCGCATCCGGCGTCATGCGCCGCGCCTCGGCGAGCACACGGCGGAGGTGCTGGCCGAGATCGGCATGTCGGACGAGGAGATCGCCCGGCTCACCGCGCCGCAGCCACAGCAAGACCGACCCGACGGAGCACAGCCATGACCGACCACCTCAAGTTCTCAGTCGCCGAGGGCATCGGCCGCATCGTGCTGGATCGGCCCGAGCGCATGAACGCCTTCACTTTCGAGATGATTGACGCGTGGCACTCCGCGTTGCAGCGCTGCCGCAGCGACGACAGCGTCAAGGTGGTGATCGTCACTGGCAGCGGCAATTCGTTCTGCAGCGGCGGCGACATCGTGGAGATGGGCGAGCGCCTGGAGCAAACCCCCGAGCAGCGCAAGAACGAGCTGTTCCAGCGCATCGAGCGCATTCCGCTGGCGCTGGAGGACCTGGACAAGCCGGTGATCGCCGCCGTCAACGGCGCTGCCACCGGCGCCGGCATGGACATGGCGCTGATGTGCGATATCCGCTACGCGGCGCAGAGCGCGCGCTTCGCCGAAACCTACATCAAGGTAGGACTGGTGCCGGGTGCGGGCGGAGCGCATTTCCTGCCGCGGTTGGTGGGCGTGTCGAAAGCGTTGGAGCTGTTCTTCACCGGCGACTTCGTCGACGCGCAGGAAGCGCTGCGCTTGGGCATCGTGAACCGGGTGTTCCCCGACGCGACGCTGATACAGGAGGTGGAGGCCATCGCGCGCCGCATCTGCGAAGCGCCGCCGCTCACGCTGCGCATGATCAAGCGCGCCGTTTGTCAGGGCATGCGCAACGATCTGCGCACGAACCTCGACTTGATCTCCTCGCACTACGCCATCATCACCGCGTCGCAGGAACACAAAGACCTGGTGCGGCGCTTCATCGCGGCGCGCGAGAAGAAGCGCGGCGGATGAGGCGGGCCCGATGACGTACGCTCCCCCCAAGGTGGTCGAGACCAGCGTGTTCGCGCGCCTGCCCGAGCGCTACAAGGACGCCGGCGAGCACAACGAGTGGGCGGCCGGGCAGCCGCTGGGCATGCCGCACGCGTCGCTGCTGGAGGGGCCGTCCTTCGACCGCGAGGGCAACTTGTGGTGCGTCGATGTCCCCTGCGGGCGCGTGTTCAAGGTCTCCCGCGACGGTGCCTTCCAGCTGGTGGCCGAGTACGACGGCTGGCCCAACGGCCTGAAGTTCCACCGCGACGGGCGCATCTTCATCGCCGACTACAAGCACGGCATCATGCTGCTCGACCCGGGCAGCGGTGCGGTGACGCCCTTGCTGGTGCGCGCCGGGCCGGATCGCTTCAAGGGCGTCAACGACCTGTTCTTCGCTGCCAACGGCGACCTGTACTTCACCGACCAGGGCCTGACCGGCCTGCACGACCCGAGCGGGCGCCTGTTCCGCATGCGCGCCGACGGTCACGTGACCTGCCTGCTGGACAACGTGCCGAGCCCGAACGGGCTGGTGATGAACCGCGACGAGACCGCGCTTTATCTTGCCGTCACGCGCGGCAACTGCGTGTGGCGCGTACCGTTCGTGCGCGGCGGCGGAGTGGCCAAGGTGGGCGTGTACCTGCAGCTGTCGGGCGGCGGCGGGCCCGACGGGCTGGCGCTCGACGAGCAGGGACGGCTGGCGGTGGCGCACGTGGGCATGGGCAGCGTGTGGATCTTCGACCGCGTGGGCGAGCCGGTATACCGCGTGCGCTCCTGCATGGGAGCGTTCACCACCAACGTCGCGTTCGGCTGGCCGGACCGCAGCACGCTCTACATCACCGAATCCGAGAGCGGGACCATCCTCAAGGCGGAGCTGGACGCGCCCGGCAAGCCGATGTATTCGCACGCCTGATGCGCGAAGAAGCGCTGCGCGCCGTGCTGCTGGTGAAGGCGATCGAGGAGAGCGACCGCACGGGCACGTTGCTGCCGCTGGCCGACCGCGCCGCGGCCACCCGCGATGCGGCGCGCGCCGCGGGCGCTGCCGCGGCGCCTGAGCTCGACGTCGAAGCCGCGGCGCTGCCGGGCAAGGCGCAGCGCCTGCTCGCCGCGCGCGCCGCCTTGCTGCGGCGCCAGCTCGGCACGCGCCACCCGTTCGTCGAGACCGTGCTGGCTCTGTCGACCGGGCCGGGCTGGGTCGGACGGCTGCTGCTGGTCGCGGCTCTGCTCCTCGGGTTCTCGCTGTCCGCGCTCGACGGCACGCGGCGCATCGACATGCTCTCTTTTCCGCTGCTGGGCCTGCTCCTGTGGAACCTGCTCGTGTATCTGCTGATAGTGGCCGGCTGGGTGCGCGCGCTGTTCGGGCAACCGCGGCGCCGGCCGGCGGCGGGGCTGCTCGCGCGCGCAGCGCTGCGGCCCATCGGCCGGCTGGTCGCGCGCTCCGCCAAGTTCAACGCCGCGCTCGCCGAGGCGCTGGGCCGCTTCCTCGGCGAGTGGTCCGAGACCGCGCGTCCGCTGTTGCTGGCGCGCATGGCGCGGCTGTTCCACCTGAGCGCCGCGGCGGTGGCGCTGGGCCTGATCGCCGGGCTATATCTGCGCGGCATGGTGCTGGACTATCGCGCCGGCTGGGCCAGCACCTTTCTCGACGCGCCGCAGGTTCACGCGCTGCTATCGGTGCTGTACGGCCCGGCGTCCTCGACCTTGCGGATACCGATCCCCGATGTCTCGCAGCTCGCGGCGATGCGCTGGGAAGGCGGGCGAGGCGGAGTCGGCGCCGCACCCTGGATCCACCTGATCGCCGGCACGGCGCTGCTGTTCATCGTGCTCCCGCGCCTGCTGCTGGCGGCGCTCGCCACGCTGCAGACGTGGCGCTACGCGTTACGCGCGCCGCTGCCGGCCGCGCTCGTCCCTTACTTCCGCTCGGCGTTCAGCAGCGTGGAGGGCGTGGTGGGACGCGGAATCGTCGCGTTGATGCCCTACGCCTACGAGCCCGCGCCGCCGGCCTTTGCCGCGCTGCGCAAACTGCTGCCCGCGGCGCTCGGGGAGAACCTCGTGGTCGACACCCACGCGACGGTGCGCTACGGCGAGGAAGACGCCTTTCTCGGGCACCTGGCGGAGCGCGGCGGCGCGGTGGCCGATGTCATCGCATTGCTGTTCAGCCTCGCCGCCACGCCGGAGGACGAGAACCACGGCGCGGTGATCGCCGGCGTGCGCGACTGGCTCACCGCCTCGCGCCGCCCCGCGCAGCTCCTGGTGCTGGTGGACGAGGGGCCGTATGCCGAGCGCATGGCGGCCCAAGCCGGCGCCGCCTCCCGCATGGCCGAGCGGCGGCACGCGTGGCAGGACTTTGCAGTGGCGCGCGGGATGAACGCCTGCTTCGTCGATCTCGGACAGGTGCAGGCGGCCGCACCCGATCGCGCGGAGATCGACCGGGTGCGTGCCGCTTTGTGGCAGCCGGCTGCCGGGTGAGCGCGTCCCTCTTGTTATCAGCGCACCGCGGTGGAAAACTCCACGCTCTGGCCCGACGATTGGGACCACGGACCAACACGGCTGCGAAAGGACACCGAAATATGCCCTGTCGCCGGCCGCAGGTGGGCGATCGGGAAGCGAAGTGTGCGCTCTTCGCTCTTCGTTAACACCAAGCGTCCGGTGTAGAGGACGTTGTCTCGATTCAGGCGCTCGAGAGCCTCCCGGTACTCGGCGTACTGACGCGCCTCCTCGGAGGCGATCTGTTCGGGTGTCGGGGCCGGCGTGCGATCCGCAAGCTCTTCCAGATCCGCCTCGAACGAGCGCCGGTCCGCGGCCACGTATGCCCGTTCGGCGAACTCTGGAGGCGGCGACAGACCGAGAACTTCGACGGCACCGCGATCGACGGCGAATGTATGGACCACGACACGTCGATGGCCGGACTGAAGCTTCAGGGAAAGCTCAACGCAAGGCGACGCACCAGTGTGAACGCTGACGCTCAGCGCCAAAGGCTGCGATTCCCCGGCGGCGCTTCGCACCGCGAAGGCAAGCGTGCCCAAGAGCAGGATCGCGGCAACCGCGGCAACAACTGCCGTCCACTGCAGCATGCTCATGGCTTGGTGCGCGGGCGCTTCATCGTCCGCGCCAAGACGCCATCGAGGCACCATGGGACGCCCCCGGCCGGCGGCCCGTAGCCCGGCCGGGGGCGGGGTGACCCTCTACATCTTCTTGCTCGGGTCGTCGGCCGGATTGACGTAGGTAGTCCCCAGGGGACCAGGAGTGTGGATCTCCAGGACAGTCTCTTCGACGCATTCGCCGTAGTGGGGTGCCTTGGCCGGAATGACGAAGTATCCGCCCGCCCCCACTTCGGTGAGCTTTGCCGATTCGTACTTCTCCCCGATGGCGAGCAGGATCGTGCCGGACAGCACGGTCACGCGTTCCGTCCCGGGATGGGTGTGGGGCAGGAACTTGTAGTTGCTGGGGCAGCGCCAGCGCAGCGCGACCACATTCTTCTTGCCCGGGTCGCCGTTCAGGATCACGACGTGCGTATTCGGAAACTGCGGGCCGGTATCGGCCCATTGCAGCTCCGAGGCGGGTGTGACCGAATACTTGTCCGCCGCATAAGACGGGATGACGCAAATCGCCAAGGTTCCGGCCAGTACGACAGCCGCTTCGAGCGACAGGTGGTGGATCTTCATTCGGGTTTCCTCCGCTGCAGTTGTGATGATCTCTAAGTAGCCGTGTTTCCCGCGTCTTGCGGCGTAAGAGCCAGCAGACTACTGCATAACTGCTTACGGATCGTGTACATATATGGCGTGTGATTCGTCGCGGCTGAGGTTTGGCACTTGGCGCGCCAAGTCTGTACCCATGTCCCCGGACTCTTCTGTTGCCTATCTTCCCGATCGCCCATTCGTCTACCTCGCGGTATGTGTGGGTCAGGCGAGGGGGAGCTTTGGAGCAATAGAAGTCGCTCCCGCAGCTCGGCATTTGACCTCTGAGCTTCGGCTTGAGAGAACGCCTGTTCTTCCGGCGTAGATGCCCCACCCCCGGCCTTCGGCCGACACCTTCTCATGAGAGGGGAGTACGTCTCTGCTGCTCGGGGCAACGATGCTGTTTACTCTGTCTACTTCAGCGCTCCCGTCTCTGCGATACACTGACCGCCGCGCCGAAGGGCAGGAAGAGCGCGCCGGCACGAATTCGTCCATCCCGCAGCAAGGCATCCGACGATGTACCCGCCTTTCTATCGCCGCACCTTCCTGATCGCGACCGCCGCGTTGCTCGCCTACGCGCTGGTGAGGATGCTCGACCCGTTCTGGGGTGCGCTCGGATGGGCTGCCTTCCTGGCCTTTCTCCTGCACCCCCTGCAGGTGTGGCTCACGCGCAAGCTGCGTGGGCGAGCGAGCGCATCGGCCGGTCTCATCGTGGGCTTCACGCCGTTCGTGGTGATCGCGCCGCTCACCGTCCTGGGTGTCATCTTCGCGACTCAGCTCTCGAGCCTCGTCGAATACCTGAAGGAGCGAGAGGTCACGTCGTATCCGGCGCTGATGGAGAAGCTGGAGAATGTCCCCCTCCTCGGCAGACTGGTGACGTGGATCCGGGCGGAAGTCTCGATCACCGCCGAGCAGGTCCAGCAGTGGGCCATCGACAGCGCGCAGAGCCTGCTCGGGGCGGCGGCGTCCGTAGGCGGCAATGTCGTGCTCGGTGTCGTGGGTACGCTGGTGGGCTTTTTCCTGATGCTGTTCTTGCTGTTCTTCCTGCTGCGCGACGGGGCTGCGATGCTCACCCATCTGGTGAATCTGATCCCGATGGGTGCAGCGCGCCGCCGCGGCCTGATGAAGTATCTCGGCGAGGTGACGCGCGCGGTGGTTTACGGCTCCGCGCTCACGGCCGTGATCCAGGGGGCGCTCTCCGGGATCGGCTTCGCGCTCGCGGGCCTGCCTTCGCCGGTCGTGTTCGGCGTGCTCGCCGGGGTCTGCGCCTTCATTCCGGCCACCGGCACTGGCCTGGTGCTCATCCCCGGCGTGCTGTATCTGGCGGTGATAGGACGCTGGGGTGCGGCGGCCTTCCTGGCGGCGTGGAGCGTCGGCGTCGGCTTCTCCGACAATCTGCTGCGTCCGTTCCTCACCGCGCAGCACGCCGAAGTGTCCACGCTCGCGGTGTTCGTGGGCGTGATCGGGGGCATATCGGCCTTCGGGTTCATCGGGCTGTTCATCGGGCCCGTGGTGCTCAGCCTGATCGTGGCGTTGCTGCGCTTCGCCGAAGAAGTGGTCGAGAAAGGAGGCGGCGAACCTGGCTGATCTCGAGGGTCGATCCGTCATCAACCTGAGCCTGGTGTCGCACACCAACGTGGGCAAGACCACGCTGGCGCGCACGCTGCTGCGGCGCGACGTCGGCGAGGTGCGCGACCGCGCCCACGTCACCGAAGCCTCGGAGGCCCATGCGTTGATCGAGACCGCGCAAGGCGATGTGCTGCGCCTGTGGGACACGCCCGGCTTCGGCGACAGCGCGCGGCTGCTGAAGCGCCTGCGCCAGAGCGAGAACCCGATCGGCTGGCTGCTCACCCAGGTGTGGGACCGCCTCACCGATCGGCCGTTCTACAGCAGCCAGCAGGCGCTGCGCAACGCGCGCGAGGAGAGCGACGTCGTCCTGTATCTGGTCAATGCCGCCGAGGATCCGGCGTCGGCCGGGTACGTCGAGGTCGAGATGCAGATCCTGGGCTGGATCGGCAAGCCGGTGCTGCTGCTGCTCAACCAGATGGGCGCGCCGCGCGAGCGTGCGGTCGAGGCGGCCGACGAGGCGGTATGGCGCCGGCATCTGGCGGTGTACCCCTGGATGCGCGGCGCGCTGGGCCTGGACGCCTTCGCGCGCTGCTGGGTGCAGGAAGACGCGCTGCTCGGCGCCGTCGGCGAGCTGCTGCCGGTGTTGCAACACGAAGCATTCGCGCGCTTGCGCGCTGCGTGGCGCGCGCGCAACGTGCAGGTGTTCGAGCAGTCGATGCAGGTGCTCGCGCAGCAGCTCGCCGCGGTCGCCACCGATCGCGAGTCGGTGGCGGTGCGCAGCCTGAAGGACACGGCGGGGCGCTTGTTGTCGGCTCTGCTGAGCGGCGGCGAGAAAGCCGACGCGGAAACCGAACGCGCGATGACCGCGCTCGCCACGCGCGGAGACAGGGCGGTACGCGAGGCGACCGATCGGCTGATCGCGCTGCACGGCCTGTCGGGACGCGCGGCGGAGCAGATCCTGGCGCGCGTGTCAGGGCAGTTCGACGTGCAGCGCCCGGCCGACGTGGGTAAGTCGGGTGTCATCGGCGGACTGGTGTCGGGCGCGCTCGGTGGCCTGGCCGCCGACCTGGCCGCGGGCGGCCTGACCTTCGGCGCCGGCGCGCTGATCGGCGGGCTGCTCGGCGCGCTGGGCGCGGGCGGCGCGGCGCAGGCCTACAACCTCATGCGCGGCACGAGCGAGGGACAGATCGCCTGGTCGGCCGAGTTCCTGACGCAGCGCGTGTCGGCGGCATTGCTGCGCTATCTCGCCGTGGCGCACTTCGGCCGCGGCCGCGGCGACTGGGTGGAGAGCGAATACCCGCCGCACTGGCAGGCGCTGGTGGAGGATGTGATGGTGACACGACGCGCGGAGCTGAACGACATCTGGCGCAGAGCGGAGGCGGGCGCTACGCGCGAGGAGATCGAGAGCCTGCTGCAGCCGCTTGTCGGCGGCGCCGGCCGCGCGCTGCTCGTGCGGCTGTATCCGGAAGCAACCGAGGTGCTGCGGCGCTAGTTCCGCACGCTCGTCAGGCGACGGCGCGCGCCACCAGATACGCCATGTGCGAGTTGCGCCGCGCAAGCGCCACCGGCGTCACGCCCGAGCGGTGGGTCGCCTGCCAGTTGGCGCCTTCCTCGACGAGCAGCTCCACCGCCCTGAGGCGGTCGTTGGCGATCGCCTTGTGCAGCGGCGTCCAGCCCTCGTTGTCCGGCTCGTTGACGTCGGCCCCCGCGCGCAGCAGCAGCTTCATCGACTGCAGCGCGCCTTGCGCGGCGGCCTGCAGCAGCGGGGTCAGGCCGGATGCGCTCTTGATGTTGACGAAGGCGCCGCGCTGCAGCAGCAGCTGCACCACCTCGTGGTAGTTCTTGAAGGCGGCCCAGTGTAGCGGCACGTACCCGCGTGCATCCTGCGCGTTCACGTCCGCGTTGGCCTCGATCAGCATTGCGGCCACGCGGCGGTTGCCGGTGAAGCTGGCGACCATCAAGGGCGTCCAGCCGCCGGCGTTGCGGCGCCTCACGTCGGCGCCGTCGTGCAGGAACAGGCGTACGGCGACCTCGTTGCCGTCGCGCACGGCGCGATCCAGCATCAGCTGCGGATCGGACCACTCCTGCTGCACCAGTCCTTTGCGCACGCGCTCGGCGCCCCACACGTCGGTCGCCGATGCCGGCGTTTCTTCTTTGCACTCGAGCTGCAAGCCGTGCAGGAACATCAGGTCGCTCATCACCGCGGGCGCGAAGCCCTGGTGGGCGCCCCGGGTGGTGTCGAGCAGCAGCTCTTGCAGGTAGCTGTCCAGCTGGCTGGTCCCCCAGAGTTGGGCGATGCGCTCCAGGATGCCCGGGTGGCGCGCCTCCAGGTGGCTCGGATAGCGGTTGGGGTGACGCAGCAAGGCGTTGACGAAGCGGGCGTTCATGGCGAAATGTCAGGCGACGGTAACGGGTTCTTGTCGGATTTGCGAAATCGCCGGCTGCAAAGCAAGAACGCGGCCAGGCGACCCGGCTACCGCAGCGACTTGAGGTAGGCGATCAGGTCCTCGCGGTCCTGGGGGCGAGCGGCGCCGACCGGCATGATGGTGCCGTGCACCTTATCCCCCGGCGCTGCCAGAAATTGCTGCAGCGTGGCCTCGTCCCAGACGAGGCCCGATTCGCTGAGCGCGCGCGAAGTCGCACCGCCGACGGTGCCCGCCTTGCGTCCGACCACGCCGACCAGCGTCGGGCCCTGGGCATTGGGGGTGTTGGCGTCACCGTGGCAACCCAGGCAACGGCGCTCGTAGAGGGTTTTGCCGACGACGGCGTTGCCCTCGGCTTGCGCCGGCGCCGGCGCCAGCAGGCTTCCCGCGACCGAAGCGGCCAGCAACCACATGCACGACGGCGCCGCCGGCGGCCGGATTCTTTCGGCGGATGATTGGATTTTCATCGCTTCCTCCCTGGTGGCAGTATACCAAGGCAAACTAAGCGCTCGGCCCGCGGCCGCGCTTGATCTGAGTCAAGCGTCGCCGAACGGACGCCAACCCGCGTCGGGGGCGGCGATCGGGCGTATTATTTCGGCAGCCACGCGCGACCCCAGGGAGAACCGCATGACCGCCAAAGCAAGATCGCTTCAGCCCGTACCCGGCAGCGCGCCGGTGCGCGAACGCGTCAGCCGGGAAGAGTGGGAGACGCGCTGCGACCTGGCGGCGGCGTACCAGCTCGCGGCCCTGTTTCGCTGGACCGACCTGATCTACACGCACTTCTCGGCGCGGGTGCCCGGCACCGGCGATCTGCTGATCAACCCCTACGGCCTGATGTTCGACGAGATCACCGCTTCAACGCTGGTGAAGATCGACATGCAGGGCAACGTGCTCGACGACCCCAGCGGCCTGGGCATGAACCTGGCCGGCTTCGTGATCCACGGCTGCATGCACCAGGCGCGGGAGGACGTGAAGTGCGTGATCCACACCCACACGCGCGCCGGCGTGGCGGTGTCGGCGCAGACGCAGGGGCTGCTGCCCCTCAGCCAGCATGCGGTGCGCGTGTATGCCACGCTCTCCTATCACGACTACGAGGGCCTCGCCTTCGACCTGGACGAGGGCACGCGGCTGGCGCGCGACCTCGGCCCCACGTCCAAGGCGATGATCATGCGCAATCACGGGCTGCTCACGCTGGGCGCGACGGTGCCCGAAGCGTTCGAGCTGATGTACTACCTGGATTGCGCCTGCCAGATCCAGGTCGATGCGCTGGCCAACGGGCGCGCCGAGGTACAGCTCCTCTCCGAGGAGGCCGCGCGCAAAGGATTCGAGCAGTTCGAGCATTCGCCTCAGCCCACGCTGCCCAAGCAGTGGGCGGCGCTGCTGCGCATGCTCGAGCGCAAGGGCATCGACTATCGCGCCTGACCCCGTCCCCGTCGCCATATAGGATCCCTCATGCCCGACTCGCGCATTGCGCGCCACGCGCTCGCAGCAAGTTCCGCCTTGGTCCGCGCCTGGCAGACGACGCTGGTCGCGCTGCTGGGCGCGGTGATCGTGCTGGGCGTGGGCTTCGCCCATCTGCCGCAGGTCCACGATGCGGCGCACGACACGCGGCACGCCTTCAACTTCCCCTGCCATTGAGCGCGCCGGCATGGCGCGGCTGCATCATCTGCTCCCGGGCCATCTGCTCGCGGTGGGATTGGTCGCCGGGCTGGCCGCCGGGACGGTCGCTACGCTGCTGCAGGCGGCCACCGTCGTTCCCCTGATCCTGCAGGCGGAGGCGCTGGAGCCGCACCACGCTGCGGAACACTCTGCCGCCGCGCGCAGCGCCGCCACCTGGTTGTTCAACTCGCTCGCCGGCACCGGCTTCGGCCTGCTGCTCGCCGCCGGCTACAACCTGCGCGCACAAGCGGGGCTGCGCGCCGGGCTCCTGTGGGGGCTGGGTGGGTTCGTCGCCTTCTATCTGGCGCCCGCGCTCGGTCTGCCGCCCAGCCTTCCAGGCACCGAGCTGGCCGGACTGGGTGCGCGCCAGGCCTGGTGGCTGGCCACCGCCGCCGCCACCGCGGCCGGCTTGACGTTGGTGGTGTTCGGGAGCAGGCTTTGGATGCGCGGATGCGGGCTGGCGCTGGTGGCGCTGCCGCATCTGGCCGGTGCGCCGCAGCTGGATACTGTGGCCGTGGGACCGCCGCAGGACCTGATGCGTGCGTTCGCGGCCTGGTCCGCTGTGGCCAACGCGTTGTTCTGGCTGGTTCTCGGGGCGGTTTCCGGCTGGCTGTTCCAACGCTTCACGATGGCGGGCGCGGATCGGCGCTAGCCGTCGGGGGTGGGAACGACCCTCACCGACCCGATGTCGAACCAGAGGTTTTGGCATCACGACAGGAGGCGGTATGAAGACCCTTCGCATTCTCGATTCCTCGGGCGACCGCGTGTTGACGTTCGACGACAGCGCGGCCAGCGCCAGGGCGCGGCGCGAAGCCGAAGCGCTGTTCACGCGCATGCTGGGCAACGGCGCAACCGCGTTCAAGGTGAATCGCGGAGAGGGCAAGTCCGACGAGAAGGTCACCGACTTCTCGGCGTTGGAGAACGAGACCATCGTCGTGCCGCGCGTGGTCGGCGGCTGAGGCGGGACTTCTCGCGCCCCCGCGGGCTGGGCCGGCAGGTCGCCCCGGCGGCCGAGCGGCGCGAAGGACAGTGCATGCAAGCCCTGGAGCCGTTGGCGCGCTTGTGGCGAGGCCTGTATCGGCCGTGGTCGCGACGCGCCCGTGACGGTCCGGCGGGCGGCCCCGGCCAGACGCGAATGCCGGCCGCTCCGCCCGCCGATTGGGTCGGCGAGGCGGCGGCTGCGCGCTCGCGCACTTCCGAGGCGCGCGCGCGCAAGCTCCTGTGCCGCATGCTGTCCACGTCCCAGCTCAAGGAGCTGGAGACGCACGGCTGCTTCACCGTCGAGGTGGCCGGGCGCGGTCGCTTTTGCATCCTGCCGCGCACCACCTTCAACGTGTTCCACGTGCAGAGCGGCAACCTCTACTGCTGCAACACCGAGGCCTTCGTGCCGCTGTCCGACCTGATGCTGGCGCAGAAGCTGCTGCTCGAGGGCGATCCCGACCGGTTCTTCGCGGTAGCCAACTGCCGGCCCGAGGTGTTCGCAGGGCCCTGGGAGCAGCAGTTGCGCCGTGCGCTGAACCGCGAGCAGGAGCGCGCGCCGCGGCGCGCGCACGCCCCGACCTTCCATCATTCCTTGCGGTAGTCCGAACGGACCCGGCCACCGGCCGGCGTCAGTCGTCGATCCGGAAGACGATCTCCTGGTCGGCCTGGTAGCGGGTGCCGTCGCGCTTGAACTTGTATTGCCTCACCGCCGTCAGCACGGCTTCGTCGAATACGCCCGGCGGCTCCGCCAGCAGCACTTCGACGTCGGTGACGTCGCCCTCCAGGCTGACCGACAGGCGCACCTTGACGCGGCCCTGGATGTGCTGGTCTTCGGCCTCGCGCGGATAAACCGGCTTCACCTTCTTCACCGGCTTCACATCGCGGAACACCGATGGCAGCGGCGGCGCCTCGGGTTCGGGCTGCGGTTGCGGCTCGGGCGGCGGCGGCTCCTCCTGCTTCGGCTGCGGCTTGGGCTTCGGTTCGGGTTTCGGCAGCACGATCTTGGGCGGGGGCGCGTCCGGCAGCGGGGGCGGCAGCTCCACCTCGACTTGCCGGATCGGCTTCTCGGGTGTCGGCTTGCGCTTGTCCGGTTCGGGCGGTTCGGGCGGCGTCTCCGGCGGCGGCTCCAGCCGCACCGACATCACCGGGATCGGCGGCGGCTCGCTCCAGCCGAGGAACGACCAGTCCACGCCGAACAGCAGCACCGGCAGCAGCAACTCCAGCGCCGCGGCGATCAGCAGTGCCTTCCACAGCGGCAGCCCCTGCTCGTCCTCCTCATCGACCTGCGCCCACAGCGGGCCGCGCGCGCGGCGCGCCTCGGGGATCATCTCTGCGGGGATTTTTCCGCCTTGGCCGCCAGGCCCACGGAGGTGATGCCCGCGCTGCGCACGCTGTCCATCACCGCCAGCAGCGTCTGCAGGGAAGCGTCCTTGTCGCCCGCTAGCACGACATCGATCGGCTTGTCCTTCTTCAGCGCGCGCAGCCGATCCCGCAGCTCGGCGGCGGTGACGGTTTTGCCGTCGATCACCGTCTCGCCGGACTTGGTGACGCCCACCGTGACGGTGGAGGTCTTCAGCTCGCGGGTGGTGGTCGAACCGGGCAGCTCCATCTCCACGCCGGTCCCGGCGATCATCCTGATCGCGACGATCACGAAGAACACCAGCAGGAACATCATGATGTCGATCATCGGCACGACTTCGAGGCGCGGCTTCTGCGTGTCGAAGTAACGGCTGCGGCCGCTGCGCATTACGGCCTCCGGCCGGCGCTGATCGGCGTCACCTTGCCGGCGTGCGCCTCGCGCACCGGCACGCCGTGGTGCGCGGAGCCGCCGCCGTGCAGGCGGTTGATCACCATCACCTTGAGCTGCTCCATCTGGTGCAGCGCCAGCCGCCCGCGCTTGTTGAAGTAGTTCAGGAAAGCCACCGCGATGATGGCGATCAGCAGGCCCACGCCGGTGGCGACCAGCGCTTCGGCGATGCCGCCGGTGACCATCTGCGAGGCGGCGCCGCCGGCGCCGGAGGTGCCCAGAATGCCAAAGGCATGCACCATGCCGATGATGGTGCCGAGCAGGCCCATCAGCGGGGCCAGCGTCACGGAGCTGTCCAGCACCCACACGTGCTTGTCGATCTTGGGCATCTGCCACATGATCGCCTCGTCGATGTGGCGCTCCATGGTCTCCGCGTCCTGCCCGCGCGAGGCCAGCGCCGAGGAGATGATCGAGCGCTGCAGCGACCCGTCGTAATGCGCGGCGAGCTTCTCGAGCTTGTCCACGTTCTGGTACTCGACCAGCTGCAGGTCGTGCTCCATGGCGAGCCCGGACTGCAGCACGCGATGGTAGAAGTACAGCCGCTCGACGATCACCGCCAGCGTGACGAGCAGCAGCACCGCCATCAGCGGCAGCAGCCCCCCGGACAGGATGCTCAGCTCGATGAATTTGTCTAACATGTTTAGTTCTCCACCGGCGGATAAAACGGCATGCCGTAGCGCTCGACGATGCGCTTGATCTCGCCGCTCTTCAACATCTCCTCGAACGACTCGTCGATGAAGCGCTTGAAGTCGGTCTCCTGCGCCTTCACCACCCAGGCGCTGTTCCAGCGCACTTCCGGCGGCGGCACGTAGCCCTTCACCATCTCGAACTCCGCCTCGGCGTGCTCCAGGCGCGCCTGCGAGATCGCCCCCGACCAGATCATCGCCGCGTCCACTTCGCCGCGCACCAGCGCGTTCACCACCTGGTAGTTCTGGAAGAAGCTCTCGAACGGGATGCCGTGCGCCTGCACGTACTCGTGCATCGGAGTGTAAGCCGGGACGCCGATCTTCACATTGCGCCCCCTGGCGTCCTCCAGGCTGCGAATGCCCCGGGCCGGCCCCTGCGTCACCAGCACGAAGCCGGTGCTCATGAATGGCCGGGTGAAGGCGAGCTGGTGCGGGGCCATGTGGTGATCATCGCCGCTGACGGTGAGCCCCAGCACGATATCGCAGATGCCCTTGTTGATGGAGCGGCCGTAGGCGCCGCCGGCCCCGCCCGGACCGAAGCGCGTGACCATGTTCACCCAGGAGATGTCCACCTCCCAGCCGCGCTTCGCGGCGATGGACTGCAGGATCTCGATCTCCAATCCGGCCGGCTGGTTCTTGCGCGCGGTGCGCGAGAACGGCCAGAACCATCCGTCGGCGCAGGCCAGGATGCGGCCCATGCCCTGCACGCGTGCCATCGCGTCCACTTCCTTCAGCTCGTCGGGGATCGCGGTAGGCGGATAGTCCTTGTAGCCGGACTGGTAGATGCGATCGCTCAGCGGATCGAATACCTCCGGCTTGCGATAACCGAGCCGCGGCCTGCGGTTCTTGCCGTACACGTACTCGACCTCGAGCTCGAACACCTCGTCGGCGGCAGCGAGCGTGCTCGCTGCCGCGAGCGTCGCTGCCAATAGAACGGCCAAGAGGCGCAGGAGAGCGCGCATGAGTTGCGTGGAGGACGTCGAGCCGTGGTCGGCAGAGAGCTGAGCGAGCGCGGCCCCAAAGGAACGACGGGCGCCGCGGTGCTGGGGGCTTGCGCGAAGGAGCGGATTCTACCACCGGCTCATGCGGGGAGGGCTAGAATGCGCGCTCCGTCACCGCCTGGACCCGCAACATGACTCCCCTGCGCCTCATGGCCTCGCGCCATTCGATCTTCTACAGTCCGCTCATCGGTGGGATCGCCGGGGGCTTCTTCGCGCAGGAGGGCTTCGAAGCGACCTACCAGGTGGTGCCGCCAGGCAGGCACGTGGCCGAGCTCATCGCCGCTGGCGAGATCGACGTGGCGCAGTCCGCGGTGTCCGCGAGCTGGCCGTTCCTCGAGAAGGGCCAGACACCGCCGCTGGTGCATTTCGCGCAGGTCAATCAGCGCGACGGATTCCTGATCGCCGCGCGCAACGCAGACCCGGCTTTCGCCTGGAGCAAGCTCGCCGGCGCCCGCTTGATGTTCGTGCACGGCGCGCAGCCGCGTGCGATGCTGGCCTGGGCGATGCACAAGCACGGCCTGGACATCGCGCAGGTGCGCGCCATCGACGCCGGCGACACTGCGCAGATGATGGCCGCGTTCCGCGCCGGGCAGGGCGAGTACTTCCACGAGCAGGGACCCTACCCGCAGCAGCTCGTGCAGGAGGGCGTCGCGCACATCGTGGCGTCCGTGGGCGAGGCGTTCGGGCCACTGGCGTTCAGCAGCCTGGCCGCGTCGCGCGCATGGCTCGCCGGGGCGGATGCGCCGCGCTTCATGCGGGCCTACCGCCAGGCCCGCCGCTGGGTGAACAGCGCGCCGCCCGCCGAGATCGCCGCCGCGGAGCAGCGCTTCTTCCCGGAGATCGCGCGCGAGGCGCTGGTGCGTTCGCTCGAGTACTACCAGCGCCTGGGCAACTGGCAGGGCGAGGCGCACATCGACCGCGGCCACTACGAGGTTTCGCTGGACGTGTTCCAGCATTCCAAGCTCATCACGGGGCGGCATGCGTACGACGACGTCGTCGTCGCGCCGCCGGGGTGAGCTACCTTACCCTACCGCCTGCAACACCCGCACCGGGCGCTTCTCGGCGTAGGCGACCGGCGCTGCGGGCTGCAGCGCGATCGGCTGAATGCCACGGGCGGCCAGAGCGGCGGCGAGATCCTCGAGCACCGCCTCGCGCCGGCGCACGAAGGTCGAGGCGAAGCAGCGCCAGAAGCTCCAGCCCACACGCTCGAGCACGCGCTGGCGGCGCACGTCGGCGGCCCATTTCTCCGGGCCGTGGTACTTGTCGCCGTCGCATTCGATGGCCAGACGCGCATGGTTGCCGCCCTCCACCACCAGGTCGATGCGGTAGTTGCCCACGCGCACCTGCGGCCGTACGCGATAGCCGCGCTCGGAGAGCCAGTCGTACACCTCGCGCTCGAGCGGCGATTCGCACAGCTCGCGCGCCGCACTCGCCTCGGGCGGCTGCTCCGCGAACGGCCTGGCGAAATGCGCGATCAGGCCGCGGCGCAGCCGGTCGGCGTCCGACAGGTCGCCGAGCTCCACCGAGCGCACCAGGTACATGCGATCGCGCGCGCGCGAGGCGGCGACATTGAAGCGCTGCGCGAAGGCCTCGCGCGACAGCGGCGCGCCCACGTCGTTGGGCGCCGATACCATGGACAGGAACATGACGTCGCGCTCCTTGCCCTGGAAGGTGCGCGCGTCGCCGCAGGCGATGCGGTGGCGTTGCAGGAGCTCGGGCCCCAGCTCCTCGGTGAGCGCGTCCCACACCTTCAGGGCCTGCTCGTCGCCCAGCAGCGAGACCACGCCGATGCTGCGCGCCTCCATGCGCGGATCGCGCAGCAGGCGCTTGATCTCCTCGACGATGTAGCGCACCTCGGCCGGATTGACGTCGCCCTGGCGGCTGCCGTCCTGCACCAGCACGTCCACCAGCGGCGGGTCGAGGCGCTCGCCGGCCGGCGGCAAGCGCAGCGGCTGCAGCTCGTGGTTGTAGAACTCGCGCTTGGAGTACTCGATGATCGGTGCCACGCAGCGGAAGTGCTCCTTGAGCATGACGCCGCTGCGCGCGAACACCACCTTGGCCAGATCGTAGATCGAGCGGTCCGGCGACATCTGCGCGCGATACACCGGCACCTGGTCGGCGAGATGGCGCTGCATCAGCGACTTGATGCGCTCCTCCTCCAGGCCGACGCCGTCGGGCGAGACCTGCTTGTCGTCGCCGACGATCAGCAGCTTGCGGCCGCGGAACATGGCGGGCAGCGCCGAGAGGTCGGACTGCGAGGCCTCGTCGATCACCACCAGGTCGAAGCAGCCGAGCTTCGCGGGCAGCGTCTCCGACACGCGGTGATGCGGCATGATCCAACAGGGCACCGCCGCGTTCGCCTCGGCGGCGGCCTCGCGCGCGTCTTGCCGGTAGCGCGCCGCGCGCTTGCCGGTGCCTTTGCCGATGCGCTGGATGGCGTTGAGGTAGGCCTGCAGCGCGGCGCGCACGCTGGGCGTGGCGTTCTCGGCGAGTTTGAGCCAGGTGCGCTTCACCACCAGCGCATGGTAGGCGCGTGCCAGGTCGTGCTCGAGGTCGCCGCGCAGTCGGGTGAGTTTGCGGAACTCGTCGTGCGGGTCGATCAGCGCGAGATGGGTGGCGAGCGACTTCAAGCGCCAGGCACGGCGCCAGTCGCGCGGCAACAGCGCGTCGCCGCCGGTATCCGGGGCCAGCAACAGGCGCTGCGCATACTGCGGCGCGCCCGATTGCGCGATGCGCTGCGTCACGTCCGCCACCACCTGCAGCGCGGGGGCGAGCCGGTGGAGCCGCGCCAGCTCCGCCGTCAGTGCGCCCCAAGGGCCGAGCAGGCCGGCCTCGTCCACCTTCGGGTTGCCGAGCACATCGCTCAGGAACGCGCGCAGATCGTTGACGATGCGTCCGCTGCGCCCGTCCAGCGCCTTCTGCAGGCGCGCCTTGGTCACCCACACCTCGCCCAGTTGCTGCGCCGTTTGCTGTTGCGCGACGACCTTCTCGAGCTGATCGAGAGCGCCCGCGTCCTCGCCCGCGCGCCGCGCCGCGGGCCAGGCCGGGAACAGGCGCGCCGCGTGTTGCGCCAGTTCGGTCTCGGCCTCGGCCAGCAGCCTGACCTTGCGATACAGCAGGAACTGGCCGACCGCGGCCGCGCCTTCCTGCGGCTCGCCGGCGCGCACCGGCTCCAGCCCCAGCTCGGGGGCGAGCGCATTCCAGCGCGCGTTCAACGCGCGCCACTTGCGCTGCAGCAGCAGATAGTCGAGCACCTGCCGCCAGTCGTCTGCATCAGCGGGCGGCTGCCCGCTCACGCGCACCGATTCCACTAGGCGCTTGACCTCGCCTTTGCCGAAGCCCATCAATCCGAAGGCGCGCCGGCCCTGCGCCAGGTTCTCCACGGCCAGCGCGAAGTCGGCGTCGAGATCCGCCCCTGGATACGCCGCCACGGGCCGCGACAGGAACGCCTTGCGTGCGGCCGCCGCCTCCTGCAGCTCGCGGCCCAGCGCCTCGAACAGGCCGAGCTCGTCCGCCGCGCCCCCCGATTTCACGCGCGTGCGCATGCCGGCGATCCAGGCGCTGCCCGAATGCGCCAGATCTTCGCGCAGCGCGCGCACGCGCTCGATGCGCGCGGACAGGTCGCGCAGATCGTTGGCCGCCGTAGCGCTCGCGACCTGCGGTTGATCGCCGGCGCCGAGCGAACCCATGCGCGCGATGCGCAGCAGGCCCTGGTGCGTCTGCAGCAGCGCCCGGGCGTCGGGCAGCTCCGCCAGCGGCGGCAGCTCGCGCCCGACGTAATCCATGTCGCCGCCGATCTCCCGCCGCGCATTGCGCAGGCGAGCGATGTCTTCGTCGGTGAAGCGCGGCGAATACTGCGGGCCGATGCCGAGCGCATCGGGCAGCCATTCGTGGCGGCCGCTGCCGTCGATCACTTCCTGCGCGGCCTCCATCGGGCTCATGCTCTCGCCCTCGACGTCGATGCGCGCCTGGTTCAGCCGCGCCCAGCGCCCGATCTCGGTGTCGATGCGCGTGAGGCGCGTGTGCAGGCCGTCTATGGTCGATTCCAGCTGCAGCACTTCGCCGGCCAGATGCGCCTGGTCGATGCCCTGCACCTCCGAGGCGATGGTGTCGATGCAGCGCTGGAACTGCTTCAGCCCCTCGTGCTCGCTGCCGAGCAGCGCGATGGCGAGCGGCTGGATCTCTTCGGGCAGCTTCTCGCGCAGCACGGCGAGCGCCGGCTCCTTCATGGACGTCACCAGCACGCGCCGGCCGGTGGCGAGCCAATGGCAAATGATGTTGGCGATGGTGTGCGTCTTGCCGGTTCCGGGCGGGCCCTGCACCGCCACGCCGTCGTGCGCCTCGAGCAGCTGGACGATGCGGACCTGCTCGTCGTTGAACGGCTTGGGGAAGTACAGATCGCGCGGCCCGGCCTCGGCCTCGCCCGCGCGCTGATAATAGGGCGCGGACACGCCGCGAAAGCGCGGCAGCTCCACGCTCACCACTTCCGTGGCCGGATCGGTGACCAGCGCGGATACCACCTCGGGCAATGGATCGCCGTCGCGCGCCTCGTGCAGTGCGCGGTGGAAGCGCTCGAGGTCGTGGACCATGAGGTTGCTGCCGCGCGGGCGCGCGAACAGCACCCATGCGCTGGTGATCTTCAGCGGCGGTAGCTGCTCCCCCGGGTCCGGCGGCTCGAGCGCCAGCTCGGTGGGCGGCGCGCCGAATTGGAAGGTCAGCGCGTCGCGCACCGCCGCCAGCACCGGCTCGTAGCTCGCCGGGTCGAGCGGCGTCACTTCGACGGCGGCGTGCGCCAGCGCCTGCCGCCCGGCCTGCTCGGCGCGCACCACGGCCGAGCGTTCGCCGGTCGGCCTCTCCAGGTTGGCGTAGAAGTCCAGCTCCAGGCT
Source organism: Burkholderiales bacterium (assembly GCA_036554965.1). Classification (GTDB taxonomy): domain Bacteria; phylum Pseudomonadota; class Gammaproteobacteria; order Burkholderiales; family SHXO01; genus SHXO01. The sequence goes on from DATBMG010000050.1 coordinate 21,484, forward strand.
CGGATCCACGTCGCGCGGGCGCACCTCCACCGCGCCGGTATCGGCGTTCAGAGTCAAGTCCACCAGGCGCGTGATCAGCGGATACGCCAATGGCGTTTCGGGCCGGTTCACCACGCCGAGACCGAAGCCCCACACCAGCTCGACCGGCGTTTCCACCAGCGAGCCGGCAAGCTGCTGCTGCAGCGTGAACAGCTGCACGTACAGGCGCGACAGGCGCCGGCGGCGGCGCTCCGCATCGGCCCACGGCACCCAGGCGCCATCCAGGTACTGAGCGAACTGCCGCTCCACCTCTGCGCGGAACGCGTAGTCGGCGAGCGCTACGCGCTCACCGGGCGGCACCGCGGGCTTGATCATTTCCTCCATGCTCGCGGACGGTGCGCTGGCGTCGCGATGCGTGCCCGCGGCGATCAGCGCGGCGCCGTCGACCGCGTCCAGCAGCTTGGGGGCGACCAGCAACGCGATGCCGACCGCGAGCCAGGGGCTGAGCCACGGATTGTCCGCACCCGGCGGCAGCGCCGGCCCGGGCGGCCGCGGCAGCGACAGCCAGACGTCGTCTTCGCCGGGGTCGTCGAGGCGCGCGCCGTCCACCCCGGCGAGCTGGTGCTCGAACAGGAGGAACAAGCCGTGGTCCGTGACGTTGGACACGACCTTCGCGCGCGTGCGCGCAGATTGCTGAACGTACTCGATCAGCGCGAGTAGACGACGTCGTTGGGGAGTCACGGGGTTCGACCCCTTGTTCGTTCTGGTGGAGGGAGCCAGAGAACCGCTATCGTACCGAATCTGTGTTTCGGTGCATCGCTTTCACATGAAAATTTCTCTCGATCACGAACGAGCGTCAGTGCAGCTTGGGCTCCGAAAGCGGTCCCCCCTCTCCCCTTGCGGGAGAGTGGGGGTGAGGGGTCCGGTTGCAGCACCGCGCACTGTCGAGTAACGTTGCGTTCCGGTCGACGATAAAGGAGGAGCGGATGCTGCCCCGCGTGCGCATCGCAGGGCTGGTGTGCCTCGCCGCCGGTGGCGTGGCGGCCGCGGCCGCAGTCGAGGACCTGGATCCGGCTGCGCTGTCCGCGGGCGCCTTCACGCTGGCGCGCTTCGACGCCCAGGCCTACAGCGAGCCCGCGCAGGTGCTCGACCACCGGCAGTTCCAGAAGTTCATGCGCGGGCGCCACCACTTCAATCAACCCTGGGTGGTATTCCCTTCGCTAGGCGGCGATTGGGGACTGGGTCCGACCTTCATCTCCGATCGCTGCAGCGGCTGTCACGTGAAAGCCGGACGGGGCAACGTACCGAGCAGCGCAAACGAGCAGCTCCTATCCCTGCTGGTGCGCATCTCGATCCCCGGCGAGGGCGAACACGGCGCACCCAAGCCGCATCCGCACTACGGCGATCAGCTCCAGAACCAGGGGCTGATGGGCCAGAGCCGCGACGCCACTTTTCTGGGCGATCGCGTCCCGGGCGAGGTCGAGCTCTTTCTGGATTGGGAGGAGCGAACGGTCACTCTCGCGGATGGCGAGACGGTGCAACTGCGGCGACCCAAGTTGCGGATCGAGAAGCCGACCTTCGGCGCGCTCGGGCCGGAGGTGATGTACTCGCTGCGCATCGCCCAGCCCGTGTTCGGGCTCGGGTTGCTCGAAGCGGTGCCGGAGCAGACCATCCTGGCGCTGGCCGAGCGGCAGAAGGCGCTGGGCTTCAACGGTCGCCCGAACCTGGTGCGCGACGACATCCACGACCGCATGTCCCTGGGCCGTTTCGGCTGGAAGGCGAATCAGCCCAGCGTCAAGCAGCAGATCGCCGCGGCCTTTCACGGCGATCTCGGGGTGACCTCGCCGATCTACGGTAACGAGAACTGCCCGCCGGTTCAGGCCGCTTGCGCCGCACAGCCCCCGGGCAACAACCCCGAGCTGGTGGACGCGAACTGGGACGAGCTCGAGTTCTGGACCCTGGCGCTGGCGGTGCCGGCGCGGCGCAACGTGCAGGACGCGCAGTTCCAGCGCGGCGAACGGCTGTTCTCGGAGGCCAAGTGCGCGGTGTGCCACGTGCCGGAGATGAAGACCGCGGAGCAGTTCCCCGCGTTCAAACAGCTCGCCGATCAGACCTTCCGCGCGTACACCGACCTACTGCTGCACGATATGGGCGAGGAGCTGGCCGACGGCCGCCCCGATTTCGCGGCCGGCGGGCGCGATTGGCGCACCCAGCCGCTGTGGGGGCTGGGTCTGTCGACGACGGTCAACGGCAGCAGGGCCATGCTGCACGACGGCCGCGCCCGCAACGTGCCGGAAGCCATCCTGTGGCACGGCGGCGAGGCCGCAGTCTCGCGCGATGCATTCCGCAACATGCCGAAGGCCGACCGCGACGCGCTGGTGAAGTTCGTCGAGTCGATCTGAGCGAACGGCCGCGCTCCCGGCGCGGGTTAGTATCCCAACGGGTCGAGAAGATCGATGACGTGCGGCTTGTTCGCGCCGACGACATGGATCTTCTGACCCTTGGCGAGCTTGGTTGTCTTGAAGAACGCCGTCAGGCCCTGTTTCGGCGGTGACCAGTTCTTCCTCGGCTCCTTCGTGGTCTTGCCCTCCGCCAGCCTGCGCTTCTCGATCGCCTGCTGCCGTTGCCAGTCCGCCTTGCGCTCAACGTCGATCTCGCGCAGCGGATAAGTGAAGTGAATCTCGAACGGCTCGTCACCCCTCGCCCGGAACAGCATTTCCATAGCCGCGCGCTCGGGGTTGCCGTGTTCGCCGTTGCCCGAGAAGACGTAGTGCCGGGCCTTGATGCGCTCGAAGAAATCGTCGTCCAGGTTGTTCGCGCTGCCGTGGTGCGGGACTTTCAGCAGGTCCACCCGCATCGTTCTGCCGGGCTTCAGCGCTCCCACCGCCTCCAGACCCTCGAGGATCTTGTCCCCGCGGGCGTCACCGGTCAGCAGCATGCGCCGCCCGCCGCACCTGGCCAGCACGACGATGCTGGATAGATTGGCCACCGACTGATCCACGTAAGCGGCGAGCGCCGCGGCGGCAGTCGGTTTCTTCTTCTTCTGCTGCGCGAGCCATTCGTCGTGCTTCTTCTGCAGCTTTCGGACTTCGGGCCGCAGCGGGCCGGCCACGACGAAGCTCAGCCGCTCGGCGACCGGTGCCGGTTTGCGGCGGGCGAGGATCAGCTTGCCGTCGAACTCGGGATTGAGCGGAAAGTCGAGCCGCCGCGCGTCCGCCCGCAGGCGATGACCCTGCTCGATACTCGCCAGCACCTTGAGGCCGGAGACGACCGTTTCCTCGGATTGCCGCCCGGCGGCCCCCTCCAGGGTCGCGCCAGCCGGGAGGCCGCCCACCAGCGACGCTGCGCCGAAGCCAGCCGCGACCGCCGCGGTCAGCTCGTCCGGGCTGTTCCCGATGATGTCGTCGAAGCTGTTGTGCCAGAAGCTCAGGATGCGCATCGACGGCACCTGATTGCCGATCATCTCGCGCGTCAGATCGAGGATGCCTTGAATGTGGTCGTCGTCGACGTGACTCACCATCAGCAAGTCGACCGGCAGCGGCTCTGCGTTCTCCAGCTCGCGCGCTTTGCGGATCTGCAGCAGGCGCGGCTTCAGGTGCGGCAGGTAGACGCCCTTCGGACCGCCGTCGACGATCGCCAGGCCGGGCGCGTCGCGCGACCCGAAGTGCAGGATGAAGCAATCCCCCTTGGCGGCGCGGCGCAGATCGAGGCTGAAGATCATCGTCGCGCCGTCAGATGCTTTGAAACGCCCGCAGCACGTCGAGCATGCCGTGGCCCTGGAAGCTTCGCTCCCGGGCCAGATCGGTCGCGCTCTGACACAGGATCTGCTTGACGCGGCGCGGCTCGCCGATCAGCTCGGAGTAGCGCGCCATCAGCATCGCGGCCGCCCCGCTGACGTGCGGAGCGGCCATGCTGGTGCCGTCCAGGTCGCCCCACTGGTTGTCGGGCAGCGGCGCGCGGATGCGCTCGCCGGGGGCGACCAGATCGGGCTTCATCCGGCCATCGCCGGTCGGCCCGCGGCTGGAGAAGAAGCTCACGCCGTAGGTGTGCGGCCAGAAGCGGTGCGTGGCGCCTACCGTGATCACGCCGTCGGCGTTGCCGGGATCGGTGATGCTGAACGCGGCGTAACTCTCGTACAGCCCTTCCTTGGTTTCGAAGTGCTGGTACCCGCGGTTTCCCGCCGCGACCACCACCACGACGCCGCTCGCGACCAGGCGTTCGCACTCGTTGCACACCGGGGTGCGGCCACAGGCGTAGTTGCGCACGTCGTGCGGAATGGAAAGACTCAGGTTGGCGCCGTGAATCGTGATGTAGCTGTTGCGCTCGTTGACGTAGCGGATGTACTGGAGCGCGGCGATCACCGAGAACTCCGTCTGCGCCAGGGTCGGGGCGAGCACGCGAAAGTCGTACAGCCTGATGTCCGGGCACATGCCGTCCGCGCAGTCGCTGGCGTCGGCGTCCGCGGCCTCGAGCTGCTCGGGTTGCGTCGCGATGTCGCTGACGATCGCGGTCTTCGCCCTGGAGGCGACCGCCCTGGCGGCGACCGCTCGGCCGGCCGGCCGTTTCGCGCCGGCCTTTCCACTCTTGTCGGCTTGCTTCGCCGTCGCGATCCGCGCGGGCTGCAACGCGGCCTTCTTGTCGGCGCCGATGATGCCCGCAACGTGCGTTCCGTGGTTGCTCAGCGTTGGCGTACCGGGATCGATCTCCACCAGGCGCTCGACGATCTCCCAATCGATCGAACGGCCTTTCTGGGCGCCGCCCGCCAGCTCCTTCAACCAGTCCTCGGCTTGTTTCGCGGTCGGCGGGCTCTTCAGCGGGCGCGCCAACAATTCGGCGACGCGCCGGCGCCGCTTGGCGTCGTTGCGCAGATTGTCCAGGCTGACGATGTCCCGGATCGTCGTGAAGTCGAAGCTCTTCTTGACGCGGGAGCCCGCCCCCCTGGCGTCCGCAAACGCGGGATGGGTCGCGTCGATGCCCGAGTCGATCACCGCCCAGGTGATCTGGCTGCAGTCGACGGTGAACAGCGTGCGCGCCGCGTCGGCCTTGACCGCCGGCACGGATCGCTTCAGCGCAGGAATGGCTCTGCGGTTGAGCGAGATCGTCCACACCAGGCCCCCATCCGTTGGCCCCTCGAGCCGGTCGAAGACGCGCTTCAACGCCGCCGCGACCTGCCCGGCGATGTCGGCGCCGAGGATGCCCCGGATCTTCTCCTCCGACGAGGGCGCGGTCGCGAATTGCGCCGAATCCTGCGCCTCGGCCCACAGGATCAGCCCGGCGAGCGCGATGTAGCGCTTGCGGGCTTCGACGTCCTGCATGCGGATCCGGCTGCGCTTGTCCAGCCAGTTGCGGGCCTCATCCAGGATCGCCCCGACGTCCTTCGCCATGCTGCCCGGCGCCGAGCGGTAGCTCGCGATCGCCGCTGCCATGCGCTTGTCGTTCCACCAGTAGGTCATCGGCACCACGCAGCGAATCACTTCCTCGAACGAGAGGCGCGCCGCGATGATCCCCTGCAGATACGCGATGTCGGCATCGGGCGCTGCGCCGCTCTTCTCGAGAGCTTCCTCGAGGGCGGAGGCGACTCTCGGCGCGGCGTGCTCCTTGTGCGGGGTGATCAGCAGCTCGAGCCGATTGCCGGGCGTCCTCGCGAACTCGATCCACACGTCGCCGAGGATCGGCGAGTCCTGCAGCTGGCGCCGGTCGTCCTCGGGCCCGAGGAGAATGAATTCGACCAGGGTGCGCGGGATCTCGATCGCCATGGGTCACACTCCCGCCGCCGGGTAAGGGAAACCGTCCGGCTTCTTGAGCGCCGGGTCCACGTGCTTGCGCAAGGCCGCGTCGCACACGGCGTACCCCCAGTTGATCAGCCGCTCCTGCAGGGTGTCGTCCATGCGCTTGAGCCGGGTCGGCGTTCCGGCGAGCGCCGTGGTGCGCTCGAACGGGCAATTCAGCGCATCGGGCAGCCTGTAGTCCTTGATGTCGGTGCGGATGCCCCAGTAGGTGCCCTTGCGCGTGCCCGATAGGTACGAGTCGATGAGCTGCCGCTTGCGCAGCGAGCGCACCTGGTTGTCGATGAGATCGAGCACCCGGTAGGCGTGGCGCGCCCAGTCGCTCTTGGGTTCCTCTTGCGGTTGCGTCTTGCCGCCGCCGTCGCTTACCAGCACCGTGTCGTAACGCTTCCAGGCGGTCTCTAGGCCGAGATTGTCGTAGACGCCCCCGTCGCTGAGCACCACCTTGCTGGTGAACGGCGCGCGTTGCAGGTCGAGGCCGGAGTTCGGCGTGAACTTCTCCGGATCGAGACGTATCTCCATGGGCGACAGGACAGGCGGGAACGCGGAGGAAGCCGCCACCGCTTGCGCCAGGGGAATGGTCGGCCTCTTGACCTCTCCAACACGATAGTCGCGCATGTACGGTTTCATGAAGCGCCACAGCACGCCGGACTGCATGTTGGTGGCGTTGATCACGAAGCGCGGCTCATCGGGGAGGTCTTGCAGCGTCGCCTTGCCGAACAGATGGTGCTGATACGCCGCGGCGACGCGTTCGCTGATCCGCCCGGGTAGAGCGATGCCGAGGATGATGGCCTCGGCGTCGATGGTCTCGCCCGCCAGCGCGCGAATCGGCTGAACCACGTGGCGCAGGAAGTCGGACGTGCGGCGCCCCGCACCGAAAGGCAGGTCTTTCCATTTGAGCCCCAGGACCGCCGCGGCGATGGAGCCGCCCGAAACGCTCGAGATGCGCTTCGCCTTCTCCAGCAGTCCGACCTCGTACAGGCGCCACAGCGCCCCGAGGTGGAACAGCATGGCACGGTAACCGCCGCCGGACAGGCACAGCGCGATGCCGGGTTCGGGTTTTGCGGTCGGCTCGTCGACCGGTATCGGCTGAACAGGATCGCTTGGCATTGCATCCTCCTATCGGTTTGCAACGGATCGGCGATGCGTCGCGGCCCGGATGACGCCTGGACCGGCCGGCTCCGCAACCCGAGAGCCTAGCCGGGCTCTGCGGGCTGCGGGATAGGGCGATCGATATAGTGCAGGTTTATTGGCCGGGACGCGAAGCGACCAGCGACCGCATCCATTCGGCGGCCTGCGCGGCGCCACCGAACGTGAACAGGTGCACCCCCACCACGTTGCACGACGGGTGGCCGAGACAATAGTGGGCCACCGCCGCGAGCTGCTCGCCGGGATCGGTGTGGGTGACCAGCCGGACGGCGGCGATGCCCTGATCCTTGAGCGCGCGCAGCGATGCGCTGACGCCGCAACGCTGGGCAAAGCGCAGCAAGGTGCGCGGTTCGGTCGGACCGGCCAGACCGACGTAGATCGGCAGCGACGGCCGCTCGCGCGCCATGGCGCCGCAATACTCGATCACGCGCGCCGGTGAGAACGAGAACTGGGTCACCATGTAGGTGCCCAGCCCCTGCCCGGCGGCCAGCGCGAGCTTGTCCTCCAGCGCCCGCGTGAGCAACTGAGCCGCGATGCGTGGATGGCCCTCCGGATAACCCGGCAGCCCGACTTCGCGAACGCCGCATTGGGCGAGAACGCCGTCGCGCAGCACCGCCGCCGCGTCCGCGTAGGGGCCGCGGGGCTGCGGGTCGTCTCCCCCGATCAACAGTACCTTCGCGACGCCGGCCTCGCCGACCGCCCGCTCGAGGAAGGAGCGCAGCTCGGGGCCGGAGAGGACGCGGCGAGCGGCGACATGCGGCACCGGCTCGAGCCCCGCGTCGCGCAACGCGTTGAGGCTGGCGAGCGACCCGGCCAGCGCGTGGCGCGGCAGATGATTGACATAGACCTTCGTTCCCACGGGCAGCAGCGCGGCCAGCGTGCGCACGTCGTCCACGCGGTCCGGGCTCATCTCCAGGGAGCCGCAGGCCACCAGCTCTGCGGGGGGTGCGGCGCTTTCTTCTTTCGCCAGGGGAGCGTGCATCGCTTCAGCCTCTCTTGCGTGAAACCACATAGGATTCATCCAGGAACCACAGGCAGCCGTGCGTCTGCAACACTTCGCGGGTGGCGTCGAGGTACTGGCGGCTGCCGATCGCTTCGGCCAGACGCTCGTCGTCGATCTGAGCCACGTACACCGCCGCGTTCCAGGCTGCGAAGATGGTCGAGGTGCCGATGCTCTCGGTGATCTCGGTGGGCAGGGTGTGCATGTCGTAGCGGAACACCGCGCGCGAGTCGGCGTACGCGTTGAAGTTATAGTGGCGAGCCTCCTTGCCCAGCTCGGCGCGCACCGCACGCAGGACGTCGTGGCGCCCGGTCGTGAACGGATTCTCGCCCGGCCACAGCCGGCGTACGATCTCCAGCCCCGGGTCGCGCCCGTAGGAGTGGATGCCCAACACGCGGCCGCCCGGCCCGAGCGCACGAGCGAGCGGCGCGATCACCTTGGAGGCCTTGAACTCCACTGGCACGCGCGCGCGGTAGGGCTGAGAGGCGATCACCAGGTCGTAATCGGGCCGCGCGTGTCCGTGGTGCGGGATGACGTCGTCCAGCAGGAACCGGAAGTCGTCGCGATAGATCACCAGCACTACCGGCCGCTCGTACACCGGATTGCCGCTGACGGGGCTGTGGCGCGCCTGCCAGTTCCTGGTCAGGAACGGCTCGAGGTCGGCGATCTGCTCGCTGAACTCGTGCGAGGTCGTGCCGGTGAGCGCCACCTCGTGCCAGAGCAGGGAGGTGGTTGCGCGCGCCGACTTCGGGGTGAGCCAGGGTGCCTCGGTGTAATACATGTTGGTGACCACCAGCACCGTGGATGGATGCTCGAAGAAGCGGTCGGCCATCTTCTCCAGGGACAACCTCACGTCCTCGAGGCTGATCTCCTTGGCGACGAGATAGAACGGCATGGTCGGAAAGCGCCGATGCATCTCGCGCATCACGCGCGTGAGCACCGTGCCGTCGCCCATTCCGGCGTCGAACACCCGTACCGCCGGCGGGCGCGGGTGGATATGCGCCAGCTCCATCCCGACCCGCCGCGCGATGACGGTCTTCTCGCTGCAGGTGTTGACGAACAGCAGGTATTTCTGGCGGTTGTCGAAGAAGCGGAAATTGCGCGAGGGCGCGTCCGCGCCGCTCATCCGCTCGATTGCAGGAGCCGCCGCGCCGGCGACGCGGATGAGCTGTCGCAACTCGGGAGGCGCGACCGGCGCGGCGACGCCGTAGCGCCCCATGAAGGCGCTCACCCGCTGCAAGGTCTCGGGCGTGATGCGGGCGCCGTCGCGCAGGCGCGCGACGAACTTGCCGTCGTTCACGGCCCGGCGGCCGAAGGTCGACTCCGCAATGCCGTTGCGCCGGCAGAATTGCGCGATGCTGTCGAGCAGCGCGCCGGCTTGTGGTTCCGCGAGCGTGTCCATGCGCTCTCCGCTGAGCTTGGGCAACATAGCCGAGGGGAGGTTGGGACCGCAACCACTATTCGGGCCAGCCCGATGGTGGGATGTTTCCCAATACTAATAATCAAATAGTTATCATAGGTGGGCCCAACATATGGCAGCTTCGAACCGCCGCCGCTTCCTGCAGCAGCTGAGCGCGCTGACTGTGGCCCTCGCTGGCGCCGCGCCGCGGCTCGGCTCGGCGATGATGCCGCGCGACCTGGGCAACTTGGGCGCGGTGCAGGCGCTGGGCGCCATCCGCCGCGGCGACATCGCCGCCGAGCAGTACGCGCAGTTCTGCCTGATGCGCGCCGAGGCGCTGCACGACCTCAACGCCTTCATCGGGTTGCAGCCCGAACGCGTGCTGGAAGCGGCGCGCCGGGCAGACCGCCTGCGCGCTTCGGGCGCACGACTCGGCGCGCTGCACGGTCTGCCGCTCGCCGTGAAGGACAACATCGATACCGCCGGGATATCCACCACGGCGGCCACGCCGGCGCTGCGCGAGAACCGCCCGCGCGAGGATGCGCCGATCATGACCGCGCTGTACGGCGCCGGCGCGATCCTGCTCGGCAAGACCAACATGCACGAGCTGGCGTTCGGCTACACCAACAACAACGCGGCGTTCGGCGCGGCGCGCAATCCCTACGATCCCGGCCGCATTCCGGGAGGCAGCAGCGGCGGCACCGCGGTCGCGGTCGCGGCGCGCATGGCGCCGGCGGGGCTGGGCACCGACACGGTCGGTTCGGTGCGCGTGCCGGCCGCGATGTGCGGCATCGTCGGGCTGCGACCAAGCTCCGGCCGTTACGCCGCGGCGGGCATCGTTCCGCTCTCGCACACGCGCGACACGGCGGGGCCGATGGCGCGCTCGATCGTCGACTTGATCCTGCTCGACAGCGTGATCGCCGGCGATGCCGCGCCGGTGGAGCCGGTGCCGCTCGCGGGCCTGCGGCTGGGTGTGCCGCGCGCGTACTACTGGGCGCAGCTCGACGAGGAAGTGGAGCGCATCGCGAACGCTGCGCTGGCCAAGCTCGCCGCCGCGGGCGCGCAGCTCGTGGACATCGACATCTCGGCGCTGCCCGCGGATGCGTTCCGCACCCGCCGCTGTCGCAGCATCCAGCTGTTCGAGCTGAAGCCCGACCTGACGCGCTATCTCGAAGCGCATCCCGGAGCGCCGACCTTCGACCGGGTGGCAGCGGGCCTCGCCAGCCCGCCGGTGAAGACCGCGTTCGAGCGCTTGGTAATCGGTCCCGAGGCCCCCAGCCGCGAGATCTACGACGCGGCGATGAGCGAGTATCGCCCGAGTCTGCAGGCCGCCTTCGGCCAAGCGTTCGGGGGCGTGGATGCCATCGTCTTTCCCATGACTCAAGTGCCGGCGTTGCCGATCGGGCAGGACGCGGAGTTCGAAGTGCGCAACGAGAAGTTTCCGCTGCTTTACCTGGGTCGCAATGCCGATCCGGGCAGTTGCGCCGGCCTGCCCGGCATCTGCCTGCCGGCGGGACTCACGAAGGCCAAGCTGCCGGTGGGGCTGGCGCTGGATGCGCCGGCGGGCGCCGACCGCAGGTTGCTCGGCATCGGCTTGAGTGTGGAACAGGTGCTGGGCCGCTTGCCCGCGCCCGCGTTGTGAGCGCGCTCACGTGTTGATCTGGATTTCCGGGGCGTTGATCTAAATCAAGCTGCGCGCCGCCGGTATGATTATGGTGTCCCGCCGAGGAGGACAACCATGCCGACCAGCACACGCGTTCACGCCATCTCGTTCGCCGTCGCGATGGCCGCCGCGACCGTCGCCGCCGCGCAGGCGCCGGGCTCGAGCTTTCGTGACTGCCCGCAATGCCCCGAGATGGTGGTCGTTCCCGCCGGCGAGTTCGTCATGGGCTCGCCGCAGAGCGAGAGCGGGCATACCGACGAGAAGCCGCAGCACGCAGTCAAGCTGGCCAAACCCTTTGCGGTGGGCAAGTTCGAAGTGACCTTCGAGCAGTGGGACGCCTGTACCGCCGCCGGACGCTGCCCCGCCGCCGACGACGAAAAGATCGGGCGTGGCGACTATCCCGTCATTAACGTGAGCTGGCACGACGCCAAGGCCTATGTCGCGTGGCTGAGCGAGAAGACCGGCAAGCGTTATCGCTTGCTCAGCGAGGCGGAGTTCGAGTACGCCACGCGCGCCGGCACGCAGACCGCCTGGTTCTGGGGTCCGAGGGAGGACAGCTACGGCTCGAAGAAGGCCTGCACCTACGCCAATACCCATGACCTGGCGAGCAAGGAGGCGCACCCGATGTACGTCTGGTCGCATCACCAGTGCAACGACGGCTATGCGGAGAACGCTCCCGTCGGCAAGTACCAGCCGAATGCATGGGGCCTGCACGACATGCTCGGCAACTTGCGCGAATGGGTGGAGGATTGCCACCAGGAAGGCTATGCGGGCGCGCCGACCGACGGATCGGTGCGACCGCACAGCGGCGCGTGCGAGAAGCGCGTCGCCCGCGGCGGGACCTGGATGGACGGCGCATCGACCGCGCGCTCGGCCTACCGCTACGCCGACGAGGAGTCGTTCCGCAACTACCAGGTGGGGTTCCGCGTGGCCCGGGAGCTGTAACGCGCCGCCGCCGTCCATTGCTCCGCGGCCTCGGTGGCCGTTGTTCCGGAATCCTTTCTTCCCCCGGCGGTCTGATCCTGTTTCGGCGGGAAGAAAATCATGCGTGGGACAAGCCTGCCGCTCGGCGGCGCTCGGAGACTCTATTTGCTCTTATTCGCCGTGCTCCTCCCCGGCTGTCCTGGAGACGGGGACGACGGATCGATGATGTTTGCGGCGTGCCCTGAGGCGCAGACTCAGATCCCGCCGCCCGCGCCGGTGCCGGGAGCACCGCCAGGCGGCATCTCGCTTGCGCGCGAGCCGATCAATGTAAACCTTACCTTCCCTTTGTTCGCGACCGCACCTCCGGGCGATGCGGTTCGCCTGTTCGTGGTCGAGAAGGGCGGTGCGATCAAGATCGTGAATCGAAACACCGGTGCGTTGATCGGTACGTTTCTTGACATCGCGGACCTGATCTCGACCGGTTCGGAACAGGGCCTGCTGGGCCTCGCGTTCGACCCGCAATACGCGGTCAACCGGCGCTTCTACGTGAGCTACACCAACACGAGCGGCACCTCCGTCATCGCGCGCTACCTCACCGATCCGGTCAATCCCAACTTGGCGCTCGAACCCGGCGACCGCATGATTCTGACTGTGCCCCAACCGTTCGCGAACCACAACGGCGGCATGATCGCCTTCGGCCCGGACAATCTCCTGTACATCGGCCTCGGCGACGGCGGGAGCGGCAACGATCCCGGCAACCGCGCACAGAACGCCGCGGAGCTGCTCGGCAAGCTCCTGCGGATCGACGTGTCCCAAGCGACCCAGGCGCCCCAGCCTGGGTATGCGATTCCGCCCGACAATCCCTGCGTGGGGCAAGCGGGCGCGCGCGAGGAAATCTGGAGCATCGGATTGCGCAATCCCTGGCGCTACAGCTTCGATCGCCTGACGGGAGATCTGTACATCGCGGATGTCGGGCAGGGCGCCCGAGAGGAAGTGAGCGTATCCACCGCCGCGAGCGGTGCAGGACGCGGCATCAATTACGGATGGAAGATCACGGAGGGCACCATTTGCCTGCCCGGAACGAGCTGCAGCACGACCGGCCTGACGCTTCCGGTGGTCGAGTACGATCACGGCGGCGGCGCCTGCTCCATCACCGGAGGCTACGTCTATCGCGGCGCCGACATCCCCGATCTTCGGGGAACGTACTTCTACGCCGATTTCTGTGTGGGCTTCGTGCGCAGCTTCCGGCTGATCAACGGCATCGTGACCCAGCACGCCAATTGGTCAGCGCTCTCAGGAGGAAACATCACCAGTTTCGGCCAAGACGCGGCCGGCGAACTGTATATCATGACGTCTGGAGGCGGCCTGCCGTCTCAAGGAGGTCTGTTTCGCATCGTCCAGCAACCCTAACCTCCTGAAATCAGGAGGTTCTTCGACGGGGCCGGGTTCGAGCGCCCGCATGGGAGGTGAGTGGATGTCGGGTCGTGATTTCGATGCCGTGATCGTGGGCGCCGGCTTCGCCGGGATGTACATGCTCCATCGGCTCAGGCAGATGGGATTCTCGGCGCGGGTGCTCGAGGCCGGCAGCGGAGTGGGGGGCACCTGGTACTGGAACCGCTACCCCGGCGCGCGTTGCGACATCGAGAGCATGCAGTACTCCTATCAGTTCTCCGATGCGCTCCAGCAGGAGTGGGAGTGGACCGAGCGATACGCCACGCAGCCCGAGATCCTGCGCTATGAGAACCACGTCGCGGACCGCTTCGACCTGCGCCGGGACATCCAGTTCGACACCCGGGTGAACGCCGCCACCTTCGACGAAGCGAGGGCGCGGTGGGTCATCGGCACGGATCAGGGCGAACGGGTGACGGCCGCGGCGTGCGTGATGGCCACCGGCTGCCTGTCCGCCCCCAACACGCCCGGGTTCAAGGGCGTGGACGTGTTCCGGGGCGAGCGCTATCACACCGGCCGCTGGCCGCACGAGGAAGTCGATTTCAGCGGCAAGCGCGTGGGCGTCATCGGCACCGGCTCCACCGCCATCCAGGCGGTCCCGGTGATCGCGCAACAGGCCGAGCGGCTGTTCGTGTTCCAGCGCACCCCGCACTACACCATCCCCGCCCGCAACGCGCCGCTCGACCCCGAGTTCCAGAAGGCGTTCAAGGCGAACTACGCGGACATGCGCGCACGCGCGAAGCAGATGCCCAACGGCGTGGACTTCGGGTACAACCCGATGCCCGCGGTGGAGGCGACGCCCGAGGAGCGGTCGCGGGAATACGAAGCGCGCTGGGCGCACGGCGGCGTCGCGTTCATGGGCGCGTTCGCGGATCTGCTGGCGAACCAGGCGGCCAACGACAGCGCCGCCGAGTTCGTGCGCAGCAAGATTCGCGAGACGGTGCGCGACCCGAAGCTCGCGCAGGTCCTGTCGCCGAGCTACATCATCGGTTGCAAACGGCTGTGCGTGGATACCGGCTATTGGGAGACGTTCAACCGGCCGAACGTCACTCTGGTCGATGTCGGCCATGCGCCGATACAGGAGTTCACCCGGCAGGGCATTCGCGCGAACGGCGGCGAGTACCCGCTGGACGCGATCGTGTTCGCCACCGGCTTCGACGCGATGACCGGGGCGCTGCTGCGGATCGACATCCGCGGTACGGGCGGCCGCCCGCTCGCGGACAAGTGGCGCGAGGGCCCGCGCGCCTATCTCGGCCTGGCGCTGGCCGGCTTCCCCAACCTGTTCACCATCACCGGCCCGGGCAGCCCTTCGGTCCTGACCAACATGCTGCCGTCGATCGAGCAGCACGTCGATTGGATCGCCGATTGCCTGGCGTACCTGCGCAGCCGCGGTCTGCGCCGCATCGAGGCAAGCCCGGACGCCGAGGAGGCGTGGGTCGCGCACGTGGGCGCGGTGGCCGGCAAGTCGCTCCGGTCGGTGTGCAACTCCTGGTACATCGGCGCCAACGTGCCCGGCAAGGCGCGCGTGTTCATGCCCTACATCGGGGGCTTCCCGGCGTACGTGCAGAAGTGCAACGAGGTCGCGGCCAACGGCTACCAGGGCTTCGCCCTGAGCTGAGATCGTTCCTTCTTTTTCCCGGATTCCGCTTCGCTGCATCCGGGCTCAAAAAAAACCGGGGCCCTCGGGCCCCGGCTCTCCTCCCCCTCTGTTGTTCTTCAGGCCACTTTGTCTTTCTTGGCGATGTAGCCGTACGCCGTGTTGCTGCGGTCGCCGCCGAGAGCCATGTACTCCTCGCGGATCGCCGCAATCTTGTCGGCGGTGAAGGGCTTGCCCTGGCCGATCTTGATGTCCAGACCGTACAGAGCCGCGGAGTTGAGACCGAAGATCTTCTGCTTGACCTCGCTGCTCGGGCCACCCAGGGCCGTCTTCCACTTCATCTTCTTCATGATGTCTTCGGGCACCTCGAGGCGGCGCAGGGCTTCGATCTGCCACTGCGGCGAGCCGTACCACACCGAGTCCGAGCCCCACACCACGCGCTCGGCTCCCATCACGTTGACCAGCTGGCCCATCAGCGCGGCGCAGAAGCGCGGATGCGTCACACAGGTCGAGGCGAAGGTGGTGCCGACTTCGGCGTAGACGTTCTCGACGCCGAACTTCTCGGGGATGCGGGCGAGATCGGTGGTCCACTTCACGTAGCCGGTCTTCTCGAACTCGGCCAGCTCGCCATCGGGCTGGTCGGCGAGCCACGGCCGGATGGCGGCGTGATAGATCACGAAGTTCATGCCCGGCCAATCCTTGGCGGCCTTGCCCAGGTCGTTCACGGTGGCGGTTTCCCAGGTGCCGGCGAAGGCCTTCTCGTAGTCGCGCGGCATCAAGCCCTTGTGGATGCAGATGGTGTTGATGCCGGACTTCACCGCCTTCTCGTAGAACGGGTACATCAGCTTCTCGTCGTCCAGGCGCCAGGAGTACTTCGATGGCCCGAGCGGATCGCCGATGGTGTAGGCCTTCCAGCTCACCGGGTGCAGCGTCGCGATGCCGCGGTCGACCTCGTCCATCCAGTTCGGATACTTGGGCGTGATGATCGTGTGCCCCAGCATGCGCGTGCCGCCGGCCATCTTGTTCACCGCGCGACAGGCGTTCTGGATGGCGTCGTTGGACAGCAGCCACCAGGCCGGATCGTCGAAGGGCGCGCCCGACAGCAGCGAGATCTTGGTGTCGCTGTCGAGGAAGATCTCCTTCAGGTAGTTGTCCATCTTGTAGCGCGACAGCGTCAACGGCACATCGTTGATGCGCGGGTTGACCTTCGCCCCCACCGCCCACTTGGTCAGGCCGAGCAGGCCTTCCTGGGCGAAGTCGTCGCGTACGAAGTGGGTCTGGTCGTCGAAGATGAACTGGTTCTCGAGCTGCTTGCGCCGATAGTCCGACATCTGGATGTCGGCGGCCTCGGCCTCGGTGACGTCGAACACCGGCCCGAACACCTTATTCATCGCCAGGAAGGCGGTGGCCATGCCGGCGCTGGTCTGCAGGAAGCGGCGGCGGTCGATGCCGAGGCGCTTGGCCTGGACGTCGGCCATCTCCTTGATCAGGGCCTCGACCTTGGCCTGCTGCTCGGTCTGGGGCATCGGGTTGTACTCGCCGTTGGACACCATCTGCGTGGGCACCGGCGACTGGAATGCGGTCTCGGCAGGATCGCACTGAGCGTACTCCTCCTCGCTCATGTGCACGCCGATCTGTCGTTGCATCTTGCTCATAGCAGCCCCTCCGTTAGAAACGTTGTGAACGCTGCGTACTCCCTGTCATGAGCGCACCCGCCGGAGTACCCCTGCTGATGCGTCGAGGGCGTAGACCGAAATTACTGGCCCTTTTCTCCCTTTTCGTCGAACTTGTACGCCTTGTCGGCCTCGGCCTTGCCTTCGCAGGCCGCGGCCACGTTCTTCTTGGCGTTCGTGCAGGCGGTCCCGGTGGCAACCATGGTGTCGTTGGCGGCCCTGCTGGCATCGCAGAAGTACTCCATCTGCAGCTTGGCGTCGGAGCAGGTGCCGGCGCGCTCGTCCTTCTCCTGAGCCAGAGTTGCGGAGGCGGCGAACATGAGGGAAAGGGCGGCGACTCCCGCCCACGCGAGACGTGTCATCGACTTCCTCCCAGGTCATGGCCTCGGCCGGTGAGCACCTGCCGGGGCGCTACGTCGTGAATATGGTTATTCGCGGGGAGCACTGTGCGCGCGCAGCGCGCCGCGCTCCCCGGGGCCACAGAATCTACCGCTGCGCCAGGACTGGCGTCAATCGAATTCGATTTTGCAGCGCGGCATAGGGGCTGGCAGTCCTCGCCCGGGAGTGCCAGGGGCAAAGCGCCCTCGGCCCATCGCCCCCGGGCCGCGCAGCGAGCAGTTTCATCCGCGCCGGTCACGCGACCGCATAGCGCTTCACCGCATCCTCGTTCCACTCGATCCCCGCGCCCGGGCGATCGGCGATCAGCGCGTTGCCGTCCCGGATCTGCAGCGGCTCGGCGACAATGGGCGTGGCCCAGTCCATGTACTCGAGGTAATGGCAGGTCGGCGTCAGCGCGAGCAGGTGCGCGCTGAACTCGGGGAACAGGTGACTGGACATCTCGATGCCGTAGGCATGGGCCAGCGCCGCGGCGCGCAGCCAGCCGCTCACCCCGCCGATGCGCTGCACGTCCGGCATGACGTAGTCCAGCGACTGCGCCTCGATCGCCTGCACCATCTCGAAGGTGTTGAGCAGGTTCTCGCCGGTCTGAATCGGCGTGCGCAGCTCCGCGCAGAGCTGCGCGTAGCCGGCGTAGTTGTCGTGACGCACCGGCTCCTCGATCCAGTACAGCCCCTCGTCGTCCAGCATGCGCCCGCGCAGGATCGCCTCGTTCACCGTGAGGCGCTGGTTGAAATCGCACATCACCGTGATGCGGGCGCCCACACGCTGCAGAACGCTGCGCACGGCGGCCAGGTCCTCGGCCGGGTCGTCGCGCCCGAGGCGCAGCTTGATGGCGCCGAAGTTGCCTTCCGCGGCCAGTGCCTCCGCCTCGTCGGCGAGCTTGGCCACCGGCTGGATCCACAGGCCGCAGCTGTTGTATGCGCGCACCGGCTTCACCGCGCCGCCCAGCAGCTTCACCAGGGGTACGCCCTGGGCGCGCGCCAGCGCATCCCAGGCGCACATGTCCACGCCCGACAAGGCGATCCCCAGGATCCCGGGCGTGTCGAACAGGGTCAGGCGCTTGCGCAGCTTCTGGTCGTTGTCCACGGGCGCCAGCGGGTCGCCCTTGAGCGTGTCGCGCGCGTACTCCAGGCAGGCGACGATCGGTTTGAGCATGCTCGCCATGTAGGCGCACACGTAGCTGCGCCCGGTGATGCCTTCCTCGGTCTCCAGATCGATCAGCACCAGCGGGGCGCTCGGTATCGTGCCGCTGGCCGAGTGCACCGGACGCTTGATCGGCACCAGCACCGGGCGCGCGCGGATGTTGCGGATGGTGAGTTTGGTATTCAACGTTTCCTCCTCGCAAATGGTTTCACCCGCGCGCGTCGGCCGGCCGGCCGTTGACGTAGAGTTTGAGCGCCGCATACACGAACTGGTTAGCGGGCGTCGCCACGCCCGCTTCCTTGCCCATCGCCGCCACGCCGCCGGACAGCCACGGCAGCTCCAGGCGGTTGCCGCGCTCCAGGTCGCCGAGCATGGACGCGACCATCTCGCGCGGCAGACCGTCCAGGCGGACGAGCAGCTTGTCCACCAGGTCGGCCTCGAGCGGCACGCCCTTGGCGCGACCGAGCGCCGCGGCTTCGGTCATCACCTGCGTGAACAGCGCGCGGGTGTCCGGGTCCTCGCGCACCGCGCCGAGCGGCAGGCGCGTCAGCGTCGTCATCGCGCTGGCGCCGACCAGGAACACGTACTTTTCCCAGATCGCCAGCTGGATCGCGTCGGTGGCGCGGCCCTGGATGCCGGCTTTCTCGCACGCCTGCTGCAGCGCCTGGATGCGCGGGCTGATCGCGCCATCCAGCTCGCCGAACTGAAGCGTCGCCATGGTGCCGGTGTGGCGGATCACGCCGGGCTTGTCGATCACCGCGGCGATGGCGGCGACCCCGCCCAGCGTGCGCTCGCGCCCGTACGCCTTGGCGACCTGGTCCACGGCGACCACCCCGTTCTGGAACGACACCACTGCCGTGTCGCGGCCGACCAGGGGCCGCGCATCGCGCAGCGCGTCGGCGGTCGACCACAGCTTCACCGCGATCATCACCAGATCTGCGGTGCCGACGTCGGACGGCCGCTCGGTCGCCTGCACCGGCTTGATCAGCAGGTCGCCGTTCGCGCTGATCACCCGCAGCCCGTCGCGGCGCATCGCCTCCAGGTGCGCGCCGCGCGCAATGAACCGGACGTCCTGGCCGCTCGCGGCGAGACGTGCGCCGAAATAGCCGCCGACGCCGCCCGCCCCGACCACCGCGATCTTCATTCGGCCTCCTCCGCGCCGTTAATCGGGCAGATGGTAGCCGCTTCGCCCGTGGCGCGCAGCGGCCTGTGCTACCCTTCCGCCACTTTTCCACGGGGCGTTCATGAACCGTCCGGAGTCGCTGCCCAACGCCGCGCACCTGCTGGCCGCGCGCATGGCGCGGATCGAGCCGTTCCACGTGGTGGCCCTGGCCACGCGCGCCAGGGCGCTCGAAGCGCAGGGCCGGGACATCGTCAACATGGTGATCGGGGAGCCGGATTTCCCCACGCCGCGGCCGGTCGTGGAGGCCGGGCGCCGTGCGCTCGACGCCGGGCAGGTGCGCTACACGCCGTCGGTCGGGACGCCGGCGCTGCGCGCCGCGCTGTCTGGCTGGTACCGCACGCGCTACGGGGTGGAGGTGCCGGCCGAACGCGTCGCAGTGACGACCGGATCGTCGGGCGCGTTGCTGCTCACCCTGGGCGTGCTGGTCTCGCCCGGCGACCAGGTGCTCACCGCGGATCCGTCCTATCCCGCCAACCGGCATTTCGTGCGCGCGCTGGAAGGCGAGCCGGTCGGCGTCCCGGTGGACGCCGCCACCGGCTTCCAGCTCACGGCCGCGCTGGTGGAGCGGCATTGGACGCCGCGCACCATCGGGGTGATGGTGGCCTCCCCGTCCAATCCCACCGGCATGCTGATGCCGTTCGACGAGCTGGCGCGCATCCACGCCGCGGTGCGCCGGCGCGGCGGCGTGCTGATCGTGGACGAGATCTACCACGGCCTGACCTACGGCTGCGAAGCGCGCAGCGCGCTCGAGCTGGGTGAGGACGTGTTCATCATCAACAGCTTCTCCAAGTACTTCTGCATGACCGGCTGGCGCGTGGGCTGGGCGGTGCTGCCGGAGAGCTACGTCGCCGACGTGGAGAAGCTGGCGCAGAACCTGTATCTCTCCAATCCGGCGCTGTCGATGCACGCCGCGCTCGCCGCCTTCCATCCCGACACGCTGACCGAGTGCGAGCGCAACCGCGCCGCGTTCCAGGCGCAGCGTGACTTCCTGCTGCCGGAGCTGCGCAAGCTCGGCTTCGAGGTTCCGGTCACGCCGCAAGGCGCGTTCTACGTGTACGCCAACTGCGGCCGGCTCACCGGCGACAGCTTCGCCTTCTGCCACGACCTGCTGGAGCAGGCCGGGGTGGCGGTGGCCCCGGGCATCGACTTCGGCCAGCACCACGCCGCCGAACACGTGCGCTTCTCGTATCCCAAGTCGGTGCCGGTCCTGGCGGAGGGCGTGCGCCGCATTCGCGACTATCTCGCCGGCGGGCGCCGCGCGTGAGCATCGCCCGTCTCGTCGCGGTCTGCTGCGCCGTGCTCGCCGGCTGCGCCTCGCCCGAGCGTGCGGAGCGCAACGTCGAGGACATGCAGCCGGCTGCGATCGCGGCGGCGGAGGAGCGCGCCCGCATCGATCTGGACTGCGGCGTGTTTTCGAGCAAGGTGCTGTCGAGCGAGCACGCGCCAGTGCGCGACGCCTACAGCATGCAGCGCATCGTGTACCGCATCGAGGTGCAAGGCTGCAATCGCAGGACCGTGTTCTCGGTGGCCTGCGCCCCGAGGAGCCCGTGCAGCGCGCTGTCCGAGAGCGGTGTGGTCGAGCGCGTGAAGTAGCGCCCGGCGGCCGGTTGCGGTTGTCATGCGGGCCGTAATGCCCTAGATTCACGAGCTGGAGATCACCCGCCGTCGCCGTTGCCATCACCGCCGCGCGGAGCGCGCCGAAGGGAGGAGGACATGAGCCGCTACACCATCCCCGCCGAGCCCTACGAGTTCGAGGGCGAGCGTGCCAGGACCGCCCTGGTCATCATCGACATGCAGCGCGACTTCGTCGAGCCGGGCGGATTCGGCGAGGCGCTCGGCAACGACGTCTCGCCACTGCGCGCCACCATCGCGCCGACCCGGCGCGTGCTCGAGCGCGCACGCAAGCTTGGCATGATGGTGGTGCACACGCGCGAGGGCCACCGCGCCGATCTCACGGACTGCCCGCCCACCAAGATCGCGCGTGGCCGCGGCAAGATCAAGATCGGCGATGCGGCCGCCATGGGACGGCTGCTGGTGCGCGGCGAGCACGGCCACGACATCGTGCCCGAGCTGTATCCGGTCGCCGGCGAGCCGGTCATCGACAAGCCCGGCAAGGGCGCGTTCTACGCCACCGATCTCGAGCTGATCCTGCGCAACCGC
>DATBMG010000103.1:0-7018 GCA_036554965.1 Burkholderiales bacterium
CGTGTCGATGAACGGGATCAGGAACTCGTCCTTGTCGCGGATGCTGGCGATCTCGTGGTACGCATTGAACACCTCGCCTTCGTCGAGCGCAAGGCTTTCGACGATGTATTGATAGGCGTGGGTGTGGATCGCCTCCTCGAAGGCCTGGCGTAGCAGGTACTGGCGGCACTCGGGCGCCGAGATGTGGCGGTAGGTGCCGAGCACGATGTTGTTGGCGGCCAGGCTGTCGGCGGTGACGAAGAAGCCCAGGTTGCGCCTCACCAGCCGGCGCTCGTCCTCGGTCAGCCCGTTCGGGTCCTTCCACAGGGCGATGTCCCGGCTCATGTTGATCTCCTGCGGCATCCAGTGATTCGCGCAGGAGGCCAGGTACTTCTCCCAGGCCCACTTGTACTTGAACGGGACGAGCTGGTTGACGTCGGTCTTCCCGTTGATGACGCGCTTGTCCTCGACCTTGATGCGGCGGTGGCTCTCGGACTGCGGAAGCTCGTCCGGGGTCGCGTTCGACAGAGCCGGCGCCGGCATCGAATCCGGGGTGGCCGAAAACGACGTGGGCGTGGCCGACATCGACTCGCGCGTCACCGACATCGCATCGGGTGTCGCTGACGTCCCCAGGCCGACCGGCATGAACCCGGTCAGCGGTGCGAGACCGAGTCCGGCTACGGCTGTGGTGTCCTCGAATTGCAGCATCGCGTGTTCCCCGTGGTCGTTTCTCGTAAGCAATGTTTATGCCGCTGAATTAAGAAGCACGAGGTGTGAGACGCGAGAACGATGCACGACATCTCGTGCCCCGCACCTTGTGCCTCATCACTGGCATGCTTCGCAGGTCGGATCATCGATCGTGCAGAACTTCGGCTCGGCGACCTGCTCGCCCGCCGGCGACGCGGCGGCGCCGCCTGCTCCTGCGATCGACGACAGGCCGCCATCGGCCGGCACCGCGTTGAGCTGGCCGGTTTTCACTGTCGACTTCTCGGCATGCGTAGCGCCCAGCGTGCGCAGGTAGTAGGTGGTCTTGAGCCCGCGCACCCAGGCGAGCTTGTAAGTCTCGTCCACCTTCTTGCCGGAAGCGCCCGCCATGTACAGGTTGAGCGATTGCGCCTGGTCGATCCACTTCTGGCGGCGCGCACCGGCTTCCACCAGCCACACCGGATCCACCTCGAAAGCCGTCGCATACAGGCTACGGATGTCGGCCGGGATGCGGTCGATGCGCGCCAGGCTGCCGTCGAAGTACTTGAGGTCGGCAACCATGACCTCGTCCCACATGTTGAGCTTCTTCAGGTCGTGGACCAGATACTCGTTAACCACCGTGAACTCGCCCGACAGGTTCGACTTCACGTACAGGTTCTGGTAGGTCGGCTCGATGCTGGCCGAGACCCCGACGATGTTGGCGATGGTGGCGGTGGGAGCGATGGCGAGGCAGTTGGAGTTGCGCATGCCGTGGAGGCGGATGCGCGCGCGCAGCGCCGCCCAGTCCATGGTGGAGCTGGTGTCCACCTCCACGTAGCCCCCGCGCGCCTCACGCAGCAGCGCCAGGCTGTCCTGCGGCAGGATGCCGCGGTGCCACAGCGAGCCTTCGAAGGTCGAGTACGGCCCGCGCTCCGCGGCCAGCTCGGTGGAGGCCCAGTAAGCGTAGTAGGCCACCGCCTCCATGGAGCGGTCGGCGAACTCCACCGCCTGCGTCGAGGCGTAGGGCAGACGCAGCTGGTGCAGGCAGTCCTGGAAGCCCATGATCCCCAGCCCCACCGGCCGGTGCTTGAGGTTGGCGTTGCGCGCCTTGTCCACCGCGTAGTAGTTGATGTCGATCACGTTGTCCAGCATGCGCATGGCGGTGGCCACGGTGGCCTTGAGCTTGCCGCGGTCGAGCCTGCCGTCCTTGATGTGCGCGGCCAGGTTGACCGAGCCCAGGTTGCACACGGCGATCTCGCTGGCCGAGGTGTTCAGCGTGATCTCGGTGCACAGGTTCGAGCTGTGCACCACCCCGACGTGCTGCTGCGGGGAGCGCAGGTTGCACGGGTCCTTGAAGGTGATCCACGGGTGCCCGGTCTCGAACAGCATGGTCAGCATCTTGCGCCACAGCTGCAGCGCCGGGATCTTGCGGAACAGCTTGAGCTCGCCGCTGGCGGCCTTGCGCTCGTACTCCAGGTAGGCCTTCTCGAAGGCCTTGCCGTACTTGTCGTGCAAATCGGGCACGTCGCTGGGAGAGAACAGCGTCCATTCGCCGTTCTCCATCACCCGGCGCATGAACAGGTCCGGCACCCAGTTGGCGGTGTTCATGTCGTGCGTGCGCCGGCGGTCGTCGCCGGTGTTCTTGCGCAGCTCCAGGAACTCGTCGATGTCCAGGTGCCAGGTTTCCAGGTAGGAGCAGACCGCACCCTTGCGTTTCCCCCCCTGGTTGACCGCGACTGCCGTGTCGTTGACCACCTTCAGGAACGGCACCACGCCCTGGGACTTGCCGTTGGTGCCCTTGATGTGGCTGCCGAGCGCCCGTACCGGGGTCCAGTCGTTGCCCAGGCCGCCGGCGAACTTGGACAGCATGGCGTTCTCCTTGATCGCCTCGTAGATGCCGTCGAGATCGTCGGACACGGTGGTCAGGTAGCAGCTCGATAGCTGCGAGCGGTGCGTGCCGGCGTTGAACAGCGTCGGGGTCGAGCTCATGAAGTCGAAGCTCGACAGCACGTTGTAGAACTCGATGGCACGGGCCTCGCGCTCGGTCTCCTTCAGTGCCAGTCCCATCGCCACGCGCATAAAGAAGGCCTGCGGCAGCTCGATCCGGTGACCGTCCACGTGGATGAAATAGCGGTCGTAGAGCGTCTGCAGGCCAAGGTAGCCGAACTTGAAGTCGCGGTTGGCGTCGAGCGCCCGGCCCAGCGCCTGGAGGTCGTAGCTGCGCAGCCGCGGATCGAGCAGGCCGGCGCCGATGCCCCGGTCGATGAAGCCGGGGAAGTACTCCGCGTAGCGGGTGCACATGTCGGCGTGGGTCGCCTCCTCACCCAGCACCTCGACCTGGATGCTGTGCAGCAGCAAACGTGCCGTGACGTAGCTGTAGGCCGGATCCTTCTCGATCAGCGCGCGGGCGGAGAGGATGGCGCACTTGCGCACCTCGTCCATCGGCACGCCGTCGTACAGGTCTTTGAGCACGGCCTGCAGGATCACACCAGGGTCGACGGCGTGCCCTAGCCCTACGCAGCAATCCCGGACCAGCGCCTGCAGCCGATCGAGGTCGAGCGCGCGGCTCACGCCGTTCTCGACCACGGTGAGCGTCTGCTGCCGCGGCTCGGCCTGCGCCGCCTTCTGCTGCGCGCGCAGGCGCGCCCGCTCCTCGCGATACAGCACGTAGGCGCGCGCCACGTCGTGCTCGCCGGAGCGCATCAGCGCCAGCTCGACCTGATCCTGGATGTCCTCGATGTGCAGAGTGCCGCCCTGCGGGTGGCGGCGCATCAGCGCCCCCACCACCTGCTCGGTGACCTCGGCCACCTGCTCGCGCACGCGCGCCGAGGCCGCGCCCTGGCTCCCGTTGACCGCCAGGAAGGCCTTGGTCACCGCCACCGAGATCTTGCCCGGCTCGAAGCCGACCACCGCGCCGTTGCGCCGGATGACGCGATACTGGCCGTAGCGCGGGTCGCGCGCCTGGGCGTCGCCTTCGATGGAAAGAACGACGGCCGCGGAACCGGCCGCCACCTCAGTGGCCGTCTGCATCAAACTCTCCCCAGGCTGCATGTCGTTCGACCGCGACGTGCGTTGTGATTCGTGGTGAGGAACCACTACATCTTGTGTACGTGCGCCGATAGGCCACTAATTCTAGTGGGACTGGCGCGCGTGTCAAGTGATAGTCGCGCGCCGCGCGCGAACTCGGGAGCGCTTGGCTCAGATCAGCGCGCGGAAGCGCGCCCAGTCGAAGAACGGCCCGGGATCGGTCTTGCGCCCGGGCGCGATGTCGCTGTGCCCGACCACCGCCTCGATCGGGTAATGCGCCATCAGTTCGCGGGTGAGCCGGGCCAGCGCGTCGTATTGCGCGACGCGGAACGGCACGAAGTCGGAGCCTTCCAGCTCGACGCCCACCGAGAAGTCGTTGCAACGCTCGCGCCCGTTCCAGCGCGAGGCGCCGGCATGCCACGCGCGCCGCGCGCACGGCACGAACTGGATCAACTCCCCGTCGCGCCGTATATAGAAGTGGCTGGACACGCGCAGCCCGGCGATGGCGGGGTAGAACGCGTGCGCGGCGGGATCCAGGCGATTCAGAAACAGGTCGATCACGCCCGGCCCGCCGAACTCGTGGGGCGGCAGGCTGATGTTGTGCACCACCACCAGGCGGATGGCTTCACCGGCCGGACGCTCGTCGAAGTTGGGCGACGCGATTTGGCGGGCGCGCTGCAAGCGCCCGTCGGCGTCGAACGCCTGCGCGCTGCCGCTCGCGCTCACGCGTCCGCGGCGCGCTGCCGCCGGCGTGGGCCCGGCGCGCCGGGCCGCTCCGCGTTCACTCGCCGGGCGTGCCCGTTTCCGGGGTCGTGCCGGACGTCGGCGCGGCTTCGGGGGCCTTGAGCTTGTATTCGTGCGGCGCCTTCCATAAGGTCGCTCCACGGATGCGGCTCTTCGGGTCGGTCTTGCCGGTGGCCTTCAACGCCGCCGAGGTGCCGCTCAGACCGATCTCCGCGAGCGGCAGCTTGTCGCTGTAGCGCAGGCGGTCACGCACCTTGGAGTAGGTGATCACCACGTCGTCGCCGCTCACGCTCCACTTGCCGAAGGTGGTGGAGCGCCCGCGCCGCTTGCCGGGCACGCCGGGCAGGGTGAAGTCGTACTCGGCGACGATCTCGGCCCTGCCCTTGTCCTTCAG
This sequence comes from Burkholderiales bacterium, assembly GCA_036554965.1. Lineage (GTDB taxonomy): Bacteria > Pseudomonadota > Gammaproteobacteria > Burkholderiales > SHXO01 > SHXO01. Next base: position 4,829 of record DATBMG010000103.1, read on the forward strand.
GTGCACGTACAGCCGTTCGTCGTCGGGGCTGCGCGCGGCTTCCCAGGTGCCGAGCAGGCTCCTGGAGCCGACCGCGTCGGCGGGGGTCACCAGCGCGAGCAGGAACAGCAACGCGAGGACGCGTGAGGTCATGGTGAGCGGTCTCCAGCCGGCCCGGTCGCTCCGGGCGCTTATTAACAGTCGATGCCCAACGTCAATTGATGCGCAACTTCAATTGATGCCTAGGCGCTCCATGCGGTAGCGCATGGCGCGGAAGGTGATGCCGAGCAGCTTGGCGGCGGCGGTACGGTTGTAGCGGGTCTTCTCCAGCGCCTCGAGGATCGCTTCCTTCTCGACCCGGTCCAGGTATTCCTGCAACGGCCACTTGCCTTCCGAGCCCTCCGCGGTGCGCACCACTTCTTCGGCCTCCGGCGGGGTCAACTGCAGGTCCGCGGTGGTGATCTTCTGGCCGTCGCACAGCGCCATGGCGCGTTCCAGGATGTTCTCCAGCTCGCGCACGTTGCCCGGGAAATCGTATTGCGCCAGCGCCTGCATCGCCTCCTGTTCGAGCTGGGGCAGCGACACCTTGGCCTGTCCGGCGAGCTTGTCCAGCACGGCGCTGGCGATGGCCGGGATGTCCTCGCGCATGTCGCGCAGGGCCGGCATGCGCAGCTCGATCACGTTCAGCCGGTAGTACAGATCGTGGCGGAACTTGCCCGACTCCACGCAATCGGCCAGGTTCTGATGGGTGGCGCTGATGATGCGCACGTCCACCGCGTCCTCCTGAGTGGAGCCGACCTTGCGCGCCCGCTTCTCCTGGATCGCACGCAGCAGCTTGACCTGCATCGCCAGCGGCAGGTCGGCCACCTCGTCCAGGAACAGCGTGCCGCCGTTGGCCGCCTGGAAGAAGCCGTCGCGGTCGGCGTCCGCCCCGGTGAAGGCGCCCTTGCGGTAGCCGAAGAACTCGCTCTCCATCAGGTTCTCGGGGATGGCCCCGCAGTTCACCGGCACGAACGGCCGGTCGCGCCGGGCGCTCTTCTGATGGATCAGGCGCGCGGCCAGCTCCTTGCCGCTGCCCGACTCGCCGGTGATATGCACCGGCGCTTCGCTGCGCGCCAGCTTCTCGATCAGGTCGCGCACGTGCCCGATGGCGGGCGAGGTGCCGAGCAGCCCCTTCTCGCCCGGCGCCAGCTCGATCGACTTGGTCTCGCCGACCTTGGGCAGGGAGAGCGCGGACTTGACCAGGGTGCGCAGCTGGTCGAGGCTGACCGGCTTGGACACGTAGTCGAAGGCGCCGGCCTTGAGCGCCGCGACCGCGTTCTCGGTGTTGCCGTGGGCGGTGATCACCGCCACCGGCAGATCCAGCCCGGCGCGGGTGATGTTCTCGACGATCTCCAGGCCGGTGCCGTCGGGCAGCCGCATGTCGGTCAGGCACAGATCGTAGTGCCTGCCGGCGGTGATCTTGGCGGCGGCGTCGCGCACGCTCATGGCGCGCTCCACGTCCAGGCCCATGCGCAGCAGTGTGAGCTCGATCAGCTCGAGGATGTCCACCTCGTCGTCGACCACCAACACGCAGCGCTGGGGCGCAGTGGCCCGCCCTCCCGATCCCGCCCGCTCGGTACGCTTCAAGTCTTGACTCCCCTCATGGCCACCACGAAGTGCGCGCCGCCGTCCGCCAGCTCCACATAGTCGAGCGTGGCGTTGTTGGCGTCGCAGATCTCCCGCGCGATGTACAGCCCCAAGCCGGTGCCGCTCGCGGCGGTCGTGAAGAAGGGCTCGAACAGATGCGGGCGGATCGCCTCCGGCACACCCGGGCCATCGTCGCCGACCCCCAATTCTAAGGCATCCCCCAGCATGCCTGGGTGCAGATGCAGGCGGATGCTGCCGGGCTTGCGCTGGCAGTAGCGCAGCGCATTGCGACACAGATTCCACATCACCTGGTTCAGATGGCTGCGGTCGAAGGTGACGGTGCCGTCGCGCGAGATCTCCAGTCGGATCACCTCGTCGGGCACCTTTTCGATCTGCGAGAACTGCGCCACGAAGGTGCGCAGGAAATCGCTCACCCGGAAAGTCTCGCGGTGCGCCCGGTCGCGGCGGTTGAGCTTGAGCACGTCCTGCACCATGCGGTCGAGCCGCTGCGTGTTGTCGTGGACGATGGTGAGCAGCCGGTTCTGCGTCTCGTTGAGGTTGGGCTCCTCGAGCAGCAGCTCG
>DATBMG010000187.1:0-3928 GCA_036554965.1 Burkholderiales bacterium
ACCGCGAAGATCGGGCCGCAGCAGCCGGACAGCTCGCCGCCGTTGGAGCCGATCAGCACCTTGTCCTTCACGATCACCGGGGCGCCGGTAAAGCCCTTGTTGCCCTTCTCGACCGTGAGGATCATGTTGTCCCACACCACCTGGCCGGTCTTCTGATCCAGGGCGATCATGCGCCCGTCCACCGTGCCGACGTAGACCTTCCCGTAACCGAGCGCGAGACCGCGGTTGTAGGGGTTGTAGAAGGTGCCTTCGGCACGCTCCTGGTCGATCTTTGCCGTGTACTTCCAGATGAACGCGCCGTTGGCCGCGTCCAGCGCCCACACCTGACCGGTGGAGCTGGTGTAGTAGAGAATGCCGTCGGCGACCACCGGGAACGACTGGATGCCGCGCTTGGAAGCGGACGGCGTATGGATCCAGGCGATACCCAGGTTCTTGACGTTGTTCTTGTTGATCTGATCCAGGCCGCTGTAGTGCCAGCCCTTGAACGAGCCGTGATACATCAGCCAGTTGTTGGGGTCCCGGTCGGCGTTGAGCAGCCGATCCCAGGTGATCTCGGCGGCGCTGGCCTGCACCGCGAAGCCCATCACGGCGGCGGCCGACATCGCCTTCGCGACCCCGGCGAGTTGAGTCTTCCATCGATTCATGCGTCTCTCCCAGATCGGAGTTATGGTTTGAACTTGGTCCTTACGGACGTTTCTTGTCGAAGATGTGGAGATCGCTGCGCAAGCCTCTTTGTGGAATTGTTCAGGACAGAAACCCGGCGCAGAAATCCACCCGGCAATTTAGTCCTAGTCGTCGGTGTTTGCAAGGGGAGGCGTGCGCAGCGAAGGCCCGTCCCACGGGCAGTTGCGCGCGCAGCAGGTTGCGTACGCTGCAGCAGATTCCGTCGATGCTGCAAAGCACAAACCACACACCGAACTGGAGCCGCCATGGGTAGGGCAGTGCGGGTCTCCGCGCGGGTGTCGTTGCAGGAGTCGGAATTGCAGGAGACTTTCGTGCGTGCGCCCGGTCCCGGCGGGCAGAACGTGAACAAGGTCGCCTCAGCGGTGCAGCTGCGCTTCGACGTCGCCGGCTCGCCCTCGCTGCCCGAGGATGTGCGCGAGCGCCTGCGCCGCCTGGCCGGGCGACGGCTCACCGGCGCGGGCGTGCTGGTGATCGAGGCGCACCGCTACCGCACGCAGCTGCGCAACCGCGACGACGCGCGCGAGCGGTTGTTCGCGCTGATCCGCCAGGCGAGCGTGCCGCCGAAGCCGCGCAAGGCGACCAAGCCGAGCGCAGCGGCGCGCGAGCGCCGGCTGCGCGAGAAGCGCCTGCGCGCGCGGGTCAAGCGCACGCGCGGCGCACGCGACGTCGAATGACCCGCGCGGGCGTCAGGTCCCCGGTCTGACGCGGGCGAGCAGATTGAAAAGCTGCGCGCGCTGGGTTTCGCTCAAGCCGCGCATCACGCGCTCCTCGTGCAGCAGCACCTTGCGCTTCAGCGAACGCAGCAGCGCCGTGCCGACGGCGGTGAGCCACAACGCGTTCACGCGCCGGTCGTCCGGCGAAGCGCGGCGCGTCACAAGGCCGCGCGCCTCGAGCTTATCGAGCACCGGCACCAGGCTCGAGCGGTCGAGGTGCGCGGCGGCGGCGAGCTGCGACTGCTTGAGGCCGGGATTGGCCTCGACGATAATGAGGATGCCGAACAGCCCGGGCGAGACCTCGGCGTGACCGACGCTGGCGGCGAAGTCTTCGAACACGGCGCGCTGGGCGAGCCGCAGGCGGTAGCCCAGCAGGCCTGGCAGCATGCCGAGATCGAGCGCGGCGCCCGTGTCGCGCGTGCGCCTGGACGCCGCCTCTTGTCTGAGATTCACCACCGGGGCGCTCGGGCGGCGCGGCGCGCGCAGCCCGGGGCGGGCCCGCGCACGGGCGGACGGGCGCTCACCGGGCAATTTGTTTGATCTCCAACAATTGGGGTACCATAAGCGCCAATCCTAGCCCAATCGGGCCCCGGCCGGAAGCACCCGCCGCCGCGTCGCTGGCGGGGCGCGCGTCGGCCGCCGGGCGCGCATGCGTATGACGCACACCATCACCATCGCCGGCGATCCTCAGCCGGTGCCGGCCGAGGACGGCGAAACGGTCCTCGCCGCGCTGCTGCGCAACGGGGTGGGCTTCGCCTACAGCTGCGAGGCGGGCAACTGCGGCACCTGCAAGTGCGAGTACGTCTCCGGCGAGATCTTCGAGCTGGAGTATTCCGAGCACGCCCTGTCGGCCGCGGAGCGCGCCCGCAACATCGTGCTCGCCTGCCGCTCGCAGGTATGGGGCGACGTGCAGATCCGGCGGCTGACCGCCGAGGATTTCGTGATGCACCCCTCGCGCGTGATGCAGTGCCGGGTCAGCGCCAGCGAGATGCTCACCCACGACGTGCTGATGCTGCGCTTCGCGATCGAGTCGGGCGGTCCCTACACCTTCTCCGCCGGCCAGTTCGCCAAACTGCAGTTCGGCTTCGCGCCCGACGCGCCGCGCGACTACTCCATGGCCAGCACGCCGGCCGACGCCGAGCTCGAGTTCCACATTCGTGTGCTCGCCAGCGGTGTGAGCGGCCAGATCCGCGACCGCGTGCAGATCGGCGACCTGGTGCGCATCAGCGGCCCGTTCGGCACGTCCTACTTGCGCGAACAGCACAGCGGCCCGATCGTGGCCATCGCCGGCGGTACCGGGCTGGCGCCGGTGCGCTCCATCGTGCGCACCGCGCTCGACAAGGGGCTGCCCGGGCCGGTCCACCTGTATTTCGGCGTGCGCGCGCAGCGCGACGTGTACGGCGAAGCCGAGCTGCGCGCCTGGGAAGCGCATCATTCCAACCTGAAGGTGCACGTGCTGCTGTCGGAGGTCGCGCAGGGCGCGCTCACCGATCACCATCGCGCCGGCATGGTTACCGATGCGGTGCGCGCCGATTTCGACAGCCTCGCCGGCTTCCATGCCTATCTCGCCGGGCCTCCGGCGATGGTGGACGCGGCCACCGAGCTGCTGCGCGAGAAGGGGGTCGGCGTGCGCGACATGCACGCCGATGCGTTCTACAGTGCGCCGCCCGCGCAGCCTACCAAGAGAGCGACTGCATGAAGAGCGAGTTCAGCCTGGAGGGACGGGTCGCCCTGGTGACGGGCGGGGCGCGCGGAATCGGGCGCGCCATCGCCGGGGAGCTGGCGCGCCAGGGCGCCAAGCTGGTGATCGCCGACCCCGGCGTGAACATCGGCGGCGGAGAGCGCGATCCGGCGCTGGTGGACAACGCCGCGCGCGAGGTGGGGGGCGTCGCGCTCGCCCAGGACATCGGCGCTCCGGGCGCGGCGCAGGCGGCGGTGGCGCTGGCGGTGAAGCATTTCGGCGCCATCGACATCGTGGTCAACAACGCCGCCATCCTGCGGGACGCCTTCATCTTCAAGGCGCAGCGCGAGGACTGGGAGCGCGTCATCCAGACCGATCTCACCGGCGCCTTCGCCACGCTCGCGGCCGCCACGCCCTGGATGCGCGAGGCCGTCAAGCAGGGGCGCGCGCCGGGACGCATCGTCAATATCGTGTCCACCGCCGGGCTGTACGGCAACTTCGCGCAGTCCGCCTACGCCGCGGCCAAGGCCGGGCTGGTGGGACTGACGCGCAGCGCCGCGATGGACCTGGCGCGCGTGCAGATCCACTGCAACGCTGTGGCGCCGTTCGCGGCCACGCGCGTCACCGAGTCGATCCAGCCCGCCAACGAGGCGCAGGCCGCCTACAAGGCGCGCGCGCTCACGGTTCCCGCCGGCTACGTGGCGCGCCTGGTCGCCTGGCTGTGCGCCCCCGCCTGCGCCGTCACCGGGCAGATCTTCGGTGTGCGCGGTCGCGAGGTGTTCCTGTTTTCGCAACCGCGGCCGGTGGCCCGTGTGGTGACGCCTGCGCTGGACGCGTTGACGCCGGAGTC
>DATBMG010000001.1:0-2005 GCA_036554965.1 Burkholderiales bacterium
GGGCAAGAAGGTCGTGATGCTGTATCACGACTCGGCCTACGGCAAGGAGCCGCACCCGGTGCTCGAGGCCGAAGCCGCCAAGCACGGTTTCGAGCTGAAGCTGATCCCGGTGCCGCACCCGGGCAACGAGCAGCAGTCGCAGTGGCTGCAGATCCGGCAGTACCGTCCGGATTGGGTGATCCTGTGGGGCTGGGGTGTGATGAACGCCACCGCGCTCAGCACCGCGCAGAAGGTCGGATTCCCGCGCGACAAGATGATCGGCAACTGGTGGTCCGGATCGGAGGTGGATACGGAGGCCGCCGGCGAAGCCGCCGCCAGCGGCTACTACGCGGCGAGCCTGAACCTGGCGGGGCGCGACTTCCAGATCGTGCGCGAAGTGCAGAAGCACGTCATCGACAAGGGCAAGAGCCAGACCCCGGCGAAGCTGGTCGGCAGCGTGCTGTGGAACCGCGGGCTGGCGGCCGCGATGATGACGGTGGAAGCGGTGCGCAAGGCGCAGGAGAAGTACGGCAAGAAGCCGCTCGCCGGCGAGCAGGTGCGCTGGGGCATCGAGAACCTCGACGTCGACGCCAAGCGGCTGAACCAGCTCGGCTTCGGCAGCATGGTGCCGCCGATCAAAGTGTCTTGCACCGACCACAGCGGCAGCGGCCTGGTGCGCTTCCAGCAATGGGACGGCAAGAGGTGGAAGGCGGTGTCCGACTGGATGAGCGGCGACCGCGGAATGGTGCAGAAGATGGTGCAGGAGGCGGCGGCCAAGTACGCGGCCGAGAAAGGCATCAAGCCCGCCTGCCTGGCGGGATAAGCCGCGTTAGGGGAGAGCGCGGTGGTGTTGAGGAGAGAGCGGTGGCGCTGCTGACGGTCAACAACATCGAGGTGATCTACGACCACGTCATCCTGGTGTTGAAGGGCGTGTCCTTCGACGTGCAGGAGGGACAGATCGTGGCGCTGCTCGGCGCCAACGGTGCGGGCAAGACCACCACGTTGAAGGCGATCTCCAATCTGCTCGCCTCGGAGCGCGGCGACGTCACCAAGGGCTCGATCGAATACCGGGCCGAGCGCGTGGACCGGCTCACGCCCTCCGACCTGGTGCGCCGCGGCGTGATCCAGGTGATGGAAGGCCGGCACTGCTTCGCGCATCTGACGGTGGAGGAGAACCTGCTCACCGGCGCGTTCACGCGCTCGGCCTCGCGCGCGCAGATCCGCGAAGACCTGGAGCGCGTGTACACCTATTTCCCGCGCCTGAAGGAGCGGCGCCGCAGCCAGGCGGGCTACACCTCGGGCGGAGAGCAGCAGATGACGGCGCTCGGCCGGGCACTGATGGCGCAGCCGACCATGATCTTGCTCGACGAGCCGTCCATGGGGCTGGCGCCGCAGGTGGTGGAGGAGATCTTCGAAATCGTGCGCAACCTCAACCAGCAGGAAAAGGTGAGCTTCCTGCTTGCGGAGCAGAACACCATGGTGGCCCTGCGCTACGCCGCCTACGGGTATATCCTGGAAAATGGCCGCGTGGTGATGGACGGCCCGGCCGCCGAGCTGTCCAACAACGAGGACGTCAAGGAGTTCTACCTGGGCTTGTCGGCGGGCGGACGCAAGAGCTATCGCGACACCAAGCACTATCGCCGTCGCAAGCGCTGGCTGGCGTGAGGCGTTTCCCATGAGCAAGTACTACGACGATCTGGAGACCCGCTCGGCCGAAGTGCGCGAGCGCGCGCTGTTGCGCGCCCTGCAGGAGCAGATCGACAACGCGAAGAAGAACGCCCCGTACTTTGCGCGCCTGCTGCAGGACGTGCAGCCGTCCGACGTGAAGGACCGCGCGGCGCTGGCCCGGCTGCCGGTGACGCGCAAGTCCGAGCTGATCGAGCTACAGGAGCGCGACCGGCCCTTCGCCGGCATGACCGCGGTGCCGCTGGCGCTGCTCGGGCGCGTGTTCGCCTCGCCCGGGCCGATCTACGATCCGCAAGCCGACACGCGCGACTACTGGGGCATGGCGCGTGCCTTGTATGCG
>DATBMG010000020.1:0-19007 GCA_036554965.1 Burkholderiales bacterium
GGCGCGCGCCAGCCACTGCGGCTCCGCCACCCGGCGTGCGTCGTCGGTGATGCGGATGATCTGCACCGCCAAGACTCAGCCCGCCGCGGCCAGCTGCGGCAGCCCATCGCGCCGGAACATGTCGCGGATGCCGCGAATCGCCTGTCGAGTGCGCGCCTCGTTCTCGATCATGGCGAAGCGAACATGATCGTCGCCGTACTGGCCGAAGCCGATGCCCGGAGCCACCGCGACCTTGGCGGCGCCGAGCAGCTTCTTGGCGAACTCGAGCGAGCCCATGGTGCGATACGCGGCGGGAATCGGCGCCCAGACGTACATGCTCGCCTTCGGCACCTGGACGCGCCAGCCCAGGCCGTTCAGACCCGCGCACAGCACGTCGCGGCGTTTCTGATAGGTCATGCGCACCTGCTCGACGCAGGCCTGCGGTCCCTCCAGCGCGACGATGGCGGCCACCTGGATGGGGGTGAAGGTGCCGTAGTCGTGGTAGCTCTTGATGCGCGCGAGCGCCGAGACCAGATCGGGATTTCCGACCATGAAGCCGACGCGCCATCCGGCCATGTTGTAGCTCTTGGACAGCGTGAAGAACTCCACCGCCACCTGCTTCGCGCCGGGCACCTGCAGGATGGAGGGCGCCTTGTAGCCGTCGAACACGATGTCCGCGTAGGCCAGGTCGTGCACCACGTAGATCCCGTACTCCCTGGCGAGCGCCACGATGCGCTCGAAGAACGGCAGCTCCACGCACTGGCTGGTGGGGTTGCTGGGGAAGTTCAGGATCAGCATCTTGGGCTTGGGATAGCTGTCCTTGAGGGCCCGCTCCAGTTCCTCGAAGAAATCCACGCCCGGCAGCATGCGCACGTGGCGGATGTCGGCGCCCGAGATCACCGGGCCGTAGATGTGGATCGGATAGCTGGGGTTGGGCACCAGCACGATGTCCCCGTCGTCCAGGGTGGCCAGCGCCAAGTGGGCGATCCCTTCCTTGGAGCCGATGGTGACGATCGCCTCGCGGTCGGGGTCCAGCTCCACGTGGTAGCGCCCCTTGTACCAGTTGCAGATCGCCTTGCGCAGGCGAAAGATGCCCTTGGAGACCGAGTAGCGATGCGTATCGGCTCGCTGGACGGTTTCGATCAGCTTGTCCACGATGTGACGCGGCGTGGGCTGGTCCGGGTTACCCATGCCGAAGTCGATCACGTCCTCGCCGCGCTTGCGGGCGGCGGCCTTAAGCTCGGCGGTGATGTTGAAGACGTACGGCGGCAGGCGCTTGATGCGGGGGAACTGCTCCATGGAAGGCGCGTACCTAACAGACTGATGGGAAAACTAGAATCTTAACCAAGCGCGGCCGCCCGGGCAATGCGGGCGGGCCCGCTCAACGAGATTTACTGCATGCAATGAAACTGCACCAGACGCGCGCCCAAGGGCGCAACCTGTTCACCGGCTATGGGCCGGGCTATGTCAGCGTCGGCGGCACGCGTTGGGAAAGCAGCTTGATCGTGCTGCCGGACCGCACCGAGCCCTGGGATGTCGCCGATTTCGATGCCCTCACCGAGGACAACTTCACCCGCCTCGCCGAGTTGCCGATCGAGATCCTGCTGCTGGGCTCCGGTGCTCGATTGCGCTTCCCCCATCCGAGTCTGACGCAGGCGTTGATCAGAGCCGGCATCGGGTTGGAGGTGATGGACACACAAGCCGCCTGCCGCACCTACAACATCCTGCTGGAGGAGGGCCGGCGCGTGGCTGCGGCGCTGCTGATCGAGGCGGCGGACTGATCCCGCGGGGCGTGCGCTCGGCATATGCGCGGCGCGCTCGTCGCATTATCAGCGAGAGCAGCGCATCGGGCGCCTGCGCTCACAGGTCGGCGAGCACCCGCAGGTGCGCCACCGCGCTGCGGCCGAGCGCGCTCAGGTTGTAGCCGCCTTCCAGCATCGAGACGATCCGCTCGTCCGCGTGCCGCTCGGCCACCGCCTTGATCTGCTGCGTCACCCAGGTGTAGTCGGCCTCCACCAGGGACAGGGAGGCCATATCGTCCTCGCGGTGGGCGTCAAAACCGGCCGAGACGAACAGCATCTGCGGCCGGAACGACTCCAGCGCCGGCAGCCACCAGGCCTCGACCGCGGCGCGGAACCGAGCCCCGTCGCTGTAAGCCGCGAGCGGGATGTTGACCATGCGCTCGGAGCGCCCGTCGACACCGCTGTACGGGTAGAACGGGTGCTGGAACGTGGAGACCATCAGCACCCGGCGGTCGTCGCGGAAGACGTCCTCGGTGCCGTTGCCGTGGTGCACGTCGAAATCCACCACCGCGACGCGCTCCAGCCCGTGCCGCTCGAGCGCGTGGGCAGCGGCCACCGCGACGTTGTTGTAGAAGCAGAAGCCCATGGCGCGCCGGCGCTCGGCGTGATGGCCGGGCGGGCGCACGCAACAGAAGGCGTTGCGCGCCTTGCCCTCGAGCACCAGATCGGTTGCCATCACGGCTGCGCCGGCGGCGCGCGCGGCCGCCCGCAGCGTGTGCGGGCTCATGGCGGTGTCGGGGTCGAGGTGTACCAGGCCGCGCTCCGGCACTGCGCTTTCCAAGGCATCCAGATACTCCGCCGCGTGCACCCGGGCGAGGTGCTCGCGGCCGGCGAGCGGCGCATCGTACTCGTCCAGATATCCGGCCAGGCCGGAAGCGATCAGCTGGTCTTCGATGGCGCGCAGCCGATCGGGGCACTCGGGATGGTGCTGTCCCATGTCGTGCAGCAAGCAGTCCTTGTGGCGAATGAAGGCAGTGGGCATGGTGCGGGCATGGTAAGCGACCCGCGCGCCCGGCGTCCACGGCCCAGCGCGGCGGCGCAAGCGAATCAAGCGCGGCAACGCAAGCGAACCAAGCCCGGCGCGCGCTTTCTCAGCAATCGGGCAGCGCGGATCGCGTGGCATGTTTCCTGCATTCCGGGGCAGCTGAAATCGGCCCGCGCGGCCGCCTGCTTGCAAGGCGTTCGTGCTACGCTTCGCGCCCCTGAGGCCTGGGCGCCTTTGCCCGGGATGAGGACGGAGTGCGCGAGTGGGGGGAGAAGGCGAGCGATCACCCGATGCGAAGCGGCAGGACGTCTCCATCCAACAAATCGAGGCCACCCTGCGCGACGGCACGTGCGTGACGATCCGGCCGATCGGCCCCCAGGATGCAGAGCGCGAGCAGGCGTTCGTGCGCGGCCTGTCCCCCGAGTCCCGCTACTTTCGATTCATGACCACGCTGCGCGAGCTGAGCCCGGAGATGCTGGACCGTTTCACGCATCCCGACCCCGCACGCGAAGTGGCCCTGGTGGCGCTCGTCGATGAAGGCGGAGCGCCGAAACAGGTGGGCGTGGCGCGCTGCGCCGCCGGCGCCGTGCGCGAAGGCTGCGAGTTCGCCGTCGTCGTGGCCGACGCTTACCGGGGCCGGGGCCTGGGCACCCGGCTGATGCAGGAGCTGATCGCCCGGGCGCGCGCGCGCGGCGTGCCGCGCATCGAGGGCCTGGTGCTGGCAGCCAATCACCCCATGCTCGAGCTGGTGCAGTCGCTCGGTTTCGAGATCACCACCACACCCGAGGATCCGCGCGTGCGCCGGGTGTCGAAATCGCTCGACTAGCTTCGGACGCATCGGTCATGCCGCGCGACGGGCTGGCAGAACGGCTACTCAAGATGGAACGCGGGATGCGCGCCTACCGGCCCGCGGCCGATGCTCCGACCCACGCGTCGAACGGCGCGGCCGGCGCCTCGCTGCAGCGCGCGCTGCGGCAGGTCGGCAGCATCATCCTGGGCAAGGATCGGCAGATCCGCCTCACGCTCGCGTGCTTGCTCGCGCGCGGTCACCTGCTGATCGAGGACCTGCCCGGCGTGGGCAAGACCACGCTGGCCCACGCGCTGGCGCGCTCGCTGGGGCTGCGCTTCCAGCGCATCCAGTTCACCAGCGACCTGCTGCCCGCGGACATCATCGGCGTGTCGGTGTTCGACCGCGAATCCGCAGGCTTCACCTTCCACCCGGGACCGATCTTCGCGCAGATGATCCTGGCCGACGAGGTCAACCGCGCCACGCCCAAGGCGCAGAGCGCGCTGCTCGAGGCCATGGAGGAACAGCAGGTCACCGCCGAGGGCGAGACCCGGCCGCTGCCGCAACCGTTCTTCGTCATCGCCACGCAGAACCCTTCGCATCAGATCGGCACCTTCCCGCTGCCCGAGTCGCAGCTCGACCGCTTCCTGATGTGCATCGGCCTGGGCTATCCGGATCCGCGCGCCGAGCGCATGCTGCTCGAGGGCGAGGATCGCCGCGATCTGCTCGCCGCGCTGACCCCTTGCCTGAGCGCCGGGGAACTGCTGGAACTGCAGCAGACGGTGCGCCAGGTGCATGTGTCCGCCGCGCTGCTGGATTACGTGCAGGCGTTGATCTCCTACACGCGCCAGTCCCCGGACTTCACCACCGGCTTGAGCCCGCGCTCGGCGCTCAACCTGCTGCACGCCGCGCGCGCCTGGGCCTTCCTGGAGGGCCGCCAGTTCGTCATCCCCGAGGACGTGCAGGCGGTGCTGTCCAGCGTCGTGGCGCATCGGCTGCAGTCGGCCGCCGGCAGGCGGCTGGGCGACGCGGAGGAAGCGGCCGCAAAGCTGCTCGGTCAGGTGCCCGTGGTCTGAGCCGGGCATGGCGGGCATGAAGCTGGCGCTGCCTTCCCGCCTGGCCGCTTGGCTCGCAGGCGCCCAAGAGCCTGCCGCTGGCCCGGTGCGGCTCACGCAGCGCCGGGTGTACGTCCTTCCCAGTCGAGGCGGGCTGCTGCTCGGCCTGACCCTGCTGCTGATGCTGATGGGCTGCATCAACTACAACCTCGGGCTGGGCTACGTGCTCACCTTCCTGCTGGCGGGAGTGGCGCTGGTGGCCATGTTGCACACCTTCCGCAACCTGGCGCAGCTCGAGGTGCTCCCGGGCCGGGCGGAGCCGGTGTTCGCCGGCGAAGCGGCGGTGTTTTCCGTGCTGCTGCGCAATCCCACCCGCCTCGCGCGGTTCTCCGTGGCCGTTGCTGTCGCCGACCCCACCGGGCTGGGTGCTGCGGCTCGGGCGCAGGCCGACTGGCGCGACCTGCCTGCCGGCGAGACGGTCGGCGCCGAGGTCCGGCTGGACGCCGTGCAGCGCGGCCGCCTGCCCCTGCCGCGCTTGTGCGTGTTCACCACTTTCCCGCTCGGCCTGTTCCACGTCTGGTCGAACGTCTATCTCGACATGAGCTGCCTGGTGTACCCGCGCACCGAGACGGGCGATGTGCCGCTGCCGCCCGCCGCGCCCGGCGATGCGCAGGGCGGCGACCAGACGCGCGGACAAGAGGACTTCGCGGGGCTACGCCGCTACCAGCCGGGCGACTCGCCCAGGCATGTGGCCTGGAAAGCGCTGGCGCGCGGACAGGACGTGGTGACCAAGCAGTTCACCGGGACCGGAGCGGGCGACCTGTGGCTGTCCTGGTCGCAACTGCCCGCCGACATGCGCGTCGAGGCCAGGCTGTCCCGGCTCGCGCGCTGGGTGCTGGATGCAGCGCAGGCGCGTATGCCGTTCGGGCTCGAGATTCCCGGCGTCCGTCTCGCAGTCGGCGCGGGCCGGGCGCACGAGGAAGCCTGCCTGAGCGCCTTGGCGCTGTTCAGGGAGCGCTGAGCATGGACTCCACGGCACGCCCGCTGCGCGTCGGCAGCCTGTACTCGTTGCTCGCCGCGGTCGCGCTGATCGCCGCGCCTCACGCGCAACGCTTGCCGATATGGGTGAGCGCGTTCGCGCTGGCCCTGATCGCGTGGCGCATGTTGGCGGCGTGGCGCGAATGGTCCCTGCCGTCGCGCTGGCTGCTGGCGGCGCTGGCGGTGTTCGTCGGCGGGGGCGTCATGCTGAGCTACGGCCCGCTGCTCGGCCGCGACGCTTCGGTCGCTCTGCTCGCCGTGATGGTCGCGCTCAAGTGCATGGAGCTGCGCAGCCAGCGCGATGCCGACGTGGTGATCTGCCTGGGCTACTTCCTGACCATCACCAACTTCCTGTACTCGCAGACCATCCTCACGGCCGCCTGCATGCTGGTCGCGCTGGTGTGGCTCACCGCCACCGGCATCAGCCTGCAGGATCGTTTGCGGCGGCTGCCGGCGCTGCAGGCGGCACGCACCGCCGGCATGCTGGTGTTGCAGGCCGCGCCCTTGATGCTGGTGCTGTTCGTCCTGTTCCCGCGCGTGCAGGGGCCGGTGTTCGGCTTTCCGCAGGCGACCTCGGGCGGCATCACCGGGCTGAGCGAGAGCATGTCGCCGGGCGACCTCGCCTACCTCGGCCTGTCCGACGAGGTGGCGTTTCGCGTCGACTTCCACAGCGCCGCGCCCAAGCCCGCCGAGCTGTATTGGCGCGGGCCGGTTCTGTGGCATTTCGATGGGCGCACCTGGCGCATGGGACCGTCCGCCGCGTCCGGCCGTGCGGAAACGCCGCAGGGGAGCGACGGCGTGCGCTACACCGTCACCCTCGAGCCGCACCACATGCGCTGGCTGTTCGCGGTGGACTTGCCGGCCACGCTGCCGGCCGGCGCCAGCTTGACGCCCGACTACCAGCTGCTCGCATCGCGCCCGATCCGCGTGCGCGAGCGCTACGAGATGACCTCGCACCTGCAGTACCGCTTGGGAGCGGTGGAGCGGCCGGAGGCGCTGGAACGGGGGCTGCGACTGCCGCGCAGCCTCAACCCGCGCGCGCGCGAGCTGGCGCAGCAGCTGCGCGCCGGCGCCGCTTCCGACCGCGAGGTGGTGCGGGCTGCGCTTTCCTACTTCCGCACCAACCTGTTCTTCTACACGCTCACGCCGCCGCCGCTCGGTCTGCACTCGGTGGACGAGTTCCTGTTCCAGACGCGCCGCGGCTTCTGCGAGCACTACGCCTCCAGCTTCGCGTTCCTGATGCGCGCCGCGGGCGTTCCGGCCCGGGTGGTCACCGGCTACCAGGGCGGCGAGATCAACCCGCTCGGCGGCTATTTGATCGTGCGCCAATCCGAAGCGCACGCCTGGGCGGAGGTATGGCTCGAGGGCACCGGCTGGACGCGCGTGGACCCGACTGCGGCGGTCTCGCCGGCGCGTATCGAGGTCGGCATCGCGGCCGCGGTGCCGCGCAGCGACCCGCTGCCGCTCAGCGTGCGCGGGGACTATCCGTTCATCACGCAGCTGCGCTACACCCTGGACAGCCTCACCAATTCCTGGAACCAGTGGGTGCTGGGCTACACGCCGGAGCGCCAGATCCGCTTGCTGTCGCGCGTGGGCGTGGACTCGCCCTCGTGGACGAGCCTGACCGCGATGCTGGTCGCCGGCGCCGGGATCGTGCTGCTGGTGCTGACCGCCATGACGCTGCTGCAGCTGCGGCGCGGCCGGCCCGATCCGGTGCAGCGCGCATACCGCGCCTTCTGCCGAAAGCTGGCCCGGGCAGGGCTGGTGCGCGGGCGCAGCGAGGGACCGCTGGACTTCGCCCGGCGCGCCGGCGCCGCGCGGCCGCAAGCCGCCGGCGCGGTGCAGGAGATCACCGGGTTGTACCTGGCGCTGCGCTACGGCGACGCGCCGCCCGCGGGCGCCCGCGAGCTGCACAACCGCGTGCGCGCGCTGCGCGTCTGAGCATTCGCATGCGATGCGGGGGTGCCCTGGTGAAATATCCGGGCTAGAGCAGCGCGTCCTTCGACAACCCCTGCTCGCGCAGGATCCCGCGCAGGCTGGCCAGCGCCTCGATCTGCAGCTGGCGCACGCGCTCGCGCGTGACGCGCAGCTCGCGGGCGAGCTCCTCGAGCGTATGCGTCTCGAACCCGTTCAGCCCGTAGCGCCGTTGGATGACGTTGCGCTGCCGCGCGGGAAGCTGCGCCAGCCAGCAGTCCATGCGCCTTTCGATCTCCGCATGCTGCAGCCGCACCTCCGGCGGCATGCTGCGCTCGTCGGCGAGCGACTCGCCCATCGACAGCGGCGCCACCCCGTCGCGCGGCGCATCCAGCGACGCCATGCGCTCGTTGAGCGCCAGCAGGCGGCGCACTTCTTCCGCGCTGCGATCGATCAGATGCGCGATCTCCTCGGCGCTCGCCTCGCGGTCGAGCCGAGCATCCAGTTGCCGGCGTGCGCGCAGCACCAGGTTGAGATCCTTGATCACGTGCACCGGGAGCCGGATGGTGCGCGACTGGGACATGATGGCGAGCTCGATGCTCTGCCGGATCCACCAGGTCGCGTAGGTGGAGAAGCGGAAGCCGCGCTCCGGATCGAACTTGCCGATCGCATGGATCAGGCCGAGATTGCCTTCCGCGATCAGGTCGAGCAACGACAGGCCGCGGCCGACGTAGTGCTTGGCGATGTTCACCACCAGCCGCAGGTTGTGCTGGATCATGCGCTGGCGGGCGCCGAAGTCGCCGGCGCGCGCACGCCGCGCGCACAGCCGCTCCTCCTCGGCGCTGAGCAGGCGCCGGTGCCCGATCTCGTTGAAGTAGCGGCGCGTGGTGTCGGACGACCGGGTCGCCCGCGGCTCGCCGTCTGCGCCCCGGCCCTCGAACGGAGCCTGCAGCGCATCGTCTGGTTCGGCCTCCTCGGCGCGATGATCGAGCGAGCTCACGCCCTCCCCTTTTTCAGGCTTCCCCCGCCTGCTGCGTCGCGCCCGATGATAACCAACTTGCCGTGAGCGCGCAGCCCCTGGCCGCCGTGCACCGGCCCGCTTGCTCGGCGCCGCCGCCTAGCGCTGCTTGCGCAGCGCCTTCTCGCGCCGGATGTTCTGCAGATCTTCCTCGGCGTAAGGATACGAGAACCCTTCCTGCCGCGCGCGTTCGATGGAGCGCTCCACGTAGAACTCGGCGGCGTCGAGATCGCCGCGCAGCCAAAGCACGCTGCCCAGGCCGTTCAACGCGCTGGCGTCGTTGGGGCGGCACTTGAGCGCTTCCCAGAAGCGCGCCTCGGCCTCGGCGAGCAACGGATCGGAGGGCGACTGGTGCGCCTGGATCGCAGCCCAGTGCTTGATCTGGTAGGCGTTCTTGCAATGATAGCCGGCGAGTCCCAGGATGTCGGCGTCTTGTGCGAACTGCCGTTGCGCCGAGGCAACGATCGGATCGAGCTTGAGCTGGAGTTTGTTCGCTCGAGCGAGGTCGCCCCGGCCGAGCGCGTCGAGTACCGCATCCTGCTGCGCATAGATCTTCTTGAACGCTGCGCTCCTGACGAGCGTGGCCTCCTCGCGCCGCGCGGGCGCCGGCGCCGGCCCGCGCAGAGCATCGCGCAATTGTCCGGCGCCCCCCTCGAAGGAAGAGCGGAAGTCGCAGTACAAATAGCCGGCGAGCCCGAGCGGCAGCTTGGTTTCGTCAACCCGGCAGGGGACGATGGAGTGCTCCCGGTTCCAGGCGAAATTCCATTCGGCGCTGACGTAGCGCGAGCCGGCCGAATCCTTCGACCACAGCAACACCACGTGCCCGCACCGCTCGATGGCCTGCTGCAGGGCTTCGAGCAGCAGTCCCTTGCGGCGCAGGTCCTGGTGGTCCAGCCACACGGAGATGTCGTTGTCGGCCAGATGCTCGCTGATCCGCGTGGCGAGCGCGTCGTCCTCCGAGGCGTGGCTGATGAAGGCGTCGCATCCGGGTGCCGCAGACGGATTTTGCACTAGCCTCCCCTGGCCGGAAGGTACTGCAGCGGATCGACCGGCTTGCCCAGACGGCGGATCTCGAAGTGCAGCCCGGTGCGCTCGGCGTCGAAGCTGCCCATTTCGGCGATCGCCTGCCCCGCGGCAACGCGCTCTCCTTCCTTGACGCGCAGTTCGCGATTGTGGGCGTACACGCTGAGGTAAGTCGCGTCGTGCTTGATGATCACCAGCTTGCCGTACCCGCGCAGTCCGCTGCCGCTGTACACCACTCTGCCGGCGGCGCTGGCCAGCACCGGCTGTCCTGCTTCTCCGGCGATGGCGATGCCCTTGGGATTTGGACCCTGGTTGAATGCTTGCAGCAGCGCTCCGCGCGCCGGCCAGGCCCAGGCGATGCCGCCTGCCGTTGCAGCGGCCGGCGCGCTCGCCGCTGACGCCGGTGGCTGCGACGTCACTGGCTTGGCGCGCGCCGTGCTGGGAGCCGCCTGCGGGGCAGCTTGCCCGCTCGGCGGCGGGCTCGCCGGCCGGGCGGCCGGCTCGGGCGCGGGTTTGGGCACCGCCCCGCGCATCTGCGCCAGCGCCTGCTCCGAGTACCGCACCTTGAGCGCCTTGGGCGCTTTCTTGACCACTGGAGCTTCCAGCGGCTTGGCCGGGATCTCCGGCGGCGAGTCGACGGCGCGCGCCACCACCGCGCCCTCGTCCTCCGCCGGATCCTTCCAGCCCGGGGGCGGGCGCACGCGCAACTGCTGGTCCACCCGGATCATGTTCGCGTCGGTGAGGCCGTTCCATGCCGCCACGTCCTTGTAGTCCTGGCCGTTGTCCAGCGCGACGCTGTACAGCGTGTCGCCCTTCCTCACCGTGTAGAACTCCGGCGGCGCGTCGGCCTCTGCGCTCGCGCGCACCGGGGCCACGGGGCGGGGCACGGGCGTCGCGCCGGGGGTGGCCGCCGCCGTTGCTGCGGCAGAAGGCGCCGCCGCTGCCGTGGCTGAAGGCACCGATGTTGCCGTCGCAGAAGGTACCGGTGTTGCCGTCGTAGAAGGTACCGGTGTTGCCGTCGTAGAAGGTACCGGCGTTGCCGTCGTAGAAGGTACCGGCGTTGCCGTGGCAGAACGAGTCGGCGTTGTCGTGGCTGAAGGCGTCGCCGCAGCGGGAGACGTCGCCGCGGCGGGGGCAGGGACAGCTGCCGCCGGCCGGGCGGGCGTCGCCGCTGCGCGCGGCGCAGGTGCCGGGACTGGTGGCGAAGTCGCCCCGGCGGGAGAGGTCGATGGCGTTGGGGGTTTCGGCGCCGGCTCCGCGCGCCGGGGAGCGCCGTCCCACACCGGGCTGTCCACTACCGGCGCGCCGGTTTGCCCGCATCCCGCGCAGAGGATCGGGGCGATCAGGGCGAGCGCGCGCCCCGCACCGAAGCGCGCTTCACGTCGTCCCCTAGCCGGATCTCGCAACTGCATCCTGAGCGACAGCATCGCGGGAAGTCAGCCGGTACAACGTCCCGCCGTTCATGGATGCGCTCCGGGCAGCAGCGGCACGAAGCGCACCGGGTCCAGCGTGGTGCGCGTGAGCCCTTCGGGCGTGCGCTCCACCAGCATGAGGTGCTGCAGGCGCGTCCCCACGGGCAGCACCATACGGCCATCAGGCGCCAGCTGGTCGAGCAGGGCGTCCGGCACCTGCGCCGTGGCGGCCGCCATCACGATGGCGTCGAAGGTACCGGCGTCCTTCAGGCCGAAATGGCCGTCCGCGTGCTTCAGCCGTACGTTGGAGATGCGCAGCTCGCGCAAGTTCACGCGCGCCTTCATGAGCAGCGCCGAGATGCGCTCCACCGAGTACACCTCGCGCGCGAGCTTGGAAAGGACGGCCGCTTGATAGCCGCAACCGGTGCCGATCTCGAGCGCCTTGCCGAGCGGCCCGCCGCCGCGCAGCAGCTCGAGCATGCGCGCCACGATCCAAGGGTTGGAGATGGTCTGGCCGAAGCCGATGGGCAGGGCGATGTCTTCGTAAGCGCGGTGCGCCAGCGCCTCGTCCACGAAGATGTGGCGCGGCACTTCGGCCATGGCCGCGAGCACGGTCTCGTCGCGAATGCCCTGGTCGCGCAGCCGCTCGACCATGCGCATGCGCGTGCGCTGCGAGGTCATGCCGATGCCCAGATGCCGGGTGCTCATGGCCGCAGCGGCTGCCGCCCCATCAGCGGCCGGCATCGGGTGTATGCGCCAGCGCGGGCTGCGCGTCCTGTCCCCGCAGCGCCAGCCAGTCGCGCACGCGATCGAGCTGACCGTACTGCGTGAGGTCGATCTGCAGCGGCGTGACCGACACGTAGTCGCTCGCCACCGCATCGAAGTCGGTGCCCTCGCCGGCGTCCTGCGCGTCGCCCGCGGCGCCCACCCAGTACACGGTCTCGCCGCGCGGATTGATGGTCTTGATGGTGGGCTCGGCCTTGTGCCGCCGCCCGAGGCGGGTGACTTTGAGTCCTCTGAGCTTGTCGTAGGGCACGTCCGGAACGTTCACGTTGAGCAGGACGGGCTGGCGCAGGGGCTCGCGTTGAAAGCGCGTCACCAGCTCGACGGCGACCCGCGCTGCGCTGGCGTAGTGCCCATCGTTGCGCTTGGCGAGCGATATGGCGATCGACGGGATGCCCAGCAGGAATCCCTCCGTGGCCCCTGCCACCGTGCCCGAATAGACGGTGTCGTCGCCCATGTTGGCGCCGTGATTGATGCCGGACACCACCATGTCGGGCAGCGGGTCGAGCAGGCCGGTCACCGCCAGGTGCACGCAGTCGGTCGGCGTGCCGTTGACATAGTAAAAGCCCAGGTGCGACTTGCGTACGATCAGCGGGCGATCGAGGGTCAAGGAGTTGCTGGCGCCGCTGCGGTCGCGCTCCGGTGCGTACACGACGATCTCGGCGACCTTGGACAGGGCCTCGGCCAGCACCGCCAGGCCGGGCGCGAAGTAGCCGTCGTCGTTGCTCAGCAGAATGCGCATCGGAATCCGGCCGGTATCCCGGTCCGTTTCGCAATCGTCGACGGTGTCACCGGGAACGCGAAGCAGGGCAGCAGCCGGACGCGGGCGAGAAGCACGGTGCCTGAATTATACAAACGCGGATTATATCAACCCGGGGGCGCACCGCCCTGCACCAGCCATGCGTTCATCACCCTCAGCCAGTCGGGCAGGTATTCGAAGGACAGGATCTCGTGGTCCCCGATTTCCAGCGCGGCCGCGAGCCTGGGCAGTTCCGCGCGAAACCGGGCGTAGCGCGCCTTGATCGCGGTGCCGCCGCGCACCTGCGAACGCGATTTCGACGCCAGGAAGGCGCGTACCGCGTCGATCGCGCGCTCGGGGACCTTCCCGTGGTGGGCCGCATCCTGGCCGGCGAGATCGCTGAGCGTGAGCTTGTCCTGATGCCGCGCACCGGTCAGGATCAGGAAATCGCGCCGCCTGTCCCGGGCCGTGCCGAAGCGCTGCGCGCCGAGCGCCAGCCCGCACTCGAACGGCATATTGAAGCGCGGCAGCGGGTTGTCCGGATCGACTTCCACGCGGCTGATGTCGTGCACCGACCAGCGCGACTCGCGGATGATGCGCACGATCTTGTCCAGCCTGAGCTCGGCGGCGCCGGTCGCCTCCAGCGCGCTGCGCGCGATGAAGCCGCAATCGTGGATCGCAAACAGGATCGCGTGCAGCAGCGGCTTGTAGGCGGAGTCGAAGGGGCAGTTGACAAACACGCAGCGGTCGAACCGTGCCTCGCTCGAGACCGCCATGCGCAGTCAGCTGTTGACGACCGCCTTGACCGCGCGCCGGATCTGCTCGATGGTGAAGTGGCGAGGCTCGATCGGCGATTCGAACACCACGTAGCCGCCCGCGGCCCGCCTGCCGGCGACTTTCTTCGCCGGAGCTCTCTTGACGCCCGAGGTTTTCTTGACACCTGGGGCTTTCCTGCCGGGCTGGGCGTTCCGCGCGTGCGGCTTGGCCGCCGCCACGCGCTTGGCGGCTGGCTTGCGGGCTTTCCTGTTGCGCTCGGCGGTCTTGGTCATGAGTGCTCGGGAGCGGCGGCCTCAAGCGTCGCGCTTCAGGCCCGCGATGTCGATGGTCGGGGCGACTGGATTTGAACCAGCGACCACCTGCACCCCATGCAGGTACGCTACCAGGCTGCGCTACGCCCCGACTTGGGCCGGAGTATAACAGAACGAGTGAGGGCCGAACCCTGCGCACCGCGCCTCAGCGCAGCGTGTCGAGGACGCTCTTGATCTCCTTGCGCAGGGTCGTGGCGCTGACTTTCCCGTCTGCGCCCTGCGCGCGTGCAGCCGGCTCGGCGCTGACCTGGTCGAGGCGGTGGCGCGCGCCGCTGATGGTGAAGCCCTCGTCGTAGAGCAGCTGGCGGATGCGCCGGATCAGCAGCACCTCGTGATGCTGGTAGTAGCGCCGGTTGCCGCGGCGCTTGACCGGCTTGAGCTGCGTGAACTCCTGCTCCCAATAGCGCAGCACGTGCGGCTTGACGCCGCACAGCTCGCTCACCTCGCCGATGGTGAAGTAGCGCTTGGCGGGAATGGGCGGGAGGCTAGGCTTGCCGCTGCTGTGGCTGCTGCTGCTCGGGCTCTCGTCCATGGTAGTTGCCGTCCACCATCGCCTTCAGCTTCTGGCTGGCATGGAAGGTGACCACCCGCCGGGCGGTGATCGGGATCTCTTCCCCGGTTTTCGGGTTGCGCCCCGGCCGCTGCGGCTTGTCGCGCAGCTGGAAGTTGCCGAAGCCCGACAGCTTGACGCCCTCGCCGGTTTCCAGCGCCTTGCGCACTTCCTCGAAGAAGCACTCCACCATGTCCTTGGCTTCGCGCTTGTTCAGGCCGACTTTCTCGAACAGCAGATCGGCCAGGTCGGCTTTTGTCAATGTCATGGCGTCAGCCCCCGTTTCCGCGCAGCTGGGCGCCGAACTTCTGCTGCAACTGCCGGCGCACCTGCTGCATCGCTAGATCCACTTCGGCATCCGTCAAAGTCTTTTGAGTATCTTGCAATAACACTCGGAAAGCAAGACTTTTTTTCCCTTTTTCGATGCCCGCGCCATGGTACAGGTCGAACAGCCGGACGGCCTGCAGCCCGGGCACGCCGAGCCCCAGGATGTGGTCCAGAATCGACTGCACCGGGACCCGGTCGTCCACCACCGCCGACACGTCGCGGGTCACTAAAGGGAACTTCGATACTTCGCGGTATAGCGGCAGCGGCAGCCTTTGGAGCGCGGCGGCGTCGACCTCGAACAGCGCAGCCGCGGCCGGCAACTCGTACTTCTGCTGCCAGCGCGGATGCAGCTCCCCGATCCAGCCGATGGGTGCTCCGTCCAGCAGCACGCGTGCCGAGCGGCCCGGGTGCAAAGCCGGGTGCGGCGCCGGTTCGAAGGTCGCCTGCAGCGGCCAGATGAGCGCTTCGAGATCGCCCTTGACGTCGAAGAAATCCGCCGCGCGCGCCGGCACGCCCCATTGCTCTTCGGCCGCCGGCCCGTACGCCACCGCGCCCACCCGCGTCGGCTGCCGGATGCCGGCGACATCGATCGGGCCCTCGGGCGCGCCGGGCTCGCGCAGGAACACGCGGCCCACTTCGAACACCCGCACCCGGTCCAGGCGCCGGTTCAGGTTGTACCGTACTTTGTCCACCAACCCGCCGAGCAGGCCGCTGCGCATCACCGAGAGCTGGCTCGCGATCGGGTTCATCAGCCGGATCGGCTGGGCGTTGCCGGCGAGATCCTCCTCCCACGCCGGCTCCACGAAGCTGAAGTTCACCACTTCGTGATAGCCGCGGGCCGCCATCCGGCCGCGCAACTCATGCAGCGAGCGCTGCGTCTCGGGGCGGCCGCGCATCGCCGCGCGCGCGACGGGCGGACGCGCTGGAATGCGCTCGAAGCCGTGCAGCCGCGCCACTTCCTCGATCAGGTCCTCTTCGATCTCCAGATCGAAGCGGTAGCTGGGCGGCGTCACCAGAAACGCCTGTGCCGCGCCCTGCCCCTCGGCGCGCCAGGCCAGCCCGAGCCGCGAGAAGATGCCGCTCATCTCGTCGGTCGCGATCGGCAGCCCGATGATCTTGCGCGCCCGCTCCACGCGCATGCGCACCGGCTTGCGCTGCGGCAGGCGCGCCACCGTATCGCGCACCGGCCCGGGCTCGCCGCCGCAGATGTCCAGGATCAGCCGCGTGGCGCGCTCGATCCCGGCCACGTTGTTGTCGAAGTCCACGCCGCGCTCGAAGCGGTGGGAGGCGTCGCTTGCGAAGTTGTAGCGGCGCGCGCGCCCGGCGATGGCGTCGGGGTGGAAGAACGCCGCTTCCAGCAGCACGTGGCGTGTGCCGGAATCGGCCTTGGTGCTCTCGCCTCCCATGATGCCCGCCAGGCCGATAGGCCCCGTTGCGTCGGTGATGGCGAGCACGTCGGGCTCGAGCGCCACGGTCTGCTCGTTGAGCAGCTTCAGGCGCTCGCCGCCGCGGCCGAAGCGCACGTCGATGCCCCCGGAGAGCTTGTCCAGATCGTAGACGTGCAGCGGGCGCCCCAGCTCCAGCATCACGTAGTTGGTGACGTCTACCAGCGCCGAGATGCAGCGCAGGCCCGCGCGCTCCAGCCGCTGCCGCATCCACTCGGGCGTGGGCGCGGACGGGTTCACGTTGCGGATCACGCGCCCGGTGAAGCGCCCGCAGCCGTCGGGGTCGGAGATGCGCACCGGGAACTGGGCATCGCAGCGGGAGGCGACCGGCGCGACCGGCGGCGGTTTCAAGGGCGCCCCGGTGAGCGCCGCCACTTCGCGCGCGACGCCGAGCACCGACAGGCAATCGGCGCGGTTCGGCGTCAGCTTGATCAGCAGGATGTGATCGTCCAGCACCGGCTCGCAGGATTCCACCTCCAGTCCCGACATGGTGAGCAGATGCGTCAGCTCGGCCGTGGTGAGAGGCGGGTCGGTGAGTTCGCGCAGCCAGCGTTCGGAGAATTGCATGGGATCAGGCGAACTGCTTCAGGAAACGCAGATCGCCCTCGAAGAACAGGCGCAGGTCGTCGATGCCATAGCGCAGCATGGTGAGCCGCTCCAGGCCGCTGCCGAAGGCGAAGCCGATCCAGCGCTCGGGATCGAGGCCGAAATTGCGCACTACGTTGGGGTGCACCTGGCCGGCGCCCGAGATCTCCAGCCAGCGGCCCTCGAGCGGGCCGCTGTCGAAGGCCATGTCGATCTCGGCCGAGGGCTCGGTGAACGGGAAGAAGGACGGCCGGAAGCGCACGCGCAGCGCATCGGTTTCGAAGAAGCGCTGCAGGAAGTCGGTGTACACGCCCTTCAGATCGGCGAAGCTGATGTGCTCGTCGAGCCACAGCCCCTCGACCTGATGGAACATGGGCGAGTGCGTCGCGTCGCTGTCCACCCGGTAGGTGCGCCCCGGCACGATCACCCGGATCGGCGGCTGGTGCTGGCGCGCGTAGCGCACCTGCATGGAACTGGTGTGCGTGCGCAGCAGCAGGCCGCCCTCCACGTAGAACGTGTCGTGCATGGAGCGCGCCGGATGATTCTCCGGCTGATTGAGGGCGGTGAAGTTGTACCAGTCGGTCTCGATCTCCGGCCCGTCGGCCACGTCGAAGCCGATGGAGGCGAAGATCTCCTCCGCCCGCTGCCAGGTGCGCAGCAGCGGATGGATGCCGCCCTGCGCGCTGTGGCGACCCGCCAGCGTGACGTCGATCGCCTCCTCGGCCAGGCGCGTGTCCAGCGCGGCCTGCGCCAGCGCAGCGCGGCGCCGTTCCAGCGCTTCCTCGACGCGCAGCTTGGCGGCGTTGATGCGCGCGCCGGCTTGCGGCCTGCGCTCCGCCGGCAGCTTACCCAGGCCCTTGAGCAACTCGGTGAGCGCACCGGCCTTGCCCAGGTAGCGCGCCTTGGCCTGCTCCAGCTCGGGCGGTGAACCGGCGCGTTCGAACAGCGCGTTCGCCTCGGCCACGATTCGGTCGAGATCGTCAGGCTCGGCAGACACCGTGTTGTTCACGAAAGAGCGTGGCGCTTCGCGCCGCTCGGTCACGCGGGGAGTGTCTTTTTAAGACGCGCCTTAAAGGCGCATCTGGCCCAGGCTGGCTTTCGCCTGGGCGGCGATCTTCTCGAACGCCGCCTTGTCGAACACCGCCAGATCCGCCAGCACCTTGCGGTCCAGCTCGATGGCCGCCTTCTTCAGGCCGTTCATGAGAGCGCTGTAGGTCATCCCGCACTCGCGCGCGGCGGCGTTGATGCGTGCGATCCACAGCGCGCGGAACTCGCGCTTGCGCAGGCGCCGATCGCGGTACGCGTACTGCCCCGCCTTCATCACCGCCTGGTTGGCGACGCGGAACACGTTCTTGCGGCGGCCCCGGAAGCCCTTGGCTTGATCCAGCACCTTGCGGTGGCGCGCCCGTGCGGTCACACCGCGTTTGACTCTCGGCATGGTCGGCCTCCCTCTAGCTGTAGGGCAGCATCGACTTCACGGCGCGCACGTTGGAGCCGTGCACCGTGGTCGTGCCGCGCAGGTGGCGCTTGCGCTTGGTGGTCTTCTTGGTGAGGATGTGGCGCAGGAAGGCGCGGCTGCGCTTGACCCCGCCGCCGCCCAGCGTGCGAAAGCGCTTGGCGGCGCCGCTCTTGGTCTTCATCTTCGGCATGTTCGACTCCGTTTCACATGACGCCGGGCGGCACGCTCGGGTGCGTGCGCTTCAATGACCTCGGCATCACTTGTTATCGCGCCCGGCTCGCACCGGGTGCACCCGCTCAATGGGGCGGCTTCTTCTTCGGCGCCAGCATCATGATCATCTGCCGGCCCTCGAGCTTCGGCATCTGCTCCACCACACCGTAGGGATCCAAATCCGTACGCACGCGCTCGAGCAGCTTCACCCCGAACTCCTGATGCGCCATCTCGCGGCCGCGGAACCGCAAGGTGACTTTGGTCTTGTCGCCCTCCTCCAGGAAGCGGATCAGGTTACGCAGCTTGATCTGGTAGTCGCCCTCGTCGGTGCCGGGGCGGAACTTGACCTCCTTGACCTGGATCTGCTTCTGCTTGAGCTTGGCCTCGTGCCGCTTCTTGCTCTCCTGGTACTTGAACTTGCCGTAGTCCATCAAGCGGCATACCGGAGGCTTGGCCGTCGGTGCGATCTCCACCAGGTCCACCTGCGCCTCTTCCGCCATCTTGTTGGCGGTCGCCAGACTCACGATGCCGATCTGCTCGCCGTTGAGCCCGACCAAACGTACTTCCGGCGCATTGATCTCTTCGTTGATCCGCGTGTCTCGATCTTGAGCGATAAGTCACACCTCCATCAAAAAATTCAGGCCGCGCTGTCGGGGGGAGCGGCTTCCGCCGCCAGGCGGGCGACCAGGGCGGCGAGCGGCATCTGCCCCAGGTCCCCGCCTCCCCGAGTCCGCACGGCCACGGCTCGCGCTGCCACCTCCTTGTCGCCTACGACCAGTTGGTAGGGCAGCTTCTGGAGACTATGTTC
>DATBMG010000026.1:0-52950 GCA_036554965.1 Burkholderiales bacterium
CGCCACGCCCACGGAAGCCTCGGGGATGGGCGCGGCGGGCGCGCTGATCCTGGCGGTCGCCTACCGCAAGTTCAGCCTCGCCGGCCTGAAGCGCGCGGTGCTGAACACCATGGCGACCTCCAGCATGGTGCTGCTGCTCGCCGTGACCTCGAACATCTTCGGCGCGGTGTTCGCGCGCCTGGGCACGGCGAACTGGATCACCGAGACGATGCTGGCGCTGCCGCTGCCCCCGCTGGTGATGCTGGTGATGGTGCTGTGCCTGATCTTCCTGCTCGGCTGGCCGTTCGAGTGGCCGGCCATCGTGCTCGTGTTCCTGCCGATCTTCTACCCGGTGGTCAAGGCGCTGGAGTTCGACCTGGTGTGGTTCGGGGCGCTGGTGGCGGTGGTGCTGCAGACCGCGTTCCTGTCGCCGCCGGTGGCGATGTCGGCCTACTATCTGAAGCAGGTGGTCAAGGACTGGTCGCTCGCGACCATCTACAAGGGCATGTTCCAGTTCATGCTGCTGCAGATTCTCGCGATCGCGCTGGTCGTCGCGTTCCCGGCGATCGCGACCCGCTTCCCGCAATATCTGCACGAGGTGGCGCGCCTGGCGCCCACCGAGCGGGTGGAGGACAGCATCCGGCTGGAGGACTACGGCGGGGACCCGTACTCCGGGGAGTCGGATGCGGCCGGCCGAGAACGCGAGCGGGAGATGCAATCCCCGCAATGAGCGAAGACACGGCCGCGCGGGCGCGAGAGATGGTGGACGCCGTCTACCGCACCGAGTCGCGCCGCGTCCTCGCCACCTTGATCCGTCTCCTCGGCAGCTTCGATCTCGCCGAGGAGGCGCTGCACGACGCCTTCCGCGCGGCGCTGGAGCAGTGGCCGCGCAGCGGTGTGCCGGCCAATCCACGGGCATGGCTGGTATCGGCTGGCCGCTTCAAGGCGATCGACGGCATCCGCCGGCGCGCCCGCTTCGACGCGCTGGATGATGTCGATATCGAGCAAGTCGAGGCCGCCATCGACGACGGCGCCGTGTGGGAGGAAGCGGAGAGCGTCGAGGACGACCGGCTGCGGCTGATCTTCACCTGTTGCCATCCGGCTCTGGCGCAGGACGCGCAGGTCGCCCTCACGCTGCGCGAGGTGTGCGGCCTCACCACCGAGGAGATCGCGCACGCGTTCCTCACGCCCGCGCCCACGCTGGCGCAGCGCATCGTGCGCGCCAAGGCGAAGATCCGCGATGCGCGCATTCCGTATCAGGTGCCGGAGCAGGCCGAGCTGCCAGAGCGGCTGGACGCGGTGCTGCGCGTGATCTATCTAGTGTTCAACGAAGGCTACGCCGCGTCGTCGGGCGCTTCGCTGACGCGGGCGGATCTGTCGGGCGAAGCGATCCGCCTGGGGCGGTTGCTGATCGAGCTGCTGCCCGAGCCGGAGGCGCAGGGACTGCTGGCGCTGATGCTGTTGCACGAATCGCGGCGCACGGCTCGGGCTTCGCCCAGCGGAGACCTGATCCTGCTCGAAGATCAGGACCGCACGCGCTGGAACCGGGAGCAGATCGCCGAGGGTATCGCGTTGGTCGAGCGGGCGCTGTCGTCGCGGCGCTTCGGCCCTTATGCGTTGCAGGCGGCGATCGCGGCGGTGCATGCAGAAGCGTCCGCCGCCGCGGCGACGGACTGGGCACAGATCGTCGGCCTGTACGACGTGCTGGCGCGGGTGGAACCGTCTCCTGTGGTCGAACTGAATCGCGCCGTGGCGGTGGCGATGCGCGACGGCCCCGAGGCCGGGCTCGCGCTGATCGACGCCATCCTGGCGCGCGGCGATCTGTCGGACTATCGCCTGGCGCACGCGGCCCGGGCGGACCTGTGCCGGCGGCTGGGCAGAAGAGCGGAGGCGCGCGCCGCCTACGAGCGGGCGCTCGCCCTCACCCGCCAGGAGCCGGAGCGGCGCTTCCTCGAGCGGCGCCTCGTAGAGCTGCGGGACTGAAGGGGCGGGGTGTCGATCCGGCCAGCCGCCGAACGACTACCTGACAGGAACGGCCGCTGCGCGCGACCGGTCGAACGTTCGAAAGCGAGCCATCAAGTAACCGGGAGCGAGCCATGAAGTATCTATGCCTGGTGTACATCGACGAGAAGCGGCTCGACGCCGTTCCCGACGAGGAGTGCCTGGCGTACGACGCAGCGGTGCGGCGCAGCGGGCACTGCGTCGCTTCCGAGGCCCTCGAGCCGGTGGCGACCGCCACCACCGTGCGTGTGCGCAACAGCAAGGTGTCGATCACCGACGGCCCGTTCGCCGAGACCAAGGAGCAGCTCGCCGGCTTCTACATGATCGAAGCGCAGGACTTGAACGAGGCGCTGCAGCTTGCAGCGAAAATCCCGCCGGCGCGCGAGGGCAGCGTGGAGGTGCGCCCGATCCGGCCGATTCGGGAGATGGCGGGCCAAGCGCGGAGTTGAGTGCGCCCTCAAGGCGCGATCTAAACTGCCTACGCTCCGCCTCTCACGAGGCGGGGTGGCGCCGCAGGCGCCGGGGCGGTGTGGTGTGCACGCACCCCACGGACTACGACGGCCGCTCCATCTTGCAGGACGTCGACATCATCGTGTCCTTGCCTTCGATGCGGCGGTCGGTCTTGAAGCCGTTGCCGGTGCGCTCGATGTCGTACTTGACGTCCTTGCCGTTGACCTTCGAGTAGGTCGAGATGAACAGCGGCTGGACCAGCTGGTGGTTGTCGGCGCGCATTATGACCTCGCCGGTGTCGCCCTCGAGCTTCAGACCCTCCAGTGCGCTGGCCACCTTCACCGGGTCGGTGGACTTGGCCAGCTCCATGGCCTTGGCCAGCATCTCCAGCGCCTGGATCTGAGTGGTCCAGTACAGATCGTCCTTGGCGTCCTTGTACTTGCTGCGATACGCCTCGTAGTGCCGGGCCACTTTCTCATTGCCGATGTTCGCGTGCCACTGCGTCACCTGCTTGAGATGGCCGATGCCGGCTTCGCCCAGCGCCGGGGGTGATCCCAGGCCGCCGGCGTAATAGGTGTAGAAGTCCGGCTTGAAGCCCGCTTCGCGGCTGGCCCGCACCAGCAAGGTCATGTCGTTGCCCCAGTTGCCGGTGATGACGGCGTCCGCGCCGGCGGCCTTCATCTTCGCCACGTAGGGCGCGAAGTCCTTGACCTTGCCCAGCGGGTGTAGATCGTCGCCGACGATCTGGATGTCCGGCCGCTTCTTGCCGAGCATCTCGCGCGCGGCCTTGGCCACGGCCTGCCCGAACGAGTAGTCCTGGTTGATCAGGTATACCTTCTTGATCTTCCCGCTCGCGGCGATGGCGTCGGTCAGCGCCGCCATCTTCATGTCGGCATCCGCGTCGAAACGGAAGTGCCAGTAGTTGCACTTGTCGTTGGTCAACGCCGGATCGACGGCGCCGGTGTTCAGATACAGCACGACCTTGTCCGGATTGCGCGCGTTGTGCTTGGCGATAGCGTCCGACAGCGCCAAGGCGATGTTCGAGCCGTTGCTCTGATTGATGTAGCGCACGCCCTGGTCGATCGCCTGCTTCAGCGCGAGCTGGGCCTCCTGGGGGCTGCTCTTGCTGTCGAACGGGACGATCTCGAGCTTCGACCCGCCCAACACACCGCCCCGCGCGTTGATGTCGTCGGCGGCCAGCCGGGTGAACCGGACCATCGCCTCGCCCACGTTGGCGAAGGGGCCGGACAACGGGTCGATCACGGCGATCTTGATCGGATCGGCAGCTGCGGCCAGCGCCGACATCAGGGACACCGCCGTCGCAACGGCGGCTCTCGCGAGCTTCATGGGGTCTCCTCCGGAACGGTTGTCTCCACCGCGGATCGGGTGCGGATCGGGCGCGGATCGGGCTGCAGCCGCGCCGCGGGCCGTCATTTTACCGGCCATTCGGCCGCGGCGGCCGCAGGCTGTTTTGCCGTTCGGCCCGTCGCCTGCGATGCCGGGCGAGGCTCGGCTGCCACGCCGCGACGTCTTGGCATGTTGGATGCTACGTTGCCGGCGCCAACGTGATGAGGAGGTCTCCGTGCCCGCGTACTGGCCCATAGCACTTGTCGGACTCGTCGCAGCCGCGCTTCTGCTCTGGACCGTCACAGCCAAGCGCCGCAGCGACCAGGCCCAGAGGCGCATCGCGGAGCAGGCGGGGTTTCGGCCTTGTCCGGAACAGAAGGACTGGCTGGAGGAGACCGTGACGCGCGTCGAGTGCAACCGCGGTTTTCGCTACGAGGTCCGCGATCCCAGACGGCTCGCCGGCGAGCCTGCGGTGTACTACTACGTCAAGGTGCGCCACAGCGACCTTCGCGAGAGTGTTCCGCTCGCGGAGGAAGAGATCCTGTTCCCTCTGAAGCGCCGCTCCGCGGATGCTCTAGTCCTGACCGTCAAGCCTTCGTCGCTGGCGCACGGCTTTGCCACGCGCATGATCGGCGCTGTCGCCGCGGGGCCCTGGGACGCTCAGCCGGACGACCTCGAGCGTCTCGATCTGCCCCGGGACCTGACGGGCACCAACGTGGTTGCCGCTCTTGG
This sequence comes from Burkholderiales bacterium, assembly GCA_036554965.1. GTDB lineage: Bacteria > Pseudomonadota > Gammaproteobacteria > Burkholderiales > SHXO01 > SHXO01. The sequence goes on from DATBMG010000026.1 coordinate 4,510, forward strand.
GCCGCCCGGTGCGAACCTCTACGACCTTGTCGACAGTCGCACACTTAGTGTGGTGCAGACGCTCGGAGACGCTGGTGCGCTGTCGCTGCAGTTTCGCGATGCCTGGTGCACTGTCTCTGGGCTCGGCGAGCAGGTTCCTTTCCGCCTGGACCAGGTTCTAGCCAGCATTCGCTCGTTGCTTTGAGCCTACGCAAGGGCGGTGGCATCGCTTCGCGGGTCGCCGTCGGCAACGCGTTCCGGCGATGCGGCCGCAGCGCCCTCGGCGCGTTCGGCCAATCGTTCGTAGTCCGGCAGCAGACGCTCGTAGCGTGACGACATCAGCCCCGACGAGATCATGAAGTCCGCGGAGGCGCGGTTGCAGGCGATCGGGATGTTCCACACTACCGCGATGCGCAGCAGCGCCTTCACGTCGGAATCGTGCGGCATGGGCTTCAGCGGATCCCAGAAGAAGATCAGGAAATCCAGAGCAACCACAGTCGGGCAGTACATACTGCGTCGCACCATAATGCGTGATTGGCATATATACTATTCGTTATAAGGACTAATCATCTGCAGAGAATGAGTGGACCGGAACGTTCATTCTGCTGCGCAGCAGGCCAAGCCGGAGAGGAGACCTGAGATGAACTCGACCATCCGCCGGAGCGCTGACCCGTCCGAGCGCCGCGATTTCCTGAGGGTGGGAGCCGTCGTCACCGGCGGACTGGTCCTGGCGTTGTCCCTGCCGGGCCGCCGGAGTCTCGCGGCGGCGCCCGATGCCCAGCCCTTTGCGCCGAACGCCTTCATCCGCATCGCACGCGACGGCACGGTGAGGCTGGTGATGCACAAGGTGGAGATGGGCCAGGGCACCTACACCGCCATGTCCATGCTGCTCGCGGAGGAGCTCGAGGTCGATCTGTCGCGGGTGCAGCTGGAACACGCGCCGCCCGACGACTCTCGCTACGCCGAGCCGCTGCTCGGCGTGCAGGAAACGGGCGGCTCGACGTCCGTGCGCGGCAACTGGGAGCCCCTGCGGCGGGCCGGCGCGACGGCGCGCACCATGCTCATCGCGGCTGCTGCGCAGACCTGGAAGGTGGAGCCCGAATCCTGCCGCGCCGAGAACGGTGCCGTGCTGCACGCCGCGAGCGGCCGCAGCCTGGGCTACGGAGAACTTGCGGACCGTGCCGCGACGATGCGGGTGCCGCGCAAGGTGAAGCTGAAGGATGCGAAGGACTTCCGGCTGATCGGCAAGACGCCGACGCGCCTCGACACGCCCGGCAAGGTGGACGGCACGGCGCTGTTCGGCATCGATGCGCGTCCGCCCGGGATGAAGTTCGCCGCGCTCGCTGCTTGTCCGGTGTTCGGCGGCAAGCTGGCTGCGCTCGACGACGCGAAGGCGAAAGCGGTCCCCGGCGTGCGTCAGATCGTTCGCCTCGACGACCTGGTGGCGGTGGTGGCCGACGACACCTGGGCGGCGCAGCAGGGTCTCGCGGCGCTCGCGATCCGCTGGGACGAAGGGGCGAACGCGAAGTTGACGACGGCCGATATCGTGCGCCAGCTGGAAGCGGCGTCGCGGGAATCCGGGGCCGTTGCACGCGAGGAGGGCGATCCCGATGAGGTGATGGCCGCCGCCGCGCTCAAGGTGGACGCGATCTACGAGCAACCATTCCTGGCGCACGCCACCCTGGAACCGGTGAACTGCACGGTGCACGTGCGCAAGGACGGCTGCGACATCTGGATGGGAACGCAAGTGCCGACTTTCACCCAGACGGCCGCCGCCAAAGTCACCGGCCTGCCGAAAGCCAAGGTCCGCGTCCACAACCACTTGCTCGGCGGCGGCTTCGGACGCCGGCTCGAGGTGGATTTCGTGATCCAGGCGGTGCGCATCGCCAAGCAGGTGAGTGGTCCGGTGAGAGTCGCGTGGAGCCGCGAGGAAGACATACAGCACGACATGTACCGGCCTTACTACTACGACCGGATCGCCGCCGGTCTCGACGAACAGGGCGTGCCGGTCGCCTGGACCCACCGAATCACCGGCTCGTCGATCGTGAGCCGGGTCGTGGACGAGCTGTTTCCGAAGAACCTGCGGGTGGTGCAGGCGGTCGGCTGGAAGAACCTATACGCCAGCATCAGGGGCGTGGACATCGATGCCGTCGAGGTCGCCGCCGAGCCGCCGTACGCGCTGCCCAATTTCCGCGCGGAGTATGTACGCCAGGAGCCGCCCGGGGTGCCGACCGCGTTCTGGCGTGGCGTCGGACCCACTCGCGGCGCATTCGTCGTCGAAGGGTTCGTCGACGAGCTGGCGGCAGCGGCGCGCCAGGATCCTCTCGACTACCGTCGCAAGCTGGTGCGTCACCCGCGCGCGCGCACCGTGCTCGATCTGACGGCGCAGAAGGCAGAATGGGGCACGCCTCTGCCCAAAGGAGAGGGACGCGGCATCGCACTGCTGCACGCCTTCGGCAGCTATATCGCGCAGGTCGCTCACGTCGCAGTCGACGGCGCAGGCGAGGTGCAAGTCAAGCGCGTGGTGTGCGCAATCGACTGCGGGCTGCCCGTGCACCCGAACATCGTGGCCGCCCAGATGGAAGGCGGCATCGTGTTCGGCCTGAGCGCGGCGTTGTGGGGCGAAGTCACGATCGCCGACGGGCGGGTGCAGCAGAGCAACTTCCACGACTATCGGGTGATGCGCATGCACGAGACGCCGCGCATCGACGTGCACATCGTCCCCAGCGTGGAATACCCGGGAGGTGTGGGCGAGCCCGGCACCTCGGCGGCGATCCCGGCGCTCGTCAACGCGGTGTACGCCGCGACCGGCCAGCGCATCCGCAAGCTGCCCATCGCGGATCAACTGAAGGCATGATCCCGCCGGCCCTCCAGGCCGGTGGGAGCTGCGGGCCTGGGCCAAAGCTGGCGTGCTTCCTGCAAGGTTGGCGGGCCGGCATATGTGACAGAACGACGATACCGGCGCTCCATCCTGCAAGGAAAAGCCACTATGCCGCCCCTTGTCGTCCGCCTGACATGGCTCGTCTGCCTGGCCTGCCCGGTCCTGGTCCAGGCCGCACCCGACGCAAGACCTGATGCCGTGACGCCCGACGGCGGGCGTTACTACGGTCCGCTGCGCGGCGGCAAACTCCACGGCGAGGGCCGCATGGAATGGGACGGCGGGGCACGCTTTGAAGGCGGGTTCAACGACGGGCAGTTCTCCGGCAAGGGTGTGATGCACCTGGTGTCGGGCGACGTGTACGAAGGCGAGTTCCGCGAAGGAGCGATGTCCGGCCAGGGTGTGTACCGGTTCAGGAACGGCTCGATCTATACCGGCGCTTTCCGCCGCGACACTTTCAACGGACCGGGCCGTTTCGTCGACTCCGACGGGCAGATCTTCGAAGGCGAGTTCAAGAACGGAGAGTTCGAGGGCGAGGGCAAGCACACGCAGAGCGACTCCGAGTACCGCGGTCAGTTCGTCCATTGGCGCTACGCGGGCAAGGGGGAGCTCAAGGACAGAGACGGCGACAGCTACCAGGGCGAGTTCGCCAACGGGCTGTACCACGGGAAAGGCCGCTTCCAGAAGGCGCGTGGCGAGGTCTACGAAGGCGACTTCGTCGAAGGCGAGTTCAGAGGCGAGGGGCTGTACACGCACCCCGCCGGAGCGCGGCACGAAGGCCGGTTCGCGGGCTGGCGCCCATCCGGGCCGGGCCGCTTCACCGATCCCGAGGGCAATGTCTACGAGGGCAAATTCGTTGACGGCACGCTCCGAGGCGAGGGACGGTACCGGGGGAAGGACGGCTCGGTGTACGAGGGCGCTTTCGAGGCATGGCGCTATCACGGCCAGGGACGTCTGCGCTTGGCCAACGGCGACGTGTACGTCGGCGCCTTCGAGCGCGGCTACTACGAGGGGCAGGGCACGCTCACCTACGCCAAGCCGCGAGCCGACGGACGCACCGAGGTAAGCGGGATGTGGCGCTACGGAGAGCCGGCGCAGAAGAAGGAAGAGCGCGACAAGTTGCTCGCCGACCTGGAAAGCGCGCTGTACCGGCAGCGCGACCTGCTGGATCGCGCGCTCGAATCCCTGCAGCCCTCCGATCCGCGGCGGATCAGCATGTACTACCTGGGCGTCGCGGGCGACGGGACGCAGGAAGTGTTTCGCCGCGAAGTCGAATACGTGCGCGATCAGTTCGCGCGCAGCTACGGCACCAGCCGCTCGAACTGATCCGGGAATCGTTTCGGGCGTTCCGACATCGGCGGCGGAGCAATGTTCGAATTCAAGCGCAGGAATCCGAGGGCGTCCTCCGACGGCGAAGTCGGTCGTCCCGCACGCGCCTTCCAGGACGGGATCGCCGCGCTGCGCTACGCATGCAGATTCCTGGAGTGTCCGCTGCACGAGGGCGTGTTCCTGCCGGCTGTCGTCCTCGATCCCCGGGAAGTGCTCGAGCGGCAAAATGCGGTCAAGGTCCAACGCATGGGAAATCAGACTGCTCTGCTGTGCGTTGCGTCGAACGACGGCGGGTTCGTCGTCGCCGCTCGCACTGCGGGTCCGAAAGGCCCATGGCTCGAGCCGGGGCAACTGGTGGCGTGGAAGGCGGTGCGATACGTGCCGGAGGTCGCGAACGCGGTGAGCGACAAGAGATTCGGCTGGGTGGGAGTCATTGTCGGCACGCTCAAGCCCGAGCATCGCAACGGCTGCTGGGTCGGCGACGAGATCTTTCGCGCCTGACCAACGGGCGCAGCACCGCACACGTTGCGCGCAGCACGCTCGCTGCGCTGCACGGTAGGTACGCCGGGCCGGCTGCGCTACACTGGCCGCCGAATCGATGCGGGTCCATCCGGGCTCGTCGACCATCGAGGAGGGCCTCATGCGCATCCCCTTCACTCTGGCCGCAGTCGCCGTCGCCGCGGTCCTGGTCACCCCGGCGGACGCCCAGCAGGTCACCTTCATGACCGGGCCGCAGGGCGGATCGTGGATCCCACTGGGCGGCGCGCTGAAGGGGATGTGGGAGAAGGAGATCCCCGGCCTGCACATCCAGCAGACGCCCGGCGCCGGCATCGCCAACGTGCGCGGTGTCGACGAAGGCAAGGCGCACATCGGACTCGCGAACTCGAGCACCACGGTCGACGGGCTCGAAGGCCGCGCGCCATACCCGAAGAAGACCACCAAGGTCTGCCAGCTCGCCAACCTCTATCCGCAGTACTTCCAGATCGTCGCCACCGCGGACGCGAAGATCGGCTCGCTCGCCGACCTCAAGGGCAAGACGCTGGTGACCCAGCCCAAGGGCAACACCGCTGAGGCGGTGACCGCGCTGGTGTTGCAGATCAACGGCATGGACTACCGCTCGCTCGCGAAGGTTAACTTCCAGGCCGCGTACACCGACGCGGTGTCGATGATGAAGGACGGGCACGCGCAGGTGTTTACGCTGGGCACCACGGCCCCGGCTTCGGCCGTGATGGACCTCGCCAGCGCGCGCGACGTGAAGCTGGTACCGGTCGACGACAAGACCATGACCGCGATGCGCAAGGCCAACTCCGGCTACATCAAACGCGTGATCAAGGCCAACACCTATCCGAAGCAGGACAAGGACGTCCCGGTGATCGGCTACTCGACTCATGTCGTGGTCGCCTGCGATCTGCCCGAGGACACCGTCTACCGGATGGCGAGGGCGATGGCCGCCAACGTCGACAGCATGGCGGCGGTGGTCAAGTCGATCGCCGGCCTCACCCCCAAGGACATGGCGCTCGACATCGGCGTGCCGTTCCACAAGGGGGCGGCGAAGTTCTACAGGGAAGCCGGCGCGCTCTGAGGCGCACGGCGCGCGCGACAGGTTTGCCGACCGGGCGGCGCCGCCGTCCGGTGCTGCGTCGGGAGGGCGCATGTCGGACGAGAAGGCCGCCACCACACCGGTTACGCGCTGGCTGCGATGGACCGTCGCGGCCGTAGCCGTGACGATGTCGGTGTACCACATGTATGTCGCGGCATTCGGCCCGCCGGAGGCGATGATCTTCCGCGGCACGCACCTGCTGTTCGCCCTGACGCTCGTATTCCTGCTGTTCCCGTTGCGCCGCGGCGCACCCTGGCGCGCGCTCGACGCGCTGCTGCTCGCCGGCGGCTGGGCCTGCGTCCTGTACATCTTCTTCAACTACGAGTACTACACCAACCGCATCATCTACATCGACGAGCTGACCTTCTGGGACAGGTTCTACGCTGTCGTCGCGGTGCTGGTGGTCCTCGAGGGCACGCGCCGCGTGATCGGCTGGGCGTTGCCGCTCACCGCGGTCGCGTTCCTCGCCTACGTCGTGTTCTTCAGCAACGTGGCGACCCCGGTGCTCCTGGAGCAGCTATACCTCTCGACCGAGGGCATCTTCGGCTCCACGCTCGGCGTGTCGGCCTCCTACGTGATGCTCTTCGTGCTGTTCGGCGCATTCATGGAGCGCAGCGGTACCGGGCAGCTGTTCATGGATTTCGCGATGTCGATCACCGGGCACTCGGCTGGCGGTCCGGGCAAGGTCGCGGTGGTCAGCTCGTCGTTGTTCGGCACGGTGTCGGGCAGCGCCGTGGCCAACGTCATGGTCGACGGCCCGATCACGATCCCGCTGATGAAGCGCACCGGGTTCCGGCCGCCGTTCGCGGCCGCGGTCGAAGCAGTGGCATCGACCGGCGGGCAGCTGATGCCGCCGATCATGGGCGCGGCCGCCTTTGTGATGGCCGAGTTCCTCGCGGTGCCGTATGCGCAGGTCGCGCTATGGGCTGCGATTCCCGCGCTGCTGTATTACGTGGCGGTGTTCTTCGCGGTGCACTTCGAGGCGAAGCGTTGCGGGCTCGCCGGCGTGCCGAGGGAGCAGCTACCGCGCTTCACCCGCGTGATGGCCGCGCGCGGCCACCTGTTCGCGCCGATCCTGGTGATCCTGACCGGTCTCTTTCTCGGCTACTCGGCGCCGCTGTGCGCGCTGGCGGGCGCGCTGTCGTGCCTGCCGATCGCTCTGGTGCGCGCAACCACGCGCGCCGGCATCACCTGGCGCACGGTGCTCGAGGCGCTCGAGGACGGCGCGCGCAACACGCTGGCGGTGGCGATGGCCTGCGCCTGCGCCGGCATCGTCATCGGCTGCGTGACGATCACCGGGCTCGGCATCACGTTCACGCAGCTGGTCATCGCGCTGGCGCAGAACTCCCTGGTGCTCGCGCTGGTGCTCACTGCGATCGCCGGCATCATCCTGGGCATGGGTATGCCGACCACCCCCGCCTACATCGTGATGGTCGCGCTGCTGGTGCCAGCGGTCATCAAGCTCGGGGCGGTGACACCGGCGGCGCACATGTTCGCGTTCTACTTCGCGATCCTGTCGGCGATCACCCCGCCGGTGGCGTTGGCGGTGTTCGCCGCGGCGGGCCTCGCGAAGGCGAACATGTGGGCGGCGGGCTGGGCCGCGATGCGCGCCGCGGCGCCCGCCTACATCGTGCCGTTCATGTTCGTCTACGAGCCGGCCCTGCTGCTCCTGGGCGACTGGACAGTGAGCCTCCACGCGACGATCACCGCCACCGTCGGAGTGATCCTGCTCGCCGGCGGGCTGTTCGGCTACCTGATGCACCCGGCCACCCCCTGGCAGCGCGCGCTGCTCATCACCGCCGCGCTGTTGCTGATCAAGCCGGGCTGGATCACCGATCTCGTCGGCCTCGGTCTTGCCGCCATGGTTCTGGCGGCGCAGCTGGCCCGAGCCCGCGTGGCGCGCTGAGTCGATCGTGTGAAGGTACCCGCCGCGCGCAACGCTCCGGCCGGCATCCGCTGCAACAAACGGCGCGATGTTCGGTCATCGTGTTGCCACTGTCGTTCCGTACGATGAGGTCCATCTGCGCGCGATCGCGCACAGAATCCACCGGCTTCAGCTCGAGGAGCGTTCCATGCGCAACGGATTCTTCACATTGGCGTTGGGCGCGTGCGCTGCGATGTGCATGTCGCCAGCGCCGGCACAGGCGGATCCGGACAACCGCTTTTTCAACGGCAAGTACGAGGACTACTACGATGGCGGCGGCTACTACGACAACCACGGCCGCAAGCAGCAGGACGACGGTGTGCAGTTGGGCGCGCGGCCGTTCTACCTGGTCGAGGGGATGGACGAGGGAAAGTTGAAGAGACGGCTGATGCAGTGTCGGGACGGACCCTTCTATCGTACTGACTTCTCCATCGGGCATCGCGGCGCAGCCCTGCAGTTCCCGGAGCACACCAAGGAGTCCTACGAAGCGGGGGCGCGCATGGGTGCGGGCATCGTCGAGTGCGACGTCACCTTCACCAAGGACGGAGAGCTGGTGTGCCGTCACGCCGAGTGCGATCTCCACACCACTACGGATATTGTGGCCACAGCGCTGAACGCCAAGTGCACGGTGCCGTGGACCGGACTTGCGGGACCGGCTCCGAGCTGCTGTGCCAGCGACCTGACGCTGGCCGAGTTCAAGACCCTTCGGGGCAAGATGGACGCGAGCAACGCGGGCGCCGCCACGGCTGCGGGATTCCTGGGCGGTACGGCAAGCTGGCGCACGGACCTGTACACCGGCCGCGGCACGCTGCTCACGCTGAAGGAGAGCATCGAGCTGAACAAGGCCCTGGGTGTGAAGCATACGCCTGAGTTGAAGTCCGGAGATCCGGCGCGCATCGCCGCGATCTTCGGCGACCAGGCCGGTTACGCGCAGAAGATGATCGACGCCTTCAAGGAAGCGGGCGTCCATCCGCGAGACGTGTGGGCGCAGTCCTTCAACAAAGAGGATGTCCTGTACTGGATTCGGCACGAGCCGCGCTTCGGGAGGCAGGCGGTCTATCTGGACGATATCGATCCAACCGTTATGCCTCCGGTTCCACCGCTTTCCCTGGCCGAGTTGCAGGAGCTGAAAGCGCAAGGGGTGAAGATCATCGCACCGCCGATCCCTGCGCTCCTGGCGGTCAACGCCGGTAAAGTCGTTCCTTCGCAGTACGCGCTGGACATCAAGGGCGTTGGCTTCGACATCATCACCTGGACCTTCGAGCGCTCGGACCTGCGCCGGGGCGCGGCCTTCGCAGGGTTCTATTACGCTTTCGATCCGCTGGGCGAGGCCATCGAGAAGGACAGCGACATGTACGAGGCGCTCGACGTGCTCGCGCGCAAGGTCGGAATCCTGGGTATCTTCTCCGACTGGCCCGCCACCGTCACCTACTACGCCAACTGCATGGGTCTCAGATAAGTCGGCTGCATGGGTCTCAGATAAGTCGGCTGCATGGCTCTGAAATGAACCGGCTGCATGGGTCAGAAGTGGACCCGGCTGCATGAGAGGAGAATGATCGATGCGCGCTGCGCCGACCGGAATGCTGATCGCGGGAGCGATGGCCGCTGGCCTGGTGGCGGCCATCGCTCCCACCGCAAACGCCCAGCCCGGGGTGGTGCTGATCTCCCTGGACGGCGCCAAGCCGGAGCTGGTAGAGCGGTATCTGCGCGACGGGGTGCTCGATCGCCGAGAAGGACTGGGCCGCCTACGCGCGCACGGCGTCTTCGCGCGCCAGAACATCACCGCGACGCCCTCGGTCACCGCCGTGTCGCACATCGCCATCGCGACCGGCGCGACGGCGGTTCACAACGATATCCCGGCCAACACCTTTCATCCGGTGGCGGCGACCATCGGCACGAGCATCAGCGGATTCGGTGCGCCGATCGGCGGCTACCAGGTCAGCCCGCTCGGCGCTGCGGCCGCACCCACCGCGCAGCCGCTATGGGTGCGCCTGCGCGAGGCCGGCCTCAAGGTGGTGACCGCCACGTGGCCGGGCAGCGACGGCGCCGACATCCGCATCGCGAACACCCTGGTGCAGCCGGCGGTGCCTACGCGCATCACCGACTACAGCCTGCCGTTCGGCGCTTTCGGCGGCCTGGGCGCGCAAGGGTTCGCACTGGCTGCGGCGGATTTCGAAGACGCCCCGCAGCCGCTCGTCGACCAGCTCGCGGCGGCAGGCGGCAGCTCGTACAGTCCCGTACGGGTGACGATGAATCCGATCCAGACTTTGTTCTGCGCGCCGACCGCCGGTAGCACCTGCGGCACCACGAATGCCGCGGGTCGGACGCTGCGCTACGACCTCAAGGCGGCGGCGCTCGACACGAGCGACGATGCGGCAGTCAACTACGACACGCTAGCCGTCTTCGACGCCAACGCTGGCGTGCCGGCTGGGCCGTTCACGCCGCCTTCCACCGGTCCGGCGTATGTGCAACGCGGCGGACCGTCCGGCAGGTTCTTTTTCGAAGGTTCGGGAAATCGAATCGGCACGGCGTTTTTCGTCAGCCGTCTCGAGCCCGATCTGTCGGCGGTGCGCCTGGTGCGCTACTCCGCCAACTTCATCCCGCGCAACGCACCGGTGATCGACGTGGTCGATGATGTCAACGGTCATGTCGGCTTCTGGGCGCCCCAGCCCGACTTCCGCATTCCGGAGCGCCTGAGCCCGGGCTTCGCCGCTTTTCCGGACACGGAGCTGGAGGCGGTCTATCGCGACCAGGTCGCCACCTTCACCCACTACCAGACCGAGCTGGCGCTGCACGCCATCCGGCGCAACGCCGACGCCGACCTGGTGATGATTTACCTCGAGCAGCCCGACGGTTCGGGACACCAGTTCACTCTGACCGATCCGCGGCAGCCGACCGACCCGGCGGACCCGACCAGCATCGGCGCGCCGGGCGATCCGCCCGGCGCGAGCGGGCAGGACGCCGCGAAGGTGAAACGCTACGCGGAGCACCTGGCGTTCGCCTATCAGCGCGCCGATCGGGCGGTGCAACGCATCGTGCAGGAGGTGGGAGTGGACAAGCACGGCGCGCCCTTGAGCGATGTGTTCGTGGTTTCCGACCACGGCATGGCACCGTTTCACACCGCCGTGCAGCTCACCAATCTGCTCGCGAACGCCGGCATCGAGGCCGGCGCGCTCGCCGTTCGCACCACCGGGCCGGCGGCGAACATCTACGTCAACCTCGCGGGCCGCGAATCGGGCGGCACCGTGGCGCCGGCCGACTTTCAGAACTTGGTCGAGCGCATCGCAGTCCCTCTTCGTACCGTCGTGGATAGCAACGGCTTCTACAACCCTTCCGCAAGGGCGCTGTTCTCGCACGTGTGGACGCGGCCAGGCGGCTGCGGCAAGCCTGGCTTCTGCACCGACGACCACGTCGGCCAGGACTCGGGCGATGTGGTGGCGTTGATGGCGGAAGGCTACAACTTCGACGGCACGCAGGCGCCGCCGGTGGCACGCCTGGGCGATACCCCGGAGGCAACTGGTATCTATTCCGTGCCCAACTTCTACGGCGCGCACGGTCACGATTCCAACCTGCGGTCGATGAGCGCCATCCTGTATGCCGCGGGCCCGAGCCTGAAGCGCGGGAAGAGTCTGCGCACGGTGCGCAACATCGACATCGCGCCGACGATCATGGAGATCCTCGGGGTGGCTCCGGCCGCCACCGTGGACGGCCAGGTGATCTGCGGGATCTTGGACCACGCGCAGCGCGATCGGCGCCGTGGACACCGCCGCTTCTAGTTCTTTTCCCTGTTTCCAGCGGAGGAGGTGAGGGCCTGCCCTCGTCGCCGCTTGCGCCGCTTCAGCGGCCCGAGTCCAGCTCTCCGGGCGTGACTTGCTTGGTGAGCTTCTGCGCCCGGCGCAGCACGGTCACCTGTGCGCTACGGCCGACGTATTCCTCGGACAGCAGCCGGTGCAGATCGTCGATGCCGGCCACCGGCTTGCCGTCCCAGGCCACGATCAGGTCGCCGGCCTCGAGGCCGGCGCGGTGTGCCGGGCTGCCGTCCTCCACCGACGTGACGCGTACGCCGGACTCGATCGCCAGATCGAAGTAGCGCACCATCCGACGCGGCAGCGGCGTATTCTGGCCCGCCATACCGAGATATCCGCGGCGCACGCGCCCGTGCCGCAGGAGCTGGCCGACCACCACCTTGGCCGTGTCGATGGCGGTGGCGAAGCAGATGCCCTGCGCGGCCGCGATGATGGCGGTATTCACGCCGATCACTTCGCCGCGCGAGTTCATCAACGGGCCGCCGGAGTTGCCCGGGTTAAGCGCGGCATCGGTTTGGATCACATCGTCGATCAGACGGCCGGACTGCGCGCGCAGAGAACGGCCCAGCGCGCTCACCACGCCGGTGGTGACGGTGCATTCGAAGCCGTACGGGTTGCCGATCGCGATTGCTAGCTGGCCCACGCGCAGCCCGCGCGAGCCGCCCAGCGTCACGGTGGGCAGTTTGCTCCCCGACACGCGGATCAGCGCCAGGTCGGTGTGCGGGTCGTCGCCGATCAGGTCGGCGTCGGCCGTCTGACCGTCGTTGAACGCGACCGTCAATCTGGAAGCCCCGCCGGCGACATGGCTGTTGGTGAGGATCAGCCCGTCCGGCGTGAAGATGAAACCCGAACCGCTGCCCTCGAGGTCGCGCTGACCCTCGCGCGTGCGCACACGGCGGCGCACGTCGATCTTTACTACGGCGGGGCTGGCGGCGTCGGCCACCTGCACCACCGCGCGCGAATAGGCGTCGAGCAGATCCGCGTCGTCGCCCGCAGGGCGCGCGCTGCGCGCCGAATTCGAAGGTAACGGCCCCGGATCCTCCACCATGTGGAGCCAGGGTGCTCTGGCGGCCGATGCGGTCATGGTGTTCTCCTCGTGGATTCCCGCAAGGAAAGTGCGGGCGCGATCCAGCGAGTTCAAGCGCACCGTGCCGTTCCCACCCCTGGGGCGGCTACCACCCTCCGCCGCCGCCGCCACCTCCGCCGCCACCCGACGAGCCGCCTCCGCCGCCCCCCGAGGAGTCGCCCGGCGCGGTGGAAGCCGAGGAGACCGCGGAGTCGAAGGAGCTGGAAAGCGACGAGGAGAAGCCGCCCAGGTCGTTCGCGTCCCAGCGGTCGCCGTGATACCAATCCGGCGAGTGGCCCTGAGTCAGGAACACGCCGGCGAACTTCTGCGACCAGCGCTGCTCGACGCCCAACGCCAGCGCGAACGGCAGGTAGGCCTCGAACAGGCCCGGGGTCTTGCGCGGCGCCCCCGCGAGCTTCAGTTCGTCGCCCTCGGCGACGTCGAGGTACAGGCGAAACCCTTCGATCTGGTCCAGGCGCTTGCGCCCCTCGCGCGTAGGCGCCTTGAGCAGCCTGCCGAACACCGCGTTGGCGATCAGCGCGACCGCGCCCAACGTGATCGTCGCCCAGCCCCCGGGCGTGAGCAGGAACCAGTCCTGCCCGTAGCCGCCCGCGATCGCCGGCGCCACCACGCCCAGCGCAACGGCGAGGCCCGTGAGAAAGATGCCGAGCGCGTGCCACTTGCCGTTCACGTGGAAGAAGCTCTTCAGGTACTTGCGCTTGAGCGCCACCTCGTGCGCGCTCTTGGCCTGGCGCAGGATCGCGTGGTTCTCGTCATCGAGCAGCAGCGTGTCGCGCGCGCCGAGCACCTCGCGCAACAGCGCGTGCTCGTCGGGCCCGAGCGGCGTCTGCGAGCCGCGCGTGCGGTGCAGCGTGTACTTGCCTTTCTTCAGGAATCCACCGCCCTGCTGCTCGATCGTGAGATAGCCCTTCACCGCCAGCCCCAGAATCCCGGCCACGAAGCAGCGGTTGTCGTAGGCCATGCGCTGCAGATAGCGCATCGACGCCGGTGTTTCGCCCTCGGGCGGCTGGTATCGCGGAATGACCACATCGCCGGCCGGATCGCGGCCCACGCGGCGCCACATCAGCAGGTAATAGCCGAGCACGCAGAGCAGGCCCAGCGCGCCGAAGGTCAGGGGCCGGTTGTCGCGCAGGAAATGGCGCAGCCTGGCGCTCGCGGACGGAGCGCTCACCAGCCCCTTCGGCCACATCACCACGATGGTGAGCCCTTCGCGCGGGGCGAGCGGGCGCGTGGTCTCGAATCTCGCCACGCCGTCGCGCAGCAGCGCGCGGTAGTTCTGCCACTTCGCGCCCATGGGTCCGGTATAGCCCTCCAGGCGCACGGACTCGTCGGATGCGCCGGCGGGAAGGAGCACCTCCGCGCTCGCCGCATCGATCGGGAAGTCCCAGTCCACGCCGGTCACGTTCCAGTACAGCTCGTCGTGCTCCGGGAAAAAGCCGAGCTGGCGGTCGGTGCGATAGCGGATCTCGTAGGTGTACTCGCCTGGCGAGAGAAATCGGTCTTTGTCGCCGATGTAGAGCGCCACGCCGTTGCTGCGCCGCGCGGTGTGATACGGCTCGATTGCGCCGTCGCGTCGCACCGACACGGGAGCGAAGCTCACCGTGGTGCGGTTGCCGCGCCGGTCGGTGTAGAGGGTCGGGAACTCGCGGAAGATCCCGCGCCGGATGCGATCGCCCTCGGCCCGGACACGGAGCGTCTCGGTCACGATCAAGCTGCCCTCGGGTCGGATCTCGATGCGGCTGTCGAAGGACAGGATGCGCTCGCCGGCGCCGGCCGCGCCGCTCAGGAGCAGCATGACAGCGAACAGCAGGCGTCGCATCATCGCACCTCCGCAGGCTGTGCCTCAACGGGGGCTTGCAGCTCGAAGTACTCCGCCGGCCGGAACCCGAGCAGGCGCGCCACCAGCAGATCGGGGAAGGTGTCCACCCGCGTGTTCAGGTTGTTGACCGTGCCGTTGTAGTAGCGCCGGGCGTACTGGATCTGATCTTCGGCTTGCGACAGGCCACGCTGGAGATCGAGGAAGCCCTGGCTCGCCTTTAGCTCCGGATACGATTCGGCCACCGCCATTATCTTGTGCACACCGCGTCCGAGCGCGGCTTCGGGGCGGCTCTTGCCGGCGGGGCCGCTCGCCTCCTGCGCCTGCGATCGCGCCAACACCAGGCGCTCCAGCACGCCGCGCTCGTAGCCGGCGTGCTGCTGGACCACTTCCACGAGCTTGGGGATCAGGTCGTGGCGGCGCTTGAGCTGGACGTCCACGTCGCTCCAGGCTGCGGCCACCCGCGCACGGTCTCGCACCAGCAGGTTGTAGGCGAATATGCCCCAGACGATCAGGGCGGCGGCGATGACGGCGGCGATGACGGTCATGACGGCGCGTGACGGTTGTCCCGCCGGCCGGCATGCAGGATGTGCGCCAGGCGCGAGGTCCGGCCCGCGGCGGATTGCGGCCGCGACCCGCGCAGCGCTATCGGTCGCCGGGCCGCTCGTGCAGGAGGTGCACCGTTATCGAGAGACCCTCGGGCGGGAGCGTGAACTTGGCGTCCTCCCAGAGCGGATCCTCGTGCAGGTTGGCCTTGTTGTTCGACACTCCCCAGGGTTCCAGGGACAGGCCGCCGAGCGTGATGTCGAGCCTCTCGTCGCCGTTCAGATCCTGGAACAGACCCAGCCCATACTCGCCCGGCTCGAGGTCGGTGAAGCGCAGGATGACGGTGCGGCCTTGCACTGGCGCCACGACGGTGTCGACCGGGTCTTTCAGGAAGTCGCTCTCGCGGGCGAACACGCCGGTGACGATCTCTCCTTCGCTCACCACCGCGCGGATCTTGACGGCGGAGGCGAAGGCCTCGGCGTTGTCGAACAGCGCTGCGCGCACCTCTCCCTTGCGTGGCTTGACGTTGCGCACCTCGACTTGCAGATCGGCGGCCGCCGCACCCCCGGCCACCAGGACGCACAGCGCCGCGAGGCAAGCCAGTTGCGAACACGACCGCGGGTTGAGCCTCAAGCGCATGGTTTCGGCGCGTCGATTACAGGCCATGGTAGCGCGCCTGCGAGGGGACTAGGAAGGGGTTTTTTCAGCGCGCTGCCGCGCCGCACGACGGCGTGATTCTTGCCTCGCAGGGGGTGTTGAACTCTTGATGCGGCCGCCGGCCGCGGCTGGCCATCCCCGACCCATGTTGCGCAACCTCTTGTACCAGCGAGGATCGTTCGGCCGTGTCCGGCTGCTGTCGCGGTGCTGGATCGAGCTGCGCTTTCGCTGGCACGCGAGCAAGAAGGGCGTGTGGGTCGCTGCGTTCGTGGCCGGTGTCGCAGTCGGCGCATTTGCCGTGCTGATCCAATCCATCGTGACCCATGCCACGCGAGTGCGCGAGCTGACCTGCCTGGCACGCAACGTGTACTACGAAGCGCGGGGAGAGCCGGCGGCCGGACGCTACGCCGTCGCGGAAGTCACCATGAACCGGGTGCGCTCGCGCCGCTTTCCGAACACCGTGTGCGAGGTCGTCTACGAGAAGAACTGGGACTATCTGCGCAAGCGCTATGTGAGCGCATTTTCCTGGACGGAGTTCGACAGCACCCCGCATCCCGAACGCGAGCTGTGGGAACAGGCCTGGGAGGCGGCCGAGGCGGTGTACGACCGGCGCCGTCCGCCGATGCTGCGCGGCGCGATGCACTATCACGCCACCTACATCAAGCCGAGCTGGGCACGCGGCAAGCGGCCGCTCGCGAAGATCGGCCGGCACGTGTTCTACCGATAGGAGCGCTGCCTCGCGCCTTCGGTCGCGCACGTCCCACCGTCCGGCGGTACACTTTCGCCGCAACCTGCTCGAGCACCTGTACGGAGAACCGTCCGATGAGCGCCACCACGCCGAAAGCGACCCACCATGCCAACCTGCCACCGCTTGCTTCGCGCTTCGTCGACGTCGCGGCGCTGCCCTGGGAGCGAGGTGTGTATCCCGGGATCGAAACCAAGACGCTGCTGGTGGATCGCGCCAGCGGCCTGCTTACCATGCTGCTCAGAATGGCGCCGGGCGCGAAGCTGCCGGACCACGAGCATGTGCTGATCGAGCAGACTTATGTGCTCCAGGGCAGCCTGGTATGCGGTGAGGGCGTATGCCAGGCGGGCGATTACGTGTGGCGGCCGGCAGGCAGCCGGCACGAAGCCTGGGCCGGACCCGAGGGCGGGTTGATGCTGGGGATGTTCCAGATCCCCAATCGCTTCTTCCAGGCCGACGGGCGCGCGGTGGACTTTCTCGGCAACGACTGGGACAAAGCCTGGGGCGCGGCGCTAGAGCGCCAGGAGCAGGCGCACCTCGCGTAGCCGGCATGGCGGCACTGGCACCGCCGTGCCTATGCGGGGGGCCGGGCGCCGGGGGTTTGCGATGACTGCAACGATCAATGCCCAGCGGCTGTGGGACTCGCTCATGCAGCTGGCCCGGATCGGCGCCACCAAGAAAGGCGGTGTGTGTCGCCTCGCTCTGTCCGAGCTCGACGGCGAAGCGCGCGCGCTGTTCATCGGCTGGTGCAAGGAGGCGGGCTGCACCGTCAAGGTGGATGCGATCGGCAATATCTTCGCGCGCCGCCCTGGACAGGATGATCGTGCGCCTGCCGTCGTCACGGGCAGCCACATCGACACGCAGCCCTCGGGGGGCAAATTCGACGGCAACTACGGCGTGCTGGCCGGCCTGGAGGTGGTGCGCACGCTGAACGATCTGGGCGTGAAGACGCGAGCGCCGGTCGAGGTCGCGGTCTGGACCAACGAGGAAGGCTCGCGCTTTACCCCGGGGATGATGGGCTCGGGCGTGTTCGTCGGCGAGTTCGCGCTGAACGCCATCCTGCAGCGCGCCGACATCGACGGCGTCAGCGTCGGCGAAGCGCTGCGCAGGATCGGGTATGCCGGGGCCGAACCGCCGGGCGGCCGGCCGCTGGGTGCGTACTTCGAGGCGCACATCGAGCAGGGGCCGGTCCTCGAGAACGAGCACAAGGTGCTGGGCGTGGTGCTCGGCGCACTCGGACTGCGCTGGTACGACGTCGTGATCAGCGGACAGGATGCGCACGCGGGTCCGACGCCGATGGGCCTGCGCAAGGATGCGCTGGTCGCCGCCGCCCGCATCGTCGCGGAGGTGAACGCGCTCGCTGATCGCTTCCAGCCCGACGGCCGGGGCACGGTGGGGTTCATGCAAGTGAAGCCGAACTCGCGCAACGTGGTCCCGGGCGAAGTGCGCTTCTCGGTCGATCTTCGGCACGCCGAGGACGAGCCGCTGGAGCGCATGGAGCAAGAGATGCGCGCTGCCTGCGAGCGCCTGGCGAGCGCGCAACGCTGCACGGCGAGCGTCGAGCGGGTCGCCAGCTATCCCGCCTGCCGGTTCGACCACGGCTGCGCGAGCGCGGTGCGCAACGCCGCGCAGCGGCTCGGCCTCAGCCACATGGATATCGTCAGCGGCGCCGGCCACGACGCGATCTACCTGGCGCGCGTCTGCCCCACGGGCATGATCTTCGTGCCGTGCGAGGGCGGCATCAGCCACAACGAGATCGAGAACGCGAAGCCGGAGCACCTCGCAGCCGGCTGCGACGTACTGCTGCAGGTGATGCTGGAACGCGCAGGGACGGTGCCGGTCGCGCCTTAAAGGCGCACCGCGTCACCCCACGTGCTTCGCCAGGAACTCCAGCGTGCGCTGCCGCGCGAGCTTCGCCGCGGCGGCGTCGTAGGACGCGCGCTGATCGCAGTTGAACCCGTGCCCGGCGGGGTAGAAGTGATGGATCTGGTCGGCGTGCGCCTTGGCGAACGCTTTCGCCTGGTCAAGCGGGATCGAATGATCGGTTTCGCCCCAGTGGAACATCACCGGGCAGCGCGGCTTCAGCCCGATCAGGCCCGGGATGCCGCCGCCGTAATAGGGCACGGCGCAGTGCAAGCCGGAAAGGCTGGACGCCGACTTCCACGCGACCGTCCCACCCCAGCAGTAGCCGACGATGCCGGCCTTGCCGGCGGAGGCGATGTTCTGCAGCGCCGCGGCGATGTCCTTCATGGTGTCGTCGAGCGCGATCTTCTGGATCACGCCGATGCCGCGCTGGATCTCCTCTTGCGAGTAGCCGGTGTCGTAACCGCGCTGGACGCGGTCGAACAGCGCCGGGGCAAGGGCCAGATAGCCGTCCGCCGCGTAGCCGTCGGCCACGCTGCGGATGTGGCTGTTGACCCCGAAGATCTCCATCGCCACGATCAGGCCGCCGCGGGGCTTGCCGGTGGGTTCGGCGCGGTAGGCGAGGAGCTTGTGGCCGTCGGACGCGGTGAGCTCGATGGTCTTTCCCATGTCGGTCTCCTGGTGAGATAGCGTGGCTGTCGGATCATGCTACGCGAAGCGACCGTCGCGCGTGGATCAGCGCCCCTTGAACGCCGGCTTGCGCTTCTGGTGGAAGGCCTCGACGCCCTCGCGGAAGTCCTCGGAAGTGCGCAGGCGGCTGTAGCAGTGGCCCTCCAGCTCGATGCCGACGGCAAGCGTGGCGTCCTCGGTGTCGTTGAGCAGCTTCTTGGCGGTGCGCTGCGCCAGCGGCGAGAAAGCGCGCAGCTCTTCGGCGAGCGCCGCGGTCGCCGCCTCGAGCTGCGCATCGGGCACGCACTCGGTGGCGATGCCCCAGTCGCAGGCCTGGCGGCCGCCGATGCGCCGCGAGCGCATCACCACGTCCTTGGTGCGCGCGATGCCGATCATCTTCTGCAGGCGGGCCGAACCGCCGGAGCCCGGGATCTGGCCGAGCTTCTGTTCCGGCAGCGCGTACAACGCGGTGTCCGAAGCGATGCGGAAATCGCAGGCGAGCGACAGCTCGAAGCCCACGCCGAAGCAGTAGCCGCGGTTGGCGGCAATCACCGGTTTGCTGCAACGCGCGGGCGCGGCGACGTTCCAGGCGAGCTGCGAGACGTGTTCCGGCGAGGCGTCGAGGAAGCCCTGGATGTCGCCGCCGCTGGAGAAGTGCTCGCCGGCGGCGCGCAGGACCAGCACGCGCACGCGCGCGTCGGCATCCAGCGCCTCGAACACCAGGCGCAGTTGCTCGCGCTGCGGCATGGTGACGATGTTGAGCGGCGGGCGGTCGAGCACGATGTCGGCGCGCTCGTGCGCCGGATCGATCTCCACGCGGAAGCCGTCGAGGGCGTCGAGCAGGTGCTGGGCGGGATGGTTCAGGGCGGGCATCTGCTCCTCTCAGGGCGCTCGGCGGCCGCGTCGAGCACGGCGCGCACGATGTTGGTGTAGCCGGTGCAGCGGCACAGGTGTCCGGACAGCATCTCGCGCACCTGTTGCTCGCTCGGCTGCGGCACGCGCTCCAGGAACTGGGTCGCGGACAGCAGGATGCCCGGCGTGCAGTAGCCGCATTGCAGCGCGTGATGGCGCTTGAAGGCGCGCTGCAGCGCGCTCATGCCCTGCGCTCCGGCGAGCCCCTCCACCGTGTCCACGCGCTGGCCGTCGGCTTGCACCGCGAGCATCAGACACGCGCGCACCGCCGTCCCGTCCACCCGCACCGTGCATGCGCCGCACACGCCGTGCTCGCACCCCACGTGCGTGCCGGTCGCGCCCAGCTCCTGGCGCAGGAAGTCCGAGAGCAGGGTGCGGCTGTCGCACCAGCCGCTGCGCTCCACGCCGTTGAGCGTGACATCGACGCGGCAACGCGCATCGCGCTCGATGCGCTTCATGCGCAGGCCGCCTCGACGGCGCGGCGTCCCAGATGGCGCACCAGATGGCGCCGGTACTTGGCGGGAGCGTGGGGATCGCTGCGTGCGTCGATCTCCCAGGCGAAATCGTTGAGCGCCGCGTCCAGGTCGGCGCTCGCCAGGCGCGGCCAGCGCGCCAGCCGCGGCCGGTCGCCGGCGCCGCCGACCGCGAAGCGGATCTCGTCCGCGCCGGCCACGGCGGCGCAGGCGACGATGGCGAAGTCGCCGTGCCGCTGGGCCAGTTCCGCGAAGCCGTATCCGAGGCCGGAACGATGCAGCGGGAAGCGCACTTCCTCGACCAGCTCGTGGGCCGTGCGCGCCGTGCTGAGCATGCCCTGGAAGAAATCGCCGGCAGCTACGGTGCGCGTTCCGCGCGCCGAACGCAGCACGACTTCGCCGCCCAGAGCGGTCAGCGCCAGCGGCAGCTCGGCGCTCGGATCGGCGTGCGCGATCGACCCGCAGACGGTGCCGCGACTGCGCACCTGGAAGTGCGAGATGTGCGGGAAAGCGAGCGCCAGCAGCGGCACCTCGCGGGCGAGGTCCGAACGCCATTCCACTTTGGCCTGAGTGCAGGCCGCGCCAACGCACAGCGCGTCGCGCTCGGGGCGCGCGTAATCGAGCGCCGGGACCCGCGAGATGTCCACCACCAGCGCCGGAGACGCCAGCCGCATGTTGAGCAGCGGCATCAGCGACTGCCCGCCAGCGAGGATGCGCGCGTCGTCGCCGTGCTCGCACAGCAGCGCCGTGGCCTCTTCCACGGACTCGACGCGCACGTAGTCGAACGCGCAAGGCTTCACTGCGGGCTCCCCTGGAGCGCGCGCTTCCACCACGGCCTTTGCGCGGCGGCCGCGTCCCGGCCGATCTTGGCCGGCGGCGGGTCGTCCACGCCGAGCAGCTCCATCACCTTCGCCGGGGTGAGCGGCAGTTCGATCTGCGCCACGCCCAGCGCATCGGCCACCGCGTTGGCGATGCACACCGGCGTGCTCATGCTGTTGCCTTCGCCGATGCCCTTCGCGCCCAGCGGGGTGAACGGCGAGGGCGTCTCGAGGTGCAGGATCACCGGGTCGGGCACTTCGCAGGCAGTGGGCGGCAGGTAGTCGGCGAACGTGGCGGATTGGAAAGCGCCGTCCGGCGCGTAGCGCAGCTCTTCCAGCAGCGCGGCGCCGAGCGCCTGCGCGAAGCCGCCGCGGACCTGGCCGTCGGCGAGGGCCGGATTGAGCAGCCGCCCGGCGTCGTGGCAGGTGACGTAGCGATCGAAGCGCACGCGCCCGGTGACGCGGTCCACCTCCACCGCGCACAGATCGAACGCGAACCCGTAGGCGGCCGAGGTGTTGATCTCGTCGCGCTCGGTGGGTGCCGCGAGAGGCTCGGGCGTCCAGAACACCGTTTCGCGCAACCCCGGCTCCAGGCCCTCGGGAAGCTGACCCGGCGACCAGTGCGCGGCGCCCGCCAACCGGCCGAAGGGGACCGCGTTGCCCGGTGCGGTTTCGGCGAACACCTCACCTTGTTCGAAGCGCACTGCATCCGGCTTGCAGCCGAATTGCGCCGCCGCCATGCGCGCGATCTTGTCGCGCAGCTTCACGGCGGCCAGCTGCAGGGTGCCCGCCACCGCGCCGGCGAAGCGGCTGGAGTAGTTGCCTTCGGCCACCGACCACGCGTCCTTCTGCGTGTCCAGCTCGACGTTCACGGTGATGTCCTCGGGCCGCAGCCCGAACACGTCGGCGAGCACCTGCGCCGCGGCGGTGATGTGGCCTTGACCTTGCGGCACCGAGGCGATCACGGCGCTCACGCTGCCCAGCAGATCGATGCTCACCGTCGCGGAAGCGATGGCCCCGTCCTTCGGCCCGGCTTTGGCGCGCTGCTCGGGTGTGAGCACGGTGGTGATGTAACCCATGTTGGAGATGGACGGCTCGACGATCGCCGCGAAACCGATGCCGTACAGGCGGCCTGCACGCCGCGCGGCGTCTCGTCGCGCGATCAACTCTGCAAGTCCGCCCGCGCCGATCGCGCGCTCGAGCGCCGCCTGGTAGTCGCCCGAGTCGAGCAGTGCACCCGCCGGCGCGCGGTAGGGAAAAGCGTCCCGCGGTACGAAGTTGCGCCGGTACACGTCCAGCGGGTCCAGGTTCAGCTCCACCGCGATGCGCTGCATCAGCCGCTCGAGAGCGAAGTACACTTGCGGCCCGCCGAAGCCGCGCACCAGGCCGGCCGGTGTCTTGTTGGTGAGCACGACGCGGTTGCGCACTTCGAGATGGCGCGCCGCGTATGCGCCGGTCAGGCAGCCGTGCATGCGGTAGAAGGTCGCCGGCTCGGGCGCGCGCAGGTATCCGCCGACGTCGTCGCACTGATCGTAGCGCAGCGCGCGGATGCGGCCATCGTGCTCGACCGCGGCCTCGATCGTGGTCAGCCGCCCAGTGGAAGAGGTCGCCGCGAGCAGGTGCTCGAGGCGGTCCTCCACCCACTTCACCGGCGCGCCGGCCTTGCGCGAGGCCAGGCACATCAGCACGATGTAAGGGAACAACGACTGCTTCACGCCGAAGCTGCCGCCGGAATCGCGCGGGGACTTCAGGCGCAGCCGCGCGCCCGGCACCTTGAGCGCCAGCGCCATCACCGCGTGCAGGGAGTACGGCCCCATGAAGTTGGAGAGCACTTCGTAGCCCTCGTCGCCGGGCAGGTGCTCGGCGACTACCACGCCGCATTCGATGGGCGTGCACGAGTTGCGCGGGTAGCGCACGGTGAGGCTCACTCGGTGCGGCGCCGCGGCGAACGCGGCGCCGGGGTCGCCGTAGCGGAAGCTGCGATCGCTGACGACGTTGGAGCCGACCGCCGGATGCAGCAGCGGCGCATCCGGCGCCAGCGCATCCTCGATGGCCACCGCGACCGGCTGCGGCCGGTAGGAGACCTGGATCAGGTCGAGCGCATCCTCGGCCAGCGCCCGGTTCTCCGCCACCACCACTGCCACCGGCTCGCCCGCGTAGCGCGCCCGGTCCATCGCCAGAGGCCAGTGCTGCATGGGCTGCTTGACGCCGACCACGAACGGCGCGGCCCAGGCTTCTACGTCTTCGCGGGTGAGCACCGCGCGCACGCCGGGGGCACGCAGGGCGGCGCCGATGTCGATGGCGTCGATCGCGGCGTGTGCGTGAGGCGAGCGCAGCACCGCGGCGTGGAGGGTGCCGGGCTTGACGCCGAGGTCGTCGGCGAAGCGCCCGCGGCCGGCGAGCAGGGCCTCGTCCTCCAGCCGTTCGACCGACTGGCCCAGATGGTCGCGCGGCGCGGCGGGTCCCGGTTGCTTCACGTTGCGCGTGGTCTCCCCTGACGGTTGCCCGCAATCATAGCGATGTTTGGGGCGGTCTTCGGGCCGTCTTTGGGGGTCGCGACCACCGGCCGCCCGCGCGGCGGCCGGGGCGGGCGTTCACGACACGACTAGGCCGGGCAGCGCGGCGAAGTGAACGACGTCGAACCGCCGGCGCCCGGCAACCGGTCCAGCTCGCAGACGTGCGCGCTAGCGCGCGCGCCCGGCCTCGGTCGCCTGCTTCACCTCGACCAGCCGGCCGTTCTTCACGTCGTAGATGTAACCGTAGATCGGGATCTCAGCCGGCACCAACGGATGGCTGCGGATGCGCTGGACGTCCTCCAGCACGCTCGCCTCCAGGTTGGCGATGGTGAGCCACTTCACGAACTTGCCGTGCACCGAACCGGGGCCGGGGCCCACGTCCTTCCAGCGCATGTCGGCGTCGAGCACCGCGGTCTTCAGGCTCTTCTCCAGCAGGCCGCCCATCACCTCGTCGGTGAACAGCTCCATGCCGCAGTTGGTGTGGTGGATCACGAACCACTCGCGCGTGCCAAGCAGCTTGTAGGAGATCACCAGCGAGCGGATCGCGTCGTCGCTCGCGCGCCCGCCGGCGTTGCGGATCACGTGGGCATCGCCCTCCTTCAGGCCGGCGAACCGCGCGGGTTGCAGGCGTGCGTCCATGCAGGTCAGGATGGCGAACTTCCTCGCCGGGGGCAGGGCCAGCTTGCCCTTGTCGCCGAAGGACGCGGCGTAGGCCTCGTTGGCCGTAAGGACTTCTTTCAGGATCGTGCTCATCGCTTACCTCCTCGGTTGGGGTGCGCCCGCCCCAGGATAGTGAGCCGGCCGCCCCGGGCCAACGAACTATTCGGTCGTTGCTTATCGCTGAGGGATATATGCGGGCCTTCTCCTGCCGCGAGCCATACGCGGCCAACGGCCGGTGGGTGAATGTTCACGACACAGGAGGGCAAGAAGTCACGGCTGCAACGGCGCGAGGGGTCTACAGTCCGACCATGCGCCTCGGCTCATCCGCCGGACGCCAATTGCAAGGAGGCCATCGTGTATCCACCGCAAGACATCGGAACGGTTCGAGGCGAGCTGGTGCACCGGGCGCTCGCGGGGCAGCGTGTCCGGCTGGCGCATTCACGCGGCTCGGCCGCCGTGGACCAGAACCTGCGCGAACTGCTCGACCAGGCGCATGCCCGCATCCGCTTCCTGGAGCAGGCGATCCGGCGGCTGACGACTGCGCTGTAGCCGGGGGCGCTGGATTGCGTCTGCGCGCGAGCAGCCGGTCCACTCGGCTGCCGGGGACGCGGCGCGAAAGGCATAATCCTCCCGTCGAAACTCCCATCGGAGCGGCGCGGCCGCTCGCTCCTGAAAATGGAAGAAGCATTGGACGGCGGGCTGAAAAGCCTGATGGCGCGCTTTGCGAGACCGGGCAGAGTGGAGTGGATCGGGCTGCGCCCGCGCTATCGCGCGCCCGTCGAAGCCGTGCAGACTGCGAATGCCGTGTCGGGGTTCGGTCTGACCGGCGATCACCGCGCGATCCGAGGCGGCGGCCAGCGACAGATCACTCTGATCCAGGCCGAGCATCTTGCCGTGGTCGCCGCGACGTTGGGCCGCGAGGCGATCGACCCCGCGCTGCTGCGGCGGAACATCGTGGTCGCCGGCATCAACCTGCTGGCCCTGCAGGATCGCGAGTTTCGCATCGGCGACGCAGTGCTCCTCGGCACCGGCCCGTGCGCGCCTTGCTCGCGTATGGAACAGGCGCTCGGGCGCGGCGGGCTCAACGCCATGCGCGGCCACGGCGGCATCACGGCGAGCGTCGTGACGAGCGGCACGATCCGGTTGGGAGATTCGGTCCAGCCGGTGTGAGCGCGCCGGCTGGACGCGTGGTACGGTTGCATTTTCCGATCCGTACCCGCCGGCTGCTTGCCGCCAGAAGGAGACTCGACATGCGGAGACCTGTGCTCGACACGGCAAGAGCCTGCTTTTCCGTCGTAATCGTCGTGTTGCTTGCGGCCCTGCCGTCAGGCTGTGTGTCTCCCTCGGGGAAGCTGGACACCTCCGGCATGTCGTTCTCGTCCGAGCCGCTGATCGGCAAGATCGTGTGGAATGATCTGATCACCGAGGACATCGATGCCGCGCGCCGCTTCTACGGCGAGCTTTTCGGCTGGACGTTCGAGAGCACGACGCGGCCCGGCGGCCGGCCTTACACGCTGGCCCGTTCGGGGAAGGTTTACGTGGCGGGGATGTTGCAGGTCGATGCGCGAGCCGACGGCAAGAGGTTGTCGCGCTGGTTACCGTACGTGTCGGTCACGGACGTCGACAGTGCCGTCGCCCGTGCAGCGGCGGCGGGCGCCGGCGTCGCCGTGGGCGCGCGCGATGTCAGCCTGGGACGGGTGGCGGCGATCGTCGATCCGGAGGGCGCGGTGATCGGTCTTGCGAGAAGCCGTATCGGCGACCCCGACGATTCGACGACGGCACCTGGTCCGGGCCGGGTCGTGTGGACGGAGTTGCTCGCCAACGATCCACAGACGGCGGCCGGGTTCTATCGCTCCGTGGTGGGTTACGAGGTCCGCACCATCGCGCGGCGCGGCGGGCAGTATACGTTGCTGATGAACCGGGGAAGCGATCGCGCCGGCATCTTCAAGAAGCCGGCGGACGAAATGCAATCCGTGTGGCTCACCTATTTCGGGGTCGACGACCCGGCGGCGGCGGCCGCGCGCGCCCAGGCTCTGGGTGGCAAGGTATTGCTGCCTGCGTCGCCACAGCTGCGGGAGGGCAGCATGGCCGTCGTTACGGATCCGTCCGGTGCGGTATTGGTACTTCAGAAGCTGGCAAGCTAGACGAGGGGTATCCCGATGCGCGGAATCAGAATCACGGGGTGGGTCTTGCTGTTCTTGTCGGCGTTGTCCCTGAGCGGATGCTCCGGCTCGGTGGGCGTCGGACTGAGTGTCGGCGTTCCGGTCGGAGATCACGGCTACATAAGCGTCGGCGGCGGTCGCTGGCTCTGATCGGCGATCGAGGGGCGAGGCCGGAGATGTCGCAGCCGGAACCCCGGTAAACGTTGGGACTGCGGTTCGCGGCAACTTCAGGCGAGCCGCACAGGCGGCGTACCTGCAAAGAACGCCGGCGCCTGCATCAAGTCTGCAGGCTGCTTCGCTTGCAACATGCACAACCATGCAAGCGACCTCTCTCGCCCTCGATCACCTGCTGCGCGCCGTCGGCGATCCCGTCGCGGAGTTGCGCGATATCGGCCCCGGACACCCGGAGTTCAATCGAGCGCAGACCATCCGTGCCGCAGCCGGCGTCCTGGCAAAGATCCCGGACGCTTTACCCGCGATCGCGCAGGCGATCCGAACAGATGGCGCCGTATCGCGCGAGACGCGCGCCCACCTCGCCGCGGCCGAGGCGTGGCTGACCGGGGACCCGGCTCTCGCCGCCGAACGTTACGCGTCCATCTTGAACAGATGGCCGCGCGACCTGCTGGCGCTGCGGCTCGCGCAGTCATGCTACTTCTTCCTCGGTCGGCACGACCGGCTGTGCGCGGTCGTCGATGCGGCAATGCCTGCATGGCGACCCGATCAGCACGGCTTCGGTTTCCTGCTTGCCATGGCCGCATTCGCGCACGCGGAAAACGGCGACGCGGCGTACGCCGAAGCGCTAGGGCGCAAGGCGCTGGCGCGCGACCCCGCCTGCCCGGTGGGCGTGCACGCGGTGGCGCACGCGATCGCCGAGTCCGGGCGCCCCGGCAAAGGCGCGCAATGGATGCGCGAGCAGCGCGCCCAATGGGCCGGAGACAGCCGCATGCGTACGCACAACGCCTGGCATCTGGCCATGTTCGATGCCGACGAAGGAAACGTCGCATCGGCGCTCGGCATCCTGGATGCCTGGTTGCTGCCCGCCAGTGCGCGATCCGCGCTCGATGCATGCGATGCCGCCGCCCTGCTGTGGCGCCTGACCACCGATGGGGTCGACGACGACGGCCGCTGGCGCAGCGTTTCCGACGCCTTCGACCGGACGGTGACACCGGGATTCTGGCCGTATGTCGACCTGCATGCGGGTCTGGCACATTTGATCGCCGGGAAGCACGAGCGCGCGCAAGGGCTCGTGCATGCGATCGAGCGATGTGCGCAAGGCGGCGACTACACCGCCTTGCGGGCGCGCAACATCACTCGGCCGGGATTGCGGGCGCTCGGCGCCTGGGCCCAAGGCCGCTATGCCGAGGCCGCCGGGCTGTTCGCAGGCTTGCGGCCATTCCTCGACGCCGCCGGGGGAAGCCGCATCCAACTGGAGCTTTTCAAGAGCATCGAGCGCGAGGCCGCCGGTCGGCAACGCGCTCGCGACTGCGAGCAATCTCAACCATTCTCTACAGAGGAGCAAACCATGCCGCTCATCAGCGTGAAACTCATCGAAGGCGTTTTCACCGAACCGCAAAAGAAGCAGATCGCGAAGTCCTTGACCGACGCGCTTGTCCAGATCGAAGGCGAAGCCATGCGCTCCGTCACCTGGTGCGTCGTCGAGGAAGTGAAAAGCGGAGACTGGGCCATCGGCGGACAGCCGTTGACCACCGCCGACGTGAAGGCGATCTCCGCACGGAAGGCAGCCTAGCGGCTGCGCGCTGCCCGCCGCCGCCAGGTGGCGGGCGGCAGTCCGAACTGTCTCTTGAACGCCCGGTTGAACGCGGCTTCGGATTCATAGCCGACGTCCGTAGCAACCCGGATGATCGCAACATCGCTGTCGCGCAGTCGCGTGGCGGCGAGTGAAGTCCGCCAGCGGGCGAGGTATTGCATCGGCGGTGCACCGATCAGCGCGCTGAACCGCTGGCTCAACGCGGAGCGAGACAAGCCGACCTTCCCGGCGAGCTCATCCACGGTCCAAGGGTATGCCGGTTGCTCGTGCAGCAGCGATAGCGCCCGACCGACGTAACGATCCCGCAGACCCGCGAGCCACCCGGACTGGCCCGGTGGCAGCTCGTCCATGTAGTGACGAACGGCTTCGGCGAAGAGCACTTCGGAAAGGCGCGCCAGCACGACCGCCGAGCCGGGGCGGGACGACGCACTTTCGAGAACCGAGTAGCGGATCGAGCTTTGCACCCAGGCGGCGGTGCCGCCATCGCGCATGCTGACCTTGAGCATGCGCGGCAGGCTCAGCAGGATCGGCTCGGCCAGGTGCCTGTCGCACGCGAGGAATCCGCAGACGATGCGCGTCGTTTCTCCGGCGCGGCCTTTGCGCAGCGCCGCGATCTGGCCGCGCTTCAGGAACTCGTCCAGACTTGCGCCTGTGATTTCGATCGGCTTGAGGCGTAACGCCGCCTCACTGGCCGTCGCGAGCACGTGCCGATCGCCCGCCGGAAAGAGAATCAGATCGCCGGCACGGAGCTCGACCGGACCTCCGTGGAGCAGCCGCGCGTAGCACGTGCCTTCCGTCACCAGATGGTACGGAATCACGTGATCCGCGTCCGGCATCAGCACATCGGCGATCTTCCGGGCCGGGGCGGTGAGGTAGGACCATTGGGCGCGTAATTCCATATCGAGAAACACCGCGCCCGTGAGCCGTATGGCACCCAGGACCTCGGACAGTGCATCCATGTGAAGTTCATGTCGTCGTAGCTGTCTTTCATCCGATGGACTGCAGGAGCACTTCACGCGTCTGCGCGTCTCCGCGAGCACTGCACCGCCCCCACTCCTCTCGCTCCTCCGCGCTCAGGCTGTCCGGATGGCTGCGTCGCGCGATCGCTCGCGCCTGCTCCGGGAAGTATGTCGTCGCTCCGATCAAGACCATCGCCTCGAGCCGCTCGGGCTGCTGCGTAGCCATGTGAATCAGCGTCAGCAGCACGAGAGGCGGTCCCTCGCCCAGCGGCCGGTAGTGCATCTGTATCCCATTGACCGGCAGGGTGCGCTCTTGAGAGGCGGCGCCCTGCCCCCAAGCCGCGACCGGCGCGACGAGCGCGGCACCGAGCGCCGCGAGTACCAGGTGTCGAGTGAGGCGCATGGCGTTGTGTACCGAAAGTGGTTCGGATGGCAATCTCGCAAAGCGCGTGGGCGGCTGTCGCACACCCCGCGCAGCATCCGCAGTCTAATGAGCAGTGGTATCGGAACGATTGCAGCGACGTGCGAGTTTGTAACCGCTTGGTATCGAAGTGCGTCGCGAGTTTGCCGTCGCCGGTCGCGTCTGACGGCAGCAGACCGAAAGTCTGCTGCCGGCCGATTCAGCCGTGGGATGCAGCCGGGCCGCGGCGGGCCGTTAAGCGGCCACGTGGCCGGCGCGGAAATCGTTACCCGCGCGGTCGATGCCGCGCACCAGCCAGATCGGGCGCGAGGCATAGTCCACGACCTGCGTGTCGGTGAGGTGCGTCGGCGGTATGGAGCGGTCGAACAGCGACGTGGCGGGCATGTAGCGGATCGCCCAACCCGCGCGGCGCTTGGCCGAGCGATTCGCGTTCGACCCGTGGATGATGTTCACGTGATGCAGCGAAACCTGCCCTGCCTCCAGCTCGATATTCTCGGCCATCGACTCGTCGATTCCATCTTCGATGCCCTGGTTCAAGGCCAGCGCCGCCTCATGGGAGACGCCGTGCTTCATCAGTCCCCGCTTGTGGCTTCCCGGAATCACGCGCAGGCAGCCGTTATCGACGGTCGACCGATCGATCGCCACCCATACCGTGACCGAGGCCAGCGGACGAATCGGCCAGTACTGTCCGTCCTGATGCCAGGGAATGGCCATGCCGTCCCCGGCAGGCTTGCAGAACACCTGGCTGCCCCAATGGATGATGTCGGGACCGATCACGCCCTCCACCAGATCGAGCAGATAGGGATCGTGCGCGCATTCCAGCAGGATCTCGTTGCCGCGCACGCCCGACGTGGTGTTGCCACCGGACTTGACGTGCGCGCCCACGAGCTGCTCGGGACGCACATTCGGGTTGTCGTCGAGCAGCCGTTGCACGCCTTGATGCATGCGGTTGAACAGCCGCTCCGGCAGCGGCGCCTTGGGGGTCACGTAGCCGTTGGCCTGGTACGCCCGGCGATCGGCTTCGCTCAGCGTCACCATGGGACACCTTCTTCGAGAGATGCGGTCGAAATCATGTCGTTCGTCACCGGCGCGGTGCAGCTCAGGGCCGGGTTTCGGTCGCGGACTGATTGACCATCGGCTTGGCCACCGACGCGCGCACGATGGGGATCTCTGCATCCCCCAGCGGCGCCATGCACTTCTTGCGTGCCAGCGCCTTCTCGACGAAGGGCGCAAGCTCCTCCGCTTTGCGCCGCTGGCGCTCCGCGGTCCGGGGCGCGAATGCGGGCAGCACTTCGCGCGCCAGCAGTTCGAGCGACTGGCAGATGTGGTCATGTCGGTTGCGACCGGCCTGCTGCAGCAGGATGATCTGGTCGACACCGGCGGACTCGAAGGAGTGCACGTGCGCGCGGAATGCGGCCGGCGTGCCGATGCCGCGCGACTGCTGGAAGGCGGCCGAAAGGCTCTCCGTGCCGGCGGTGTCTGCGCCGCCATTGTCCACGCCGGAAGCCGCGCCGGCGCGTTGCTCGCGGAACTGCTCGAAGAGCTGCGAGCGGCCGGGGACGGCGTCGTGCGTTACGAGCGCGCTGATGGCGTAACGGAAGAACTCGAACCCCTCTTGCCCGCGGCGCAACGCCTCCGCGGCGTCGGCGTGGAGCGAGAACGCCGACACCATGGCGATGTTGGCGTTGACGCTGTGGCCAAGCGGCACGCACGCGTCGCTCTTGATGATGTCGTAGTACAGGCGACTCCAGGTGCGCGCCTCCTCCTCGTCGATGAAGGAGAAGGCCAGCGCGCCCAGGCCCAGGCTGGCTGCCACCTTGATGGTGTCGCGGTTGGTGCAGGCCATCCACATCGGCGGATGCGGCTTCTGCACCGGCTTGGGGAGCACGTTGCGGCAGGGCATGTTGAACGAGCGGCCCTCGAACCCGGGATAGGGCGCCATCACCATCATGTTGGCGATCTGCTCGGCGGCCTCCAGCGCCATGGCGCGCTTCTCCTTGGCCGGGATGCCGAATCCGCCGAGCTCGAGCCTGGTCGCACCCTCGCCGATGCCGAACTCGGCGCGCCCGTTGGAGACGAGATCGAGCATGGCGATCGCCTCGGCGGTGCGCGCCGGATGATTGTAGTTGGCGATCACCTGGCGGATGCCGTGCCCGAGCCGGATGCGCTTGGTTCGGGCCGCCGCGGCGGCAAGAAACACTTCGGAGGCCGAGCAGTGCGAGTATTCCTCGAGGAAGTGATGCTCGACCGCCCACGCGTAATCGATGCCGATGCTGTCGGCCAACTCGACTTGCTCGAGCGCATCCTGGACCAGCTGGCGCTCGTCGTCGGGACCCCAAGGTTTCGGCAGCTGGAGCTCGTAGAAGATCCCGAATTGCATCGCCTTTGCTCCCGATGAGTGGGTCCCGAACACCCCGTCATGCGATGGTAGCCAATTCCGCAGCCGGGGTCACGAGGCTGCCGGCAGCAGCGCCTTCACGTGCTCGGCGATGGCGAGCGAAGCGGTCAGCCCCGGCGATTCGATGCCGTACAGATTGACCAGCCCGGGCACGCCGTGCTCGCGCGGCCCTTGCACGACGAAGTCGGCGGCCGGCTCGTTCGGGCCGCTGATCTTCGGGCGGATGCCGGTGTAGCCGGGCTGCAGCCGACCGTTCTTGAGCGCCGGGTAGTAGTCGCGGATCGCCGCGTAGAAGAGCGACTCGCGCGCGCTGTCGAAGCTGTAGTCGATGCGGTCGATCCAGGAGATGTCCGGGCCGAAGCGTGCCTGGCCGCCCAGATCGACGGTCACGTGCACGCCGAGGGAGCCGGGGCCGGCGATCGGGTACACCAGCCGGCGGAACGGCGACCTGCCCGACAAGGTGTAGTAGTGACCCTTGGCGAAGTACTGCGGCGGAATGGTGTGCTCGGGCATGCCGCGCAGCGTGCGTGCGACACTCGGCGCGAGCAGGCCGGCCGAGTTCACCAGCGCATTGCACAGGATCGTCATCGGTTCGCTGCCGCCGACTGCCAGCGCGATGCCGTCGTCGCGCACCGCGCCGTGCAGCACGGGGCTCATGAACACCACCGTGCCGCCGTGCCGCTCGAGATCGCCCTGCAGCGACAGCATGAGGGCGTGGCTGTCCACGATTCCGGTCGAAGGCGAATACACCGCAGCCGCCGCCCGCACCGCCGGTTCCAGCTCGCGCAGCTCGTCGAGCGAGATGCGGCGCAAATCGGTGACGCCGTTGGCCGCGGCCTTGTCGATGTAGCCCAGCACGGTCGGGATCTCCGCCGCGTGCGCGGCCACCAGCACCTTGCCGCAATTCGAGTGCGGCACGGCGCGCTCGCGGCAGTAGTCGTAGAGCAGCCCCCTGCCGCGCACGCACAGCCGCGCCTTGTGCGAGCCCGCCGGATAGTAGATGCCGGCGTGGATCACCTCCGAGTTGCGCGAGCTGGTGTGGTTGCCGATGGATTCCTCGGCCTCGAGCACGATCACCTCGCGGCCCGCCAGCGCCAGTTCGCGCGCGACGGCCAGGCCGACCACGCCCGCCCCGATCACCACCGCATCGACTCTCTCCGCCACCGCCGCCGCCGTCCGGACTCGAAGACGCGCATGATACCGGCGCCGCCACTATCGATCGAGTGGGCATCGATCGAGAGGCATCGATCGAGGGGATCGATCGAGCGGACAGGCGGGCAGGCTAGCGATGGTAGGCTATGGCGCATGACCACCGCTCCCACCTGGGACCACGACTTCGCGCGGCGCTCGCCGATGTTCGCCCCGCTGCGGGCGCTGGCCGACAAGCTGCCCGAGATCGGCTGGCCCAATGTCGAGGTGCTGAATCACGTCGCCGATGAAACCGGGCGGCGCATCGTCAACGCACGCGGGCAGCGCATCCGCTTCGTCA
Organism: Burkholderiales bacterium; assembly: GCA_036554965.1. Taxonomy (GTDB): domain Bacteria; phylum Pseudomonadota; class Gammaproteobacteria; order Burkholderiales; family SHXO01; genus SHXO01. The sequence continues at coordinate 37,985 of DATBMG010000026.1, forward strand.
CCGCCGACCAGGATCGCGGCGCGCGCTTCGAGCCGCGCACGTGGTTGACCGGCGAGGTGCAGGTGCGGCGCATCGACTGGCACGACCTGCTCAACGCCCTCACCTGGATCACTTATCCCACCGCCAAGGCGTCGATCAATGGCCGGCACCAAGCGGCGCTGGAGGCTGAAGGCGGTGCCTCGTGGCAAGACGGCTCCAGCCGCTCGCCGACGCGCGATGCGCTGACCCATCTCGACGAGGACGGCGTGGTGGTGCTGAGCAGCCAGCGCGACCTGGCAGGGCTGCTGCGCGGCTTCGCCTGGAAAGAGCTGTTCTGGCAGCGGCGCGCGCAAGTGCGCCGGTCGATGCGCTTCTTCGTGTTCGGTCACGCGCTCTTTCACAAGGCGCTCGCGCCCTTCGTCGGCATGACCGGCAACGCGCTGCTGTTCGAGGTCGCGCCCGCCGTGCTGGAGCGCGATCCGGAGGCGCTGCGTACGGAGGTGGATCGGCTGACCGCGGTGCACGTGTGGAACCCCGAGCGCATGCTGCGCCCGCGCGAGCTGTGCCCCCTGCCCGTGCTCGGCGTCCCGGGCTGGTGGGATGCGAACGAGGACGCGGGTTTCTACGACGACGTGAGCTACTTTCGCCCGGGACGAATGCCGCGCAAGCGCCGGCCTGCGCCGGCCCCCGGGCTTGCCGGCCGGAGCGAACCCCGGGGCCAACACTAGCGTCCGGGCGCGTCATGCCGCACTCGGAAGAACAACGCAGAACCATTGCGCTGCTGGCCGTGGCGGCCTTCGTCTCCGGAGCGAACTTGCGGGTGGCCGACCCGCTGATCCCCAAGCTCGCCCAGGATTTCTCGGCCGGCGTGGGGGCCGCGGCGAGCGTGGTGAGCGCTTTCACGCTCGCCTATGCGCTGTTCCAGGTGGTGCACGGACCCCTGGGCGATCGCATCGGCAAGCTGCGCACGGTGACGATCGGCATGTTCATCGCGGCGGCGGCGGCGTTCGCCAGCGCGGCCGCGCCGAACCTGGCGCTGCTGTCGCTCGGGCGCTTCCTCACCGGCATGGGCGCGGCCGCCGTCATCCCCTTGTCGCTGGCCTTCATCGGCGACACGGTGCCCTACGAGCGGCGCCAGCTCATGCTGGGACGCTTCATCGGCGCCGTGCTGACCGGACAGGTGTTCGGGCCGCTGCTCGCCGGCGCGCTGAGCGACTATCTGTCGTGGCGGGCGGTGTTCGTGGTGATCGGCGCGGTGTTCGCGGCGGTTGGCCTGCGCCTGCTGGCCGCGGGGCGCGGGCGGCAAGCGGCGCTCGCTGCACCGCGCGCCAATCCGTTGGCGCAATACGCACGACTCGCGCGCGACCGCTGGGTGCGCGTGATCGTCCTCACCGTCGCGGCGGAGGGCTTCCTGTTCTACGGAGCGTTCGCCTACCTGGGCGCCTATCTGAAGAGCGCGTTCGGCATCGGCTACCTGCTGATCGGCCTGCTGCTGGCGGGCTTCAGCGTGGGTGGCGTGCTCTACAGCCTGCTGGTGCGGTGGCTGGTGCTGCGGCTCAGGGAGCGTGGCCTGGCGATCACCGGCGGCGCGCTGTTGCTGGTGTGCTTTCTGGGCATCGCGCTGATGCCTACCTGGCCGCTGACCGTACCGTTCTTCGTCGCCAGCGGGCTGGCCTTCTACATGCTGCACAACACCCTGCAGACCAAGGCCACGGAGATGGCCCCGCAGGCTCGTGGCGCGGCCGTGTCGTTTTTCGCGTTCTGCCTGTTCCTGGGTCAGGCCGCCGGCGCGGCGGCCTTCGGTCAGGCGATCGAGGCGATCGGCTACCCGGCGATGTTCGTGGCGGCGGGGGTGGGGCTGCTGCTGCTGGCCGCCGAGTTCCGGCGGCGGCTGGTGGCTACTTGAAGCGGTACAGAAACGTGATGGAGAAGGCGTCCACGTCCGTGTCGCCGCCCATGGCGTCGTCCAGCACGTAGCGCTCCCATTCGCCGCGAAACGCCACGCCGGAGTCGAACTCGTAGGCTACGCCGGCGCCGAACTTGTAGCCCGGCTCGTACTCCAGCAGCTCGTCGTCCGCGAGCGCCATCCCTTGTCCTTTCAGCTCCACGCGCGTCTCCGCGACCAGACCGCCCGCCCGGCCATAGATGCGCCAGTTGCCGCCCAAGGGCAGGAAAGCCAGCACGTCCAGGCTGAAGCCCCAGTAGTCGGTCTCGCCGCTCATCCGGCCGGCGGGCGAGACGTTGGTCCCGAAATGGAGGTCGGGCAGCATGAACGCGTTGGCCTCGAGCGCGATCATGCTGGTGAAGCTGTAGCCCAGGAACAGCTTGTACAGGAAGGTGTCTTCGTCCTTGTCGATCGGCCCGACGGCGGTGCTGCCCGGGCTCTGGCGCGCGACCTCGCCGCGAATGGAGCCGTCGTCCAGCGAGGCTTTGCCGTAGCCGATACCGGTGCCGATATACCAGCCCTGCTCCGCCCCGAAGGCCGAGGGGGCTGCGCCTATGCCGAGCAGTGCCGCGGAGCAGGCGGCTAAGACGAATCTGGTCATCCTTAACTCTCCCTGGTTCATGTGAGACCGATGGGGTGGCCTGCCGGCGCGTCGGAAGCGACGCGGAAGTGTCGCGCATTTGCCATGCGTGGACAAGCCGTTATGCCGGGTTATTACGGCTTCGCTTTAGACAATCTTTAGCCGGGCGGGGCGCGAGGGACAGGCGGCCACGGGCGGCGCAGTTCGGTGCGAGGTTTGACACTATGCCCATAGCCACCTATACTTCGTTCATCAATTAGACTTAGTCTAATAGCAGTCGCGGTCGCCCCGGGGCGGAGCCCTGAGGAGCACCTGCTGGCGCCGTTTCTCAACCGCAACGACCGCTGTTTCTCAACCGTAACGACCGCCGTTTCTCAACCTTAACGACCGTAGGAGATCCGTTCATGAAAGCGCTGAAGGGCAGCAAGACCGAGGAGAACCTGAAGTACGCCTTTGCCGGCGAGTCGCAGGCCAACCGCCGTTATCTGTACTTCGCCAACAAGGCCGACGTGGAAGGGCAGAACGACGTCTCCGCCGTGTTCCGCTCCACCGCGGAAGGCGAGACCGGCCATGCGCACGGCCACCTCGAGTATCTCGAGCAGGTGGGCGACCCCGCCACCGGGCTGCCGATCGGACGCACGCGTGACAATCTGAAGGCCGCCATCGCCGGCGAGACGCACGAATACACCGACATGTATCCGGGGATGGCGAAGACCGCCCGCCAGGAGGGCTTCGAGGAAATCGCCGACTGGTTCGAAACGCTGGCCAAGGCCGAACGCTCGCACGCCAACCGCTTCCAGAAGGCGCTCGACGTCCTCGCCGACTGAGCACAACGACACGCGCGAGGCGCACAGGCGCGTGGCCTGGCGCCTCGTGTTTTTCTGACCCCTGACTCCTGATCCCGATGCGCGAAGGCAGCCTGGAAGCCCCCACCCGCCACCCGATCGAGTGGAAGAAGCCGGCGTACCACGACGAAGCGCAGCTCTTCAAGGAGTTGGAACGGGTGTACGACATCTGCCACGGCTGCCGCCGCTGCGTGAGTCTGTGCACCGCCTTTCCGACGCTGTTCGACCTGGTGGACGCCAGCCCGACCATGGAGGTGGACGGGGTCGAGAAGCGCGATTTCTGGAAGGTCGTGGACCAGTGTTATCTCTGCGATCTGTGCTACATGACCAAGTGCCCCTACGTTCCCCCGCACCCGTGGAACGTGGACTTCCCGCACCTCATGCTGCGCGCCAAGGCGGTGAAGCACCGCAAGGGCGAGACCCGGTTCCGCGACAAGCTGCTGTCGAGCACCGATGCACTGGGCAAGCTCGCCTCGATTCCGGTGGTGGTGCAGATGGTGAACGCCGCGAACAAGATGCCGGCTGCGCGCAAGGCGATGGAGGGCACGCTCGGCATCCACCGGGAGCGCGAGCTGCCCGAGTACAGCAGCGCCAAGTTCCGCAGCCGCGCGCGTCCCGAAGCCGGCTTCGCCGTGAAGAACGGCGCCAACACGCCCGGCAAGGTGGCGATCTTCGCCACCTGCTACGTGAACTACAACGAGCCGGGCATTGGCCACGACCTGCTGCAGGTGCTGGCGCACAACGAGATCCCGGCCGTCGTCGTGGAGAAGGAGAACTGCTGCGGCATGCCCAAGCTCGAGCTGGGCGATCTGGATGCGGTGGAGAAGCTCAAGGACGGCAACATCCCGGTGCTGGTGCGGCTGGCGCGCGAGGGCTATGCCATCCTCACCGCGATTCCCTCCTGCACGCTGATGTTCAAGCAGGAGCTGCCGCTGCTGTTTCCCGACGACGCTGACGTGCAGGCGGTGGCGCAGGCCATGTTCGATCCCTTCGAGTACCTGTCGCTGCGCAACCGCGACGGCATGCTGCGCACCGATTTCAAGCGGCCGCTGGGCAAGGTCAGCTACCACGTGCCCTGTCACCTGCGGGTGCAGAACATGGGGCTGCGCACGCGCGAGGTGCTGGGCCTGGTCCCCGGGTCGGAGCTGAACACCGTGGAGCGCTGCTCCGGCCACGACGGCACCTGGGGCGTGAAGCAGGAGTACTTCGCCAACTCCATGAAGATCGGCCGCCCGGTGTTCCGCGCCATGGCGGGAACCGAACCGGACTTCATCAGCTCTGACTGTCCGATAGCCGGGCGCCACATCCGGCAGGGCATGGGGCCCGGCGCCAAGGGCGAGAAGCAGCACCCGATCACGCTGCTGCGCATCGCCTACGGTTTGTAACAGCGTGGTAGATACTTTCTCAGGAAAATTCCGATGCTGACTGCCCGAGTGAAGAGGAAAACGATGCCGCGCATCACCGCCGCAAGCCTGATGACGCTGGAGACCTACGCCAAGGTGCGCAACGACTTCCGGGCCAACGTCATGGCCCACAAGAAGAACCGCGCCGTGGCGCTCGGCCCGCACGTCACGCTGCAGTTCGAGGACGAGATGACCATGCGCTACCAGATCCAGGAAATGCTGCGCGCAGAACGCATTTTCGAGGAGGCCGGCATCCAGGATGAGCTGGATGCCTACAATCCGCTGATCCCGGACGGCAGCAACTGGAAGGCCACCATGATGATCGAGTATCCCGATGTGGCGCAGCGGCAGAAGGCGCTGTCCGAGCTGGTCGGGATCGAAGACCGGGTGTGGGTCCAGGTCGAGGGGTGCCCGCGCGTGTACGCGATCGCGGACGAGGACCTGGAGCGCGAGACCGAGAGCAAGACCTCGTCGGTGCACTTCCTGCGCTTCGAGCTCGACCCTTCCATGACGCTGGCCGTGCGCGGCGGGGCCCAGATCCGCATGGGCGTGGACCATCCGCGCTATCAGGCGACGGTGGACGCGGTGCCGGCGGCGGTGCGCGACTCGCTGGCGAAGGATCTTGCGGGCTAGGAGCTGGATCACCGCGAACGGTACCGCCACCCCGCCCGAGAGAGGCGGGGAATTGTCTTTTCAAGTCGCGCCTTAAGGGCGCATTCGGTAGAATCCCTCTCGGAGGCGCCGCTCGAGCGGGCGGCGCCGCTTTCAACCGGGAGAACCCGTACATGACCGCCGCCGTCGTCGAAGGCCGGCTGCTCGGCCTTGTCTCGGAACGCCTCAAACGCGTGCGCGCGCCGGTGAACGTACGCTTGTGGAACGGGCAGCTGATCCGCGGTGCCGAACCGGCCCCGGTGACGCTCATGGTCCACAGCGCCAGGGCGCTGACCCGGCTGGCGCGGCCGGCGCTGGGCGCGCTGGCGCGCAGCTATGTGGAAGGCGAGATCGACCTGGAGGGCAGTCTGCGCGACGTGCTGCGCCTGGGCGAGGCGCTGGTGTCGGATCGGCCCAGCGCCTACGGTAAGCGCGCCCCGCGCTGGCGCTGGTGGACGCACAGCCGCGCGTCGGACCGGCGCAATGTCCAGCGCCACTACGACGTGGGCAACGACTTCTACGCCCTGTGGCTCGACCGCAACCGCGTGTACTCCTGCGCCTACTTCCGCACGCCCGAGGACAGCCTCGACCAGGCGCAGGAGCAGAAGCTCGATCACATCTGCCGCAAGCTGATGCTCAAGCCGGACGAGCGGCTGCTCGACATCGGCTGCGGCTGGGGCGGCCTGATGCTGTGGGCGGCACGCCACTACGGCACGAGGACGCTGGGCATCACGCTGTCCGAGGGGCAGCACCGCTACGTGCAGGAGCGGATCCGCGAGCTCAAGCTCGAGGACCGCTGCGAGGTGCGCCTGCTCGACTATCGCGACGTGCCAGAGGACGAGCCGTTCGACAAGATCGCGAGCGTCGGCATGTTCGAGCACGTGGGGCGCCACAACCTGCCGTTGTACTTCGGCAAGATCCAGCGGTTGCTCCGTCCCGGAGGGCTGGTGATGAACCACGGCATCACCACCAATTCGCTCGAGGGCGCGCAGCTAGGCAGCGGCATCGGCGAGTTCGTGAGCGACTACGTGTTCCCCGGCGGCGAGCTGATGCATGTGAGCACCGTGCTGCGGGAAATGGCGCGCCAGGGGCTGGAGACCTTCGATGCCGAATGCCTGCGACCGCACTACGCGCGCACGCTCTGGCACTGGGTGGATCGCCTGGAAGCGCAGCGCGACGCGGCGCGCGCGCTGGTCGGCGAAAGGAAGCTGCGCGTGTGGCTGATCTACATGGCCGGCTCGGCACACGCTTTCGCCCGCGGCTGGATCTCGGTGTATCAGCTGCTCGGCGGGCGGCCGCTCGCGGACGGCAGCCTGCCCCATCCTCTCACCCGGGAACACCTGTACCTCTTGTGACCGCCGCTTCGGTACCTCTTGTGACCGCCGCTTCGGTACTGCTGATGACTGCCGCTTCGGTATCGCGTATGACGGCCGCAACGGCACCGCGCATGACAGCCGCCTTGCAACGGCGCGCCGCGGCGCTGGCGGCACTGACGCTGTTCATTGTCGGCATGATCGGTCCGGCCGACGCCGTGCGCCGCCGCGACCAGGATCCGATCCACGGCGCGCCCGAGGAGGAGCCGTTCCGCGAGGCCGACATCGCGCCGCCGCCGTATCCGGCGGACGCCGGACTGATCGAGTTCACCACCACCGGCCGCACGCGCAATCGGTTCTATGTGGATGGTCCCTCGCTGTCGGTCGGTCCCGACAAGGTCATCCGCTTCGTGCTCGTCGTGCGCACACCGAGCAAGGTGAACAACGTGAGCTTCTCGGCGGTGCGCTGCGGCACCCAGGAGTGGAAGGACTACGCTTACGCCCGCACCGACAAGACCTGGGTGCGCGACGAGCAGGCGAAGTGGCGGCCGATCGAGGCGCGCGGGTTCAACAACCACCAGCACACGCTGTTCTCGGAGTTCTTCTGCTACGGCGGCGTCGCCTCCGGTGGTCCGCTCGGTAGCGCGGAGAGCATCGTGCGCAACCTCAAGCACCCGACCCCGGCGGATCCGCACAGCCCGCGCAAGTTCAACCAGTTTCAGCAGCGCTAGCTTTGCGGGCGCGGGAGCGTCTGGCGTGCGGGCCGTCCAGCCGCGCGCCTACTGGCATTCGCCCACGCGCCGAGCGCCGAAGGTCTGTAGGATCGGCACGGAAGTGCCGCCCATGCCGAGCATGGCGTTCAGCGTCCCGTCGAACCCGTCGCTGGTGATGGTTACGTCGCCCGTGCCGGTGAGCTCGATCTGGCCGCTGCAGGTCATATTCCAGCGCGCGCGGTTGGCTTCCTGGCGCAGGTCCGAAACCTGGCAGCCACCGCCGGCGCCGGTGAGCTTGGCCACCAGGTCCTGCGCAGATTGCTGGTTGATGCACTGGCGCACGACCAGGGGTTCGGCGGTGGCGGGTTGCCCGCCGACCTCCATGCGCACGGTCACTTCCCACAGGCCCTCGCGCAGCGCGTCGGCGGCCGCCGACAGGGGCATCAGCAGAGCGGTGCAGAGCAGCAGCGGGGGGGTGAGGGGCATGCGCATGGGGACCTCCGGTGGCTGATGTATCGCGCCGACGCAAGGGTCGTGCCGCAACCTGGTGGTGCTGAAGCAGCAACCGGTTGTGGCTTCGGCCGGCGCGCAAGCGCGCCGCGACCTGGTGCTGCTAAAGCAGCACCAGATTGTCTCTATGGATTAGCTCCGGGGCGTCGATGTAGCCCAGCCGCGCTTCGATCTCGTGGCTGGGCACGCGCAGGATGCGGCGCGCGTCCTGGGCACTGTAGTTGACCAGGCCGCGCGCGACCTCGCGCCCGTCCGGGTCCAGGCAGCTCACCACCTCGCCGCGCTCGAAGTCGCCCGCGAGATCCTGCACGCCGATCGGCAGCAGGCTCTTGCCCTCCCGGGTGAGCGCTCGCACCGCTCCGGCGTCCAGCATCAGCTTGCCGCGCACCTGCAGGTGGTCGGCCAGCCACTGCTTGCGGGCCGCCAGCGTCATGGTCTCGGCGACGAGCTGGGTGCCGATCATCTCGCCATCCATCAGCCGCAACAGCACCCGCGGCTCGCGCCCCGAGGCGATGACGGTGTGGGCGCCGCTGCGCGCTGCGCGCTTGGCGGCGCGTACCTTGGTAAGCATGCCGCCGCTGCCGACATGGCTGCCCACCCCGCCGGCCATCTGCTCCAGCGCCGGATCGCCGGCCTTGGCTTCGGTCACCAGGGTGGCGTCGGGGTGGCGCCGCGGATCGCGCGTGTAGAGGCCGGCCTGGTCGGTGAGGATCACCATGGCATCGGCTTCCACCAGGTTGGTCACCAGCGCGCCCAGGGTGTCGTTGTCGCCGAACTTGATCTCGTCGTTCGCCACGGTGTCGTTCTCGTTGATCACCGGGATCACGTCGAGATCGAGCAGCGTGTGCAGGGTGGAGCGGGCGTTGAGGTAGCGCTTGCGGTCGGACAGGTCCTCGTGTGTGAGCAGGATCTGTGCGGCGTGCAGGCCATGGTTGCGGAAGCAGCTCTCGTAGGCCTGCACCAGTCCCATCTGACCGACTGCCGCAGCGGCCTGCAGCTCGCGCAGCGCGTGCGGCCGCTTTTGCCAGCCCAGCCGCTGCATGCCCTCGGCCACGGCGCCGCTCGACACGAGCAGCACCTGGCGGCCGCGGCGCTTGAGCTCGGCGATCTGCTCGGCCCACTGCGCCAGGGCACCGTGGTCCAGGCCCTGGCCCTGACTGGTGACCAGGCTGCTGCCTACCTTGACCACTAGCCGCTTGGCCTTTGCCAGCACGGACGGCATGCGCGCTACTCCTCGCGGTCGGCGTTGTGGATCGTCTCGGCGTCGAGCGCCGTTTCCTCGTGGGCCGGCCCGGTGCCGGACCGCGACGGCTCCTCGCCGGCGGCTTGCGCGCCGGCGGAGTCCTGCGCCCCGGCGGCATCCTGCGCCAGGAAATCTGCGATCGCGTACGTCAGCTCCGCACAGCCCTCGCCGGACAATGCCGATATGGTAAACACGCGCGCCGCTTCGGGCGACTCCTGCCCCGCCAGGGCGCGGTAGCGATCGAGGAACGCGCGCACCCGCACACCGCGTTCTGCGGCGGACAGCAGGTCGATCTTGTTGAGCACCAGCCAGCGCGGCTTGCGGTACAGGTCTTCGTCGTACTTGCGCAACTCGTGCACGATGGCATGCGCGTCGGCCGCCGGATCGCCGCCGGTTGGCGTGGCGATGTCGACCAGGTGCAGCAGCAGGCGCGTGCGCGCGAGGTGGCGCAGGAACTGATGGCCGAGACCGGCGCCCTCGGCCGCTCCTTCGATCAGCCCCGGGATGTCGGCGACGACGAACGCGCGATTGACATCCACGCGCACCACGCCCAGGTGCGGGTGCAAAGTGGTGAAGGGATAATCGGCCACCTTCGGGCGCGCCGCCGACACCACGCGAATGAAGGTGGACTTGCCGGCGTTGGGCAGGCCGAGCAGACCGACGTCGGCCAGCACCTTGAGCTCCAAGCGCAGCCGGCGCGACTCGCCCGGCTCGCCGCGCGTGAACTGGCGCGGCGCGCGGTTGGTGCTGGACTTGAAGTGGAGGTTGCCGAGCCCGCCCTTCCCGCCGCGCGCCAGCGCGACGCGCTGGCCATCGACCGCGAGATCGACGAGCACCTCCCCGGTGTCGGCGTCGCTCACCACCGTCCCCACCGGGAAGGTGAGCGTGATGTCCTCGCCGGCGGCGCCGTAGCGATCGCTGCCCTGCCCGCTCTCACCGTTGCGGGCGCGGTGGATGCGTGCGAAACGGTATTCGACCAGCGTGTTGACGTTACGGTCGGCCAGCGCGTACACGCTGCCACCGCGACCGCCGTCCCCGCCGCTCGGCCCGCCGCGCGGCACGTACTTCTCGCGCCGGAACGCGGCGACGCCGTCCCCGCCCTTGCCGGCGTGGACTTCGATGACGGCTTCGTCGATGAACTTCATGAAAAGCCAGGATCTAGGATCTGGGAGCTAGGATCTAGGGAAGAAAGCTCTAGGGAAGAAAGCTCTAGGGAAGAAAGCGTGGCGCAGCCGCACAACATCCCCTAGATCCTAGCTCCCAGCTCCCAGATCCTAGACCCTCAGAAAACAAAAAGCCCTACCGCAACCGATAGGGCTTTCCTGTTTCCGGGAGCGAAACTGCTAAGCGCTCACCGGCTCGACCATCACCGTCTGCTTGCCGTGCGGGCCCTTGACGGCGAAGCGCACGGTGCCGTCGACTTTGGCGAACAGCGTGTGGTCCCTGCCCACGCCCACGTTGTCGCCCGGATGGAACTGCGTACCGCGCTGGCGCACGATGATGCTGCCGGCCGGCACCCGCTGCCCGCCGAAGCGCTTGACGCCCAGACGCTTGGCGTTCGAGTCGCGCCCGTTGCGCGAGCTGCCGCCTGCTTTCTTGTGTGCCATGCCTTGCTCTCCTCAGCGGAGCGAAATGCCGCTGATCTGGATTTCCGTGTAGTTCTGCCGATGCCCCTGCGTCTTGCGATAGTGCTTGCGCCGGCGCATCTTGAAGATCTTCACCTTCTCGCCCCGACCGTGGCCCAGCACGGTGGCCTTGACGCTGGCGCCGGCCAGGGTCGGAGTGCCCATCGTGACGTTGTCGCCGTCGGCCACCATCAGCACCTGGTCGAGCGTCACCTCGGCGCCGACGTCCGCGGGCAGCGACTCGACCTTGAGCTTTTCCCCGGCGCTCACGCGATACTGCTTGCCGCCGGTCTTGATCACCGCGTACATGGTTCAAGGCCCTGAGTGGCTTCTCGAAAAACGGCGCAGTATACATGCCGCCCGACCGCGGGTCAAACCGACGGCGGGTAGAGCCGGCGCGGCTCGCGCCGAGCGCCATGCCGGCATGCGACACACGGGGCCCGGCGCGTGGCGCCCGCGGGCTCGCTGCGGACGGCAATGGTATCCTTGCACTCGCCGCCCCGCCTGTCCGGATCCTCGCAATGACTACCGCCACGCTCGAGCCCGTCCAGCGTCTGATCGCCGAAGAGATGCGGGCGGTGGACGACGTCATCCGCATGCGGCTGCACTCCGACGTGGTGCTGGTGCGTCAGGTCGCCGAATACATCGTCGGCAGCGGCGGCAAGCGCCTGCGGCCGGCGCTGCTGATCCTGGCCGCGGGGGCGTGTGGCTATAGCGGCAGCGCGCACTATACGCTGGCGGCGGTGGTCGAATTCATCCATACCGCCACGCTGTTGCACGACGACGTGGTGGACGCCTCCCAGCTGCGGCGCGGCAAGGCCACCGCCAACTCCCTGTTCGGCAATCCGGCCAGCGTGCTGGTGGGCGACTTCCTGTACTCGCGCGCCTTCCAGATGATGGTGGACCTGAAGGACATGCGCGTGATGGAGGTGCTGGCCAACGCCACCAATGTCATCGCCGAGGGCGAGGTGCTGCAGCTGCTGAACTGCCACGATCCGGAGGTGACCGAGCACGATTACCTGCACGTCATCCGCTACAAGACCGCCAAGCTGTTCGAAGCGGCCGGGCAGCTCGGCGCGATCGTCGGCAACGCGAGCCCGGACGTGGAGCAGGGGCTGGCCCGCTACGGCTTGCACGTCGGCACCGCCTTCCAGCTGATCGACGACGTGCTCGATTACTCCGGTGACCACGCGCAGACCGGCAAGAACCTGGGCGACGACCTGGCCGAGGGCAAGCCGACGCTGCCGCTGATCCACGCCATGCAGCGCGGCAACGCCGAGCAGTCGCGCGTCATCCGCGCCGCCATCGAGCACGGTGGACTCAACGAGTTTCCTCCCGTGCTTGCCGCCATCCGCGAGACCGGCGCGCTCGAGTACACGCGCCGTCAGGCGGACGCCGAGGCGAAGCGCGCCGCGGCCGCGCTCGAGGCGCTGCCGCGTTCAAGTTACCGGGACTCTTTGCTACAATTGGCGTCCTTTGCCGTATCCCGCAGCTACTGAGCGCTCGGTAGCGTCCGCAAGGCACATCGGGGTGTAGCTCAGCCTGGTAGAGTACTGCGTTCGGGACGCAGGAGTCGGAGGTTCAAATCCTCTCACCCCGACCATCGACTGCTCGTCAATCGTGATTGATGATTCGTGAGAGCGCGCCTGCTCTTCGAATCACGGCACTCAATACGGCAGGGTGAAGAACAGCCGGATCCCTTCCACGTCCGGGCCCACGCGGAAAGCGAGGCCCACCATCTCCGCGCGGAAGCCGAGGATCGGCAGCGGGCTGCGCGCCCTCAGGCTGAAGGCGATCTCGAATTCCTCGCGCACCACGTTGTTGACGTCCTCCAGCACCGGGTAAGACAGCCGCTGCAGGTAGGCGTAATGGATCAGGTGCATGCCGAAGTCCACCGGCCGGCCCGCCAGCGTGCCGTTGCTGGGAAACGCCAGGTTCAGCCCGGTGATGAACAGCGTCAGGGGGAACGCTGAGCCGTCGCGGACGTACCCCGCGTAGTTGAGCGTGTTGCCCAAGGTGAACTCACCGGCGCCGGCCGCGAACGTGAGACGGCTCTTCACGCCCACGCTGTAGAGCGTGGCCGCGTCCTCGCCGTCGAGCTCCCAGCCGTAGCCGGCGTACGCGAAGGGCCGCAGGCGCCAGTTGCGCAGCGCCAGGAAGTCGGCCTCCACGCCCGGCAGCACGCTCATGGTGCTCACCGAATCGGCCGGCCCGTCCTGCAACACGTCGTCGAAGCGAAAATCGTAGAAGCCGAAGGTCACCGGCAGTTTCAAGGCGAGGCCCCAGCCGTCCTGCGCCTGGCTGCGCACCTCGTAGGCGAACGGCAGCTGCAGCACCGCTACGTCGCGGTCGCCGGACCGGTACACGCCGGTGCCGAATGCCGCGGCGTAATACCAGTTGATGAGCTGCTCGGTACGCTGCGCCCGCACCGCCTGGGCGATGGTGGCGGATGGGAAGGACAGGGCGAGCAGGAGGCCCGCGGCGGCGCGGAGCGAGACGGGGGACATGTGCTCCGGTCGTGTTAGATCTTGCCGCCATGATAGGCGAAGTGGTCGCCCGGGAAGCCGGCGAACCGGGCCGGCGCGGCTTGGTCGCTCCCCGCGCCTGGAGTATGATGCCAGCCCGACCCGTCCCCGGAGCCCGAGCGCCTCATTCTGGGCTGCATCTTTCCGAATTCGCGCCGATAACCCCCAGCGAAGCTTTAAGATGTTTGCAAAGTTTCTTCTCCTGCTCGCCCTGGGCATCGTGGTCTATCTGATCGTCAGCCGCATGCGTCGCGATCACACGCCGCCCGAGGCGCTGCGCAAGCAGCCGCCTCCCGCGGTCACACCCGAAGACATGGTGCGCTGCGCCGTGTGCGGCGTGCACCTGCCGCGCAGCGAGAGCTTCACCTCGCGCGGGAGCTACTTCTGCACCGACGAGCATCGGCGCCTAGGCGCGCCGGGGGCGCGCAACAGCGGATGAACGGGGCCAGCGTCGAGATCAGCGCCCGGGACATCACCGCGGCCGCGGCGGTGGGGCTGCGCGCGGGAGCCGCCTACCCGAACTCCTACTGGCGCTCGCTGTTCTACTTCAACGTCTACCGGCTGATCGTCGCCACGCTGCTGCTGGTCACCGCAGTGGTGTTCAGCGATTCGCTGTTCGGGTCGCGCAATCTCAACCTGTACCTGTACACCAGCGCCGCCTACATCCTGAGCACGGTGGTGTTCTTCGTCACCACCACCTCGCGCCGCCCGGACTTCAACCTGCAGATCGCCCTGCAGGTGAGCGCGGATGTCCTGTTCGTCACGCTGCTCACGTACGCCAGCGGCGGGGTGAGTGGCGGCCTGGGGCTGCTGCTCCTGGCCTCGCTCGCGGCGGCGGGCATCATCAGCCGCGGGCGCCTGACGCTGTTCTTCGCCTCGCTCGCCAGCATCGCCGTGCTGCTCGAGCACACCTTCGAGACGCTGTACCGCGACGGCACGGTCAACCTGTTCGTGCAGACCGGCCTGCTGAGCGTGGGCTACTTCGCCACCGCCTGGCTGGCGCACACTCTGGCGCGCTACACGCAGGCGAGCGAGCAGCTCGCCGCCCAGCGCGAGGTGGACCTGGCCAACATGGCGCAGGTGAACCAGCTGGTGATCCAGGACATGCAGGACGGCGTGCTGGTGGTGGACGAGCGCGGCGTGATCCGCCAGATCAACCGCCGGGCGGTGGAGATCCTGGGTCCGATCCCCAAGTCGGGCCGCGAGCTGCTGCTCAAGGAGTACGCGCCGCCGCTCGCCGAGCGCCTGCAGAAGTGGCGCGAAGACCCGGGTGCGGGCTTCGATCCGCTGCGCACCGTGCTCACCCACAAGCTCGCCGGCGCGCGCTTCGTGCCGGTGGGGCGCAACCGCAACGTCGGCGCGGTGGTGTTCCTCGAGGATCTGTCGCGCATCCAGGCCGAGGCGCAGCAGATGAAGCTCGCCGCCATGGGCCGGCTCACGGCCAACATCGCGCACGAGATCCGCAATCCCCTGTCCGCCATCAATCACGCGGCCGAGCTGCTGCTCGAGGAGCCCAACCTCAACGAGACGCAGAACCGGCTGCTCACCATCGTCCACGACAACACGCAGCGGCTCGACCGCATGGTGCAGGACGTGCTCAAGCTCAACCGCCGCGACCGGGCGCACCGCGAGAC
>DATBMG010000053.1:0-5618 GCA_036554965.1 Burkholderiales bacterium
CTGGCGTTGATGAGCGATGCCGGGCACATGGTGTCGGACGCCGCGGCTCTGGGACTCGCCTGGTTCGCCGCCTGGTTGTCGCAGCGCCCGCCCGGATCGCGCCACACCTTCGGCCTGGCGCGGGCGGAGGTGATCGCGGCGTTCGTCAACGGGCTGGGGCTGCTGCTGGTGGTGCTGCTGATCGCGGTGGAGGCCGTCAAGCGGCTGCTGGCGCCGCCCGCCGTGCAGGGCTTGGGCGTGATGGCGGTCGCCATGGTCGGCCTGTTGCTCAACCTGGGGGTGGCGTTCCTGCTGAGCCGCAGCGAACGCACCCTTAACCGGCGCGCAGCGCTGCTGCACGTGCTGGCCGACCTGGTCGGCTCGTTCGCCGCGCTGCTGGCCGGTGCGGTGATCCACTTCACCGGCTGGCGCCCGATCGATCCGATCCTGTCGCTGGCGATCGCCGTGCTGATCCTGGGCTCCACCATCGGCCTGCTGCGCGAGGCGCTGCATGTGCTGATGGAGGGCGTGCCGCGCAGCATCCGGCTGGACGAAGTGGGCAAGGCGCTGGCGCGCATCGCCGACGTGCACGACGTGCACGATCTGCACATCTGGCACATCTCGTCGGGGCAGGTAGCGCTGTCCGCGCACCTGCGGCTGGCGAACCTGGAGCGCTGGCCACGGGTGCTCGAGGAGGCGCGTGCGATCCTGGAGCGGCGCTTCGGCATCGCTCACGTCACGCTGCAGCCGGAACTGCCCGCCCAGGGCGCTGCCGAAGAAGCCGTGATCCGGCTGTTCACCCGCCGCTGACGCCCCCCGCTGACGCTTCGTGGCTAGGTGATGCGCTGGGGCAAAGCGATGCGCCAGCCGCCGCGCTACATGCGCTCGACGTACTCGCCCGAGTCGGTGTTGACCTTGATCTTTTCGCCTTCGCCGACAAACGGCGGCACCATGACCGTGAGGCCGGTCTCGGTCTTGGCCGGCTTGAAGGAGCCGGTGGCGGTAGAGCCCTTGAGGGTGGGCTCGGTCTCGATGATGGTGAGCACCACGCTGGGTGGCAGCTGCACGCCGATCGGGCGCTCGTTGTGGAAGTTCACCTGCACCACGGTGTTGGGCAGCAGGTACTCGACCTGGCCCTCCAGCGACTCGGCCGACAGGTTGAGCTGCTCGAAGTTCTCCTTGTCCATGAACACGTAGCTGCTGCCGTCGTTGTACAGATACTCCATCTCGCGGCTCTCGACGAAGGCGCGCTCGACCTTCTCGTCGGTGCGGAAGCGCTGATTGGTCTTGGTGCCGGCTTCGATGTCCTTCATCTCCACCTGCATGAAGGCGCCGCCGCGCCCGCCCACGTGCACGTGGTAGGACTTGAGCACGCGCCAGACGCGCTTGTCCCATTCGAGCAGGTTGCCGGCGCGAATTTCCGTGGCGAGGACCTTGGCCATGTCAGGGGATATGCGGCGTGCGGATGTACGCGGAAAGGTGCGGATTCTACCCGAAGATGCCGGCCGTGCCTAAGGCTGTGGGCGCGGGCGCCGCTATAATACGCACCACGCACCACCCGCCACAGCCTGCACCCCCGGCCGAATCCGAGGCACGCCGATCTTCCTCCCCGGCGCAATGAGCAAGGTCCCCGCCCACGCCCGCGCCTACACGCCGGCGCCCACGTCCAGGACAACGCCGCTATCGTCCAAGACGGCCCCGGCGGCCGAAGGCGTCGATCTCACCGAGGTCGTCGCCGGCCTGCCACACCTGCCCGGCGTCTACCGCATGCTGAACGCAGCGGCCGAGGTGCTGTATGTGGGCAAGGCGCGCGATCTCCAGAAGCGCGTGGCCTCTTACTTCCAGAAGACCGCCAGCCTGGAGCCGCGCATCCAGTTGATGGTGGCGCAGGTGGCCGCGATCGAGACCACGGTGACGCGCTCGGAGTCCGAGGCACTGCTGCTCGAGAACAACCTGATCAAGACTTTTGCGCCGCGCTACAACATCCTCTACCGGGACGACAAGTCCTATCCCTATCTGCAGGTCAGCGGGCATCGCTTTCCCAAGCTCGGCTTCTACCGCGGCCCGCTGGACCGCGTGAACCGCTACTTCGGACCGTTTTCCAGCGCGCATGCCGTGCGCGAGAGCATCCAGCTGCTGCAGAAGGTGTTTCGGCTGCGCACCTGCGAGGACACGGTGTTCAGCAACCGCTCGCGGCCCTGCCTGCTGCATCAGATCCGGCGCTGCACGGCGCCCTGCGTCGGGTTGATCGACGAGGCGAGCTATGCGGAGGACGTGCGCAACGCCGAGCTGTTCCTGCTCGGCCGCGACGACGAGGTGCTGGCCACGCTCGAGGAGCGCATGCAGGCCGCGGCCGCGGGGCTGGACTACGAGGCCGCGGCGATGTACCGCGATCAGGTGCGGGCCCTGCGCGGCGTGCGGCAGGCTCAGTTCGTGACCAGCGAGCGCGCGCGCGACGTCGACATCGTGGCCCTGGTGGCGGGATCGGGCGTGCTGTGCGTGAACCTGGTCACGATCCGCGGCGGCATGCACCGCGGCGACAAGTCCTTCTTCCCGGAGCACGGCGAGGGCTACGAGGCCGGGCAGGCGCTGCAGGCCTTCCTCAGCCAGCACTATCTGCAGCGCGAAGTGCCGCCGCTAATCGTCGTGAACCACGAAGTGGACGGCGAGGCGCGGGCGCAGCTCCTGTCCGAGCAATCGGGGCACGACGTGCAGATCAGCGCCAGCGCCACCGGCGAGCGGCGCGCCTGGCTCACCATGGCGGAAACCAACGCCCGCCTCGCCATCGGCCAGCAGCTGCATCTGCACGCCACGCAGGAGGCGCGCCTGGCCGCCCTGCTGGACGCGCTGGGCCTGCCGGCAACAACACAACGCATCGAGTGCTTCGACATCAGCCACACCGGCGGCGAGGCGACCGTGGCCTCCTGCGTGGTGTGGGACGATGGCGCCATGCGCAAGGATCAGTATCGCCGCTACAACATTCGGGGCGTGGCGCCGGGCGACGACTACGGCGCCATGCGCGAGGTCCTGGACCGGCGCTATCGCAAGGTGGTCGCGGGCGAGGGCAGGGTGCCCGACCTGATCCTGATCGACGGCGGCAAGGGCCAAGTGTCGAGCGCAATGGCGGTCCTGGAGGAGCTGGGATTGGCGCAGGTGGCGCTGGTGGGCGTGGCCAAGGGCGAGGAGCGCAAGCCCGGCCTGGAGCAGCTCATCGTGCCCGGCCGGCATGAGCCGCTGCGCCTGTCAAAGGACCACCCGGGCCTGCACCTGATCCAGCAGATCCGCGACGAGGCGCACCGCTTCGCGATCACCGGCCACCGGGGCCGGCGCGGCAAGGCGCGGCGCACTTCCACGCTGGAGGCCATTGCCGGCGTGGGCGCCAAGCGCCGCCAGCGGCTGCTGGCCCGCTTCGGCGGGCTGCGCGGGTTGCTCGCAGCCAGCACCGACGAAATCGCCCAGGTGGAGGGCATCGGCCGCGACCTGGCCGAGCGCATCTACCAGCATCTGCACTGATGCCCTCGAACATCCCCAACCTGCTCACCTGGCTGCGGATCATCCTGATCCCGCTGTTTCTGGCGATCTACTACGTGCCGGATACCTGGCTCAGCGGACCGGGCAAGAACATGACGGCGACCGCGATGTTCGCCTTCGCCGCCATCACCGATTGGCTCGACGGTTACCTGGCGCGCTCGCTCAACCAGACCTCGGCCTTCGGCGCCTTCCTCGACCCGGTGGCCGACAAGCTGATGGTGGCCGCCGCATTGATCCTGCTCGTCGGCCTGCAGCGCGTGGATGCGATCATCGCCGTGGTGATCATCGGCCGCGAGATCGCCATCTCGGCGTTGCGCGAGTGGATGGCCAAGCTCGGGCAGAGCCGCAGCGTGGCGGTGCACTTCCTCGGCAAGGTCAAGACCGGCTGCCAGATGGCGGCGATCCTGCTGCTGCTGTTCAACGGCATCCTGCTCGGGGTGGACACGCAGCAAGTGGGCACCGTGCTGATCTACATCGCCGCCCTGCTCACGCTGTGGTCGATGGGCTACTATCTGCGCCGCGCCATGCCCTGGATCATGGGCAAGGAAACCTGACGGCATGGCCCTCTCCGCCCTTGAAGAGCGCCAGGCCCGTCGCCTTGACACCCCCTCCCGGCCCTCTATAATTCCGCTTTCGCGTCGCGGGAATAGCTCAGTGGTAGAGCACAACCTTGCCAAGGTTGGGGTCGCGAGTTCGAGCCTCGTTTCCCGCTCCAGAATTGTTCGAGGGAAATCGAAGTCAGCACGCTTCGTTTTCCCTTTCTAGTTTCCGACCGACCTCCAGTTTCGCGAACGCGGTGAATCGTCCGCCGCGTTCGCTCGGGTCCGCGGGCGGGGTGGCAGAGTGGTTATGCAGCGGCCTGCAAAGCCGTGTACGCCGGTTCGATTCCGACCCCCGCCTCCAATGCGCCCTTAAGACGCGAATCAAACACAGCCGCGTAATCGGCCCCGCTCTCTGCCCTGCGGGTATCATTGGTCCGCCGTGCGGGCAGCGGCCCGCACGCGACCGCCACCGGGAGGAGTCATGGCCAAGCAAGCTGCAGAGACCGTGTACAAGGTCGTGGAAGTGATCGGCACCAGCGCGCAGTCCTGGGAGGACGCCGCCAGGAAAGCCGTGGAGACCGCCTCGAAGTCGCTGCGCGACCTGCGCATCGCCGAGGTCGTGAAAATGGACATGAAAGTCGAGAACGGCAAGGTGCTGGCATACCGCACGCGGGTGCTGTTGTCCTTCAAGTACGAAAGCTGAGCCGCACCCGCGGCGCGGCGTTGCGTTGTGCTACCCCCACGCGCGCTCGTCACAACAATGTCAACGGATTGTCCTGGGGCCCGGGAGGGCGGATAATCCCCCGCCATCCCGGGCCCGGATGCTGCGTCCAACCAGCAGGCTGCCCAGTTCGCCGGCATGTCCGGTCAGGGCGAACCCCGACCTCCCGAGCAACCACCTGGAGCGCACCATGGCGAAAGCCACCGAGGAAAGCAAGGCCGCAACCGCGGACCAGCAAGGCCAGCAAGTCCGCGTGCGTTGGAACACGACCGCGCTGAAGAGCAGCTACGCCAATTTCTGCAACGCGACCAGCACGCGCGAGGAGGTGGTGCTGAATTTCGGCGTGAACCACAATTGGGAACGCTCGCCCCAGGAGATGGAGATCGATCTGGAGCACCGCATCGTGCTCTCGCCGTTCGCGGCGAAGCGCCTGAACCAGCTTCTGTCCAAGCTGATCACCGAGTACGAAAGCCGCTACGGCGAGCTGAAGTGACCGTATCCGCGTGATGCGGGCGCCGGCGGCGCTTGCATCGATCGCCTCCCATGGCGCCACCGGGTCACGAACGCACCGGCTCCGAAATCAGGCGCGAAGCATCGCCTTCCGCCGGGGGCACCGCGCTCGTCTACGAGTCCGGCCACGACGCCCAGCTGTGGGCGGTGCTGGCCGGCACCGACAATCCCCAGCAGTTCTGCCAGAGCTGGCTCGCCATCCAGTGCCGCTTGATAGCAGACGTGAATGGCGGCCTGGTGCTGCTGCTGATCGAGGCGGAGGGCAGCTACGCGCCCGCTGCCGTGTGGCCCGAAGTGCGGCGCGACATGAGCTATCTGAGCCATGCCGCACAGCG
>DATBMG010000093.1:0-19790 GCA_036554965.1 Burkholderiales bacterium
CGTAGTTCGGCGCCACCGTGGCCCAGCGCTTCGCGGGCAGCTTGGCCGCCTCCTCCACCAGCATGGCGGCCTGCATGTAGGTGCTGGGGCGCAGCCGGAAGGTGTAGCGGTTGCCCTTCTCCCAGACGATCGCGTCGGACAGCGGCTCGGCGGCGACGAACAGCACCTTGTTGCGCAGCGCGATGTCGCTCACCGCCAGGCCCACGTTGGACAGGAAGGTGCCCGCCAGCAGATCGACCTTGTGGCTGGCGAGCAGTTCGTTGGCGTGGCGCGTGGCGTCGTCCGGCTTGCCGCCGTCATCGCGCGAGATCACCTCGAGCTTGCGGCCCAGTACGCCACCGGCCGCGTTCACCTCCTCCACCGCGAGCTGCCAGCCGTTGCGGTAGGGCACGGTGAACGCCGGCACCGTCGAGTAGCTGCTGATCTCGCCGATTCGGATCGGCTGCGCCGCGGCCGCCGGCAGCGCCAATAGCGCCGCGATCCAAGCGCCGAGTGTTGCGCGGTTCACGCCTTGACCGCGTCGCGCAGCTCGCGCCGCAGGATCTTGCCCACCGGGCTCTTCGGCAGGGTGTCGCGAAACTCCACGTGCTTGGGCACCTTGTAGCCGGTGATGTTCTGGCGGCAATGGGCGACGATCTGCTCGGCGCTGAGCGCCGGATCCTTGCGCACCACGAACAGCTTCACCGCCTCCCCGGTCACCTCGTCCGGCACGCCGATGGCACAGGCCTCCAGCACGCCCGGGTGCAGCGCGACCGCCTCTTCCACCTCGTTCGGATAGACGTTGAAGCCGGACACCAGGATCATGTCCTTCACGCGGTCCACGATCTTGAGCAGCCCCTCGGGCGTGATCAGGCCGACGTCGCCGGTGGCGAGGAAGCCGTCCGCGCCCAGCACCTTGGCCGTCTCGTCGGGCCGCTGCCAATAACCGGCCATCACCTGCGGCCCGCGCACGAACACCTGTCCCGTCTCCCCGTGCGCGAGCACACGGCCCTCGGCGTCGCGTATCTCGACCTCGGTGCTCGGCAGCGGCAGGCCGGTGGTCCCGGTGTGTTCGTCGAGGTCCTGGCGGTTGATGGACACCGCCCCGGAGGTCTCGGTCAGGCCGTAGCCCTCGGACAGCACGCGTCCGGTGATCTCCTTCCAGCGCTTGGCCACGGCGAGCTGCACCGGCGCCCCGCCGCCGCCGGACATGCGCAGATTGCTGAAATCGAGGCGCCCGAACTCGGCGTTGTGCGCCAGCGCGTTGAACAGCGTGTTCACGCCGACGAAGAACGTGAAGCGCGAGCGCGCCATGGTCTTGACCAGGGCCGGGATGTCGCGCGGGTTGGCGATCAGCACCTGCAGTCCGCCGGCGCGCACGAACATCATGCAGTTCAGCACCAGCGCCAGGATGTGATAGAAGGGCAGCGGCGCGATGGCGATCTCCCGGCTATCGCGCACCGTGTCACCGGTGTAGGTCAGTATCTGCTGCACGTTGGCGAGAATGTGGCGGTGCTGCAGCATGGCACCCTTGGACACGCCCGTGGTGCCGCCGGTGTACTGCAGGAAGGCGAGGTCGTCGGCCGCGATGGCCGGCGTGCTCAGGGAGCGCGCACCGCCCTGGGCCAGCGCCTCGGGAAAGCGCACCGCGCCCGGAATGCTCCACGGCTTCACCATCTTCTTGACGCTGCGGAACACGAAGTTGATCAGGCTGCCCTTGAGCATGCCCAGCATGTCGCCCACGGAAGCCACGACCACATGCCGCACCGGAGTGCGCGCGATGATCTCCTGCAGGGTGTGCGCGGCGCTCTCGAAGATCACGATGGCGGTTGCGCCCGAATCGGCGAGCTGGTGCTGCAGCTCGCGCGCGGTGTACAGCGGGTTGACGCTGACCACTACCAGCCCCGCGCGCAGGATGCCGAACACCGCCACCGGATACTGCAGGATGTTGGGCATCATCACCGCCACGCGGTCGCCCTTCTTGAGGCCGAGCTTGGACTGCAGGTAGGCGGCGAAATCGCGCGACAATCGATCCAGGTCGGCGTACGTGATGCGCACGCCGAAGCTCTCGAACGCCGGCTGCTCGCGGTAGCGCGCCACGCTCGCCTCGAACATGCGCGGGATCGACTCGAACTCCAACGCCGGCATGTGCTCGGGCACACCCGGCGGGTAGCTCTTCAGCCAGGGCTTGCGCGCCACAGCTGCATCCATCGTCGTCCTCCTGCCGGTCGCGGACTGCTAGCGCAGCCCGTCCTGTCCCTTGATCTCGTGCTTCTGCAAACCGCCCACGCGCGCCAGCGGCCGGCCGCTGTCGGCCACCGCCACCGCGACCACGATCTCGCGCGCGCGCGGCGCGTCGCTCACACGCGCCTCCACCGCATCGAAGTGGCTGCGCACGTAGGCCGCGTCCTTGTGTCCGAGCGGCACGTCCACCGCGGCGCCCAGGGTCCCGACCTTCTTCGCCGAAGGCACCAGCGCGGCGCCCTTCTCCAGCGCCTTGCGCAGCGTCGCGCCCAGCTTCGGATGCAGGATCGCCGCGGCGTGCTCGAGCTCACCCGCCTCGCCCACGATCGCGGCCTTGCCGTAGCTCTCCGCCTGGTGCGGGGCGATGCCCAGCGCCCGCACACAGCGCTCGCCGAGCAGCCCGCCCAGCTCCTCGCCGATCTCGACCAGTTCGTTCAAGTCATCGACGTAGCGGCCGGCGCACGGGTTCTCGATCACCGCCATGGCCACCGCCTTGCGACCCGGCGGATCGACCTCGCGGCCCATCTCGCTGCGCACCTCTTCCACCTGCACCACCAGCTTCCTGATCTTCGCCTTCATGTCCCGCTCCCACCGACGCTGCGGGCCTGCCCCTGCAGCCACAGCCACGCCGCCCAAATCACTTCGCGCTCCAGCAGACCGTGGGCGTGGCCGGCGCCTGCTTCCAGCGCGCAAGCTACGCGCCCGGGCGATAGGGTACCAACTTCCACGGTAACCGGCCGGTCGCCGAGATCGGTGTCGTCCTTGAGGCTGTTCGCGGGTCGGCGCACGATGGCCTCATCGTCCACGGTCACCGCGTTGGCGATCATGGTGGCGGCCGCGTCCGCTTGCGCGGCGGTGTGCGCCAGCACCGTGACGCTGTCGGCGATGCCCAGGCTGAAGCTGCGCCCGCGCCAGCCGCTGGTCGCCACGCCGCGCACCGGCAGCGCCGCCGTCACCTCGAACCGGCCGTCCAGGTTGAGCGGCTTGTGCCGCGCGCTGCGGCCGAGGTCGGCGAACAGGCCGACCCGATAGCATTGCCCGGGGGCGAGGTGCAGAGCGATATCGCCGCCGTTGTTCACGTACGCGCGGCGCACGCCCGCTTGCGCACCGAAGCACTCGATCAGCTCGTCCGCCACCGCGCCCGCCACCGCGGCCATGGGCGTGATGAAGCGCTCGCGGTGCGGCCAGCATGCGGCCAGCATGCGGCGCGCGACGCCACCTCGTACGCCTTGCGCCTGCTCGACCGGGGAGCGCAACAGCCGCAGCTCGCCGACCAGCTCTCCGAGGATGGTTTCGAAGCGCTGCCATGCTGCTTCCAGCGCTTGCGATACCGACCGCGGGTCACCGTCAGCGTCGATGATCAGATCGATGGGGCCATGTTGGAAGTGCCAGCGGCCATCGGACAGCGGCGCGCGCTGCGTGCACCTCACGTCCCCACCGGCCACGGGTTGATCCCATCCCAGCCCACCACGCGCACGCGCTCCTGGCGCAGCACGTCGTCGATGGTCCGCACCCGGTCCATGTGGCCGCCGAGCGCGGCGTAATCCACCAGGCGCATCGAGAACTCGATCGGCGCGACGATGGCGGGGGTAGGCACCCAGCCGAAGGAGTTGTCCGGCATGCGCGTGACGTCCACCATCACGGTGATGCCTCCGCCGGGCCACACGTATACCGGCGCCCCGCCGCAAGTCACGCGCACCAGCAGGTCCTTGACCGAGCGCGTCAACTGCACCGGGTTCTCGGTCACGCCGGCGCGCAGGCTGCCGCCGGCGCCGGCCAGGAACAGCACCGTGGTCAGGGCCGGCTCGCAGTTCTCGCCGATGCGCTCCACCACCTTGCGCACCGCGTCGGGCATCGGCGCCGGCGCCGGGCGCAGCTGTTCGTCGAGCACGAAGTAAGCGGCATCCTCGCCGGTGGTCGAGACCATCAGGATGCGCTCTCCGGGGCGGGCGACCTTCGGGTCGAAACCGGTGACGATGGTAAGCGGCTCGGTGATGTCGGTGCCGCCCCAGCCGGTGCCGGGATTGGCGACCTGGAAGTAGCGTCCCGGGGTCGACTTGCGCCCTCTGATCTTGATGCCGGACGGCGGCATGTCGAGAAAGCGGCCGGCCTGGTGCTCGGTGAGCACGCCGGTGATGTGGTCGTCCACCACCACCACCTCATCCACGTGCCCGTGCCACTGCTTGGCGAAGATGCCGATGGTCGCCGA
Source organism: Burkholderiales bacterium (assembly GCA_036554965.1). Taxonomy (GTDB): domain Bacteria; phylum Pseudomonadota; class Gammaproteobacteria; order Burkholderiales; family SHXO01; genus SHXO01. The sequence continues at coordinate 4,433 of DATBMG010000093.1, forward strand.
GCCGCAGCCTACCCGCATGCGACGCTCCTCCACGCCGTTGACCACCGGCGCGCGGCCGGCCTGCAGCACGAGGCTCGCCCCGCCCTCCACCTGCAGCTCGACCGCCTTCTTGTTGCCCAGGTCCATCATCATGTCGCAGGTGACGCGGCCTTCCTTCTTGCTGCCGCCAGTGAGGTGATGCACGCCGCCCAGCGACAGCATCTGCGAGCCGTACTCGATGGTGGTGACGTGGCCGACGGCTTCGCCCCTGCAGCGCACGCTGGCCTGCTCCGGGCCGATCCAGCGGTCGGTGTCGATCTTCACCTTGAAGCTGCAGTAGCTGAAGATGCCTTCGGTGACCACGGTCACCATGTCGACGCCATCGTGCCTGGATGCCACGATGAACGGCGCCGGCTTGTAGTCGGGATAGGTGGTGCCGGAGCCCACCCCGGACACGAACACCGGTGAATCCGCGATCGGGCTGCCGTCCCAGTCCTTGTTCTCCAGGAACCCGGTGATGGCGCCCGCCTGTGCGCTCACCTTCTGGAACAGCACCACCGGGTCCACACGCGTGAGCTTGCCGTTGAAGTTGCCCCAGCGGTCGCAGGCGCCGGTGCGCCCGGGGCTGATCTGGCACAGCACCGGGCAGGCGTCGCACTCGATCTTGCCCGCGGCCACCCGCTTCTCGGTCGGCGCTGCGGCCGGCTCGCTCATCGCGCCTGCTCGGCGATGGCTTTGCGCACCCGGTCCGGCGTGGCGGGCACGTGGGTGATGCGCACACCGGTGGCGTGGTGGATGGCGTTGAGGATGGCGGGAGCGGTGGCGATCAAGGCGGGCTCGCCCACGCCCTTGGCGCCGAACGGACCCAGCGGCTCGGCGTCTTCGACGATGTGCACCACGATCGGCGGAATGTCGCCGATGGTGGGGATGAGATAGTCGTGCAGGTTATCGCTCTTGCCGGCGACGTACTCCTCCATCAGCGCCATGCCCAGCCCCTGGGCGATGCCGCCGTGGATCTGCCCCTCCACCTGGGTCGGGTTGATGGCGCACCCCACGTCGTGCGCGGCGTGCACCTTGAGCACTTGCACCGTCCCCAGCTCCAGGTCGACTTCCACTTCCGCCATCTGCGCGGCGAAACCGTAGGTCGCGTAGGGGGCACCCTGGCCGTCGCGATCCAGCGGCGTGGTGGGGGGGTCGAAATAGCCCTCGCCTACCTCGACGTCCCCGTTCTGGTCGGCTTCCAGCGCGGCCAGGTCGAGGCGCTTCTGGGTCCCGCGGTCGAGCGCCACCAGTTGCGTGCCGACGATGCGCAGCTGCGCCTGCACTGAGGCGCCCAGCCGCGCCAGCAGCTTGCCGCGCAGCGCCGCGCCGGCGCCGCGCGCGGCGTTGCCCGACACGAAGGTCTGCCGCGAGGCCGAGGACTTGCCGGCGTCCGCCGTCAGATCGGTGTCGCCCATCACCTGGTCGAACAACGCCAGCGGCAGCCCAACGGCGTCGGCGCAGATCTGCGGCAGGACGGTGTTCGAGCCCTGGCCGATGTCCACCGCGCCGTTGTACAGGAACAGGCGCCCGTTACCCCGCAGTCCGACGCGCATGGTGGACGGGTTCGCGATCACGGTGTTGCCGATGCCGTACCACATGCAAGCCAGCCCCGCACCCCTGCGCCTGCCCCGGCGCGAGCCGCTCAATGCGTGGTGGCAGGCGTTGAAGCCGGCCACGGCGGACAACGACGCCTGCCAGGCGGGCTCGAGCCGCCGCAGGCATTCGGCGAGCCCGGCGCTGGCGCGCAGCACCTGCCCGGTGGCGGTTGCCTGCCCGGCGCGAATCGCATTGAGCAGGCGCAGCTCCAGGCGGTCCATGCTGACCTTCTCGGCCAGCTCGTCCAGCAGAGCCTCGTGCACGATGGTGGACTGCGGCACGCCGAAACCGCGGAACGCGCCGGCGATGGGTCCGTTGGTATACACCGCGCGCGTGAGCGCGCGCACATTGGGCACCAGATAGGGCCCCGAGGCGTGGATCGGCACTCGGTTGGCCACCGTATTGCCCCACGAGGCATAAGCGCCGGTGTTGAAGTCGCCCAGGAAGTCGGCGGCGGTGAGCCGGCCGTTCGCGTCGCACGCGAAGCGCGCGCGCATGCGCCCGGGATGACGCTTGGTGGTGGACAGCATGGACTCGGGCCGTGTGTACACGCAGCGAACCGGACGACTCAGCTTCCACGCGGCAAGCGCCAGCAGCGGTTGCAGTGCGATGTCCAGCTTGCCGCCGAAGCCGCCGCCCACCGCCGAGGGCACGATGTGCACCTGCTCCGCGCGCAGACCGAGCACGCGCGCGACCTCGTCGCGATCCATGTACGGGGTCTGGGTGCAGGCGAAGATCCGCAGCCGGTCGCCGCCGCCGGCAGGCACGCGTTCGGCGTAGCCGGCTTCGGGCTCGATGTAGGCATGCTCCACGTAGCTGGTGGTGAACTCGCCTTCCGCCACGTGCACCGACGTGGCCAGTGCCGCCTCCACGTCGCCCTTGACCACGCGCCCGCGGATCAGCACGTTGTCGGGCGCGAACGCGTGCAGGGGGCGCCCCTGCGCCGCAAGCGCGGCGTCCACGTCCGCGAGCGGCGTCTCCGGCGTCCATTCGATCGGCACCTCGTGCTCCTCGATCGCTATGACGGCGTCGTAGTCGCCCACCAGGGCCGCCACCGCCTCGCCGCAGAAGCGCACCTCGCCGTCGGCCAGCACCGGCTGGTCCTTCACCTGGGGGAAGATGCCGAAGCTGTTGACCGGCACGTCGCGCGCCGTGAACACGGCGGCGAGTCCCGGATGCGCATCCTTGAGCGGTTGCAGGTCGCCCAGCCGGAAGCGCGCACGGGCGTGGGGCGCGCGGATTACGCGCAGCCACAGAGCGCCCTTCGGCACCCGGTCGGCGCCGTACGTCTCGGCGCCGGTGACTTTCTGCGGGCCGTCCGGTTTGGCAACGCGGCTGCCCACGGCCGCGCCCGCAGCGGGTTGCGGACTGTCGATGTCTGCACCTGCGCTCGACAGCACCGCCTCCACGATCTTGCGATAGCCGGTGCAGCGACACAGCACGCCGGCCAGCCCGTCGAGCACGTCCTGCTCCGTGGGCACCGGGGTGCGCGCCAGCACGTCGGCTGCCGCCATCAGCATCCCGGGAGTGCAGATGCCGCATTGCGCGGCACCGTGCGCCAGGAATGCCCGCTGCAACCGCGTCAACCGTCCCGCCTGCGCCAGACCCTCGACCGTGGTCACGCGCCGTCCGCGCACCTGCGCGGCGGCCACCAGGCAGGAGCAGACCTGCTCGCCATCCAGCAGCACCGTACAGGCGCCGCAATCCCCCGCGCTGCATCCGACTTTGGTCCCGGTCAACCCGAGCTCGTCGCGCAATGCGTCGGACAGGCGCGCAGCGGGCGGGCTGGAGATTGCACAGGGCCGGCCGTTCAGCTCGAAGCGGATCGCCTCCGCCGGCGGCTCCGGAGCCAGGCCGGGCTGCGGGCGGGTCAGATCATTCATCGGCCAGCTCCCGCAGCGCGCGCCGGATCAGGATCAATGCGGCCTCGCGCCGATACGCGGCCGTGCCGCGCACGTCGGAGATGGGCGAGAGCTCGCCCAAATCCGCCGGGCGTACCAGATCCGCCAGCTCCGCGTTCAACACCCGCCCGATGAGCCGCGCTTCGAGCGCGGCGATCCGGCGCGCCACGGGGGAGCACGCGCCCACGGCGACGCCCGCGTGAGCGACCCTGCCGTCCTCTCCCGCATCCAGCGTCACCGCCGCCATCGCAATCGAGATCACCAGGTAGCGGCGCGCGCCGAGCTTCACGAACCTCGAACGCGCGCGTTCGCTTCGCGCCGGCACGAGTATCGCGGTCACCAGCTCGTCCGGCCGGCGCTGCGTGGCGCGGTTGCCGGTGACGAAGTCCGTCAGCGGCAGACGGCGCACCCCGCGCGTGGAAGCAAGCTCCACCTCCGCCGACAGGCTCATCAGGGCTGGGACGCCGTCGGCGGCGGGCGAGGCGTTGCACAGGTTGCCAGCCACGGTGCCCGCGTTCTGGGTCTGGACGCCGCCGACCTCGCGCGCTGCCTGCTTCAGGCCGTCGAACAGCGGCGGCAGGGGCCGGCGCAGGACGTCGGTCCATGTGGTCAGGGCGCCGATGCGCCAGCCGCCAGCCTCCTGCGCGATACCGCGCAACGGCGTCAGGCGGCTGATGTCCAGGATCGCTTCGCGGATGGGCCGACCCACCCGGGCGGCGTAGAAGTCGGTGCCGCCCGCCAGCACCGCCCACGGTCGCGTGGCGAGCGCCGCCAGCGCGTCGTCGAGCACGGAAGGCTGCAGATAGTGCGATTCGGACACGGCTCTCCTCGGGCCAGCCGGGCGGGGGGACGATGCCGGAAGACCGGCCGTCCTGCTATGCTTTCGCCCCGCGGGGACGCCTCATGACCACCTGGAAAGCAAGGCGCGTACCCCGCTATGGAGCGGTTGCTCCATTGTATGAAGAAAACGCTTTACTCGCACGCCGGGCCGGGCCCGGGGCGATAGAATTCCCGCTTGCGGTGATAGAAATCCCGCGTGGGGTGATGGAAATCCCGCGTAGGGCGATGGAAATCCCGCGTGGGAAATCCAGGAGCATCCATGACCCATGTCGTCACCGAGGCCTGCATCAAGTGCAAGTACACCGACTGCGTCGACGTCTGTCCGGTGGACTGCTTCAAGGAAGGCCCGAACATGCTGATCATCGATCCCGACGAGTGCATCGACTGCGCGGTGTGCATCCCGGAGTGCCCGGTGAACGCCATCTACGCCGACGTGGACCTGCCGCAGGACCAGCTCAAGTTCGTCGAGATCAACGCCGAACTCGCCAAGACCTTCCCCACCATCACCGACAAGAAGGAAGCGCCCTCCGACGCGGATGAGTGGAAGGACGTGAAGGACAAGCTGCAATACCTGGAGCGCTGAGGCGTTGGCGGCACGCGGCCCAGCCCGCCCCGGGAGACGCGCGCGATCCCCAGACGGTCGGCTCCGCCCCGGCGCAGCGCGCAAGCCGGCAGCGCGCGTGCGCGATCCGCAGGCCATGCGGCAGCGCATCCTGGAGGCCGCTACCGCGGAGTTCGCGACCGCCGGGTATGGCGGTGCGCGGGTGGAGCGCATCAGCCGCAGCGCCGCCACCGTGGACCGCATGCTGTACTACTACTTCGGCAGCAAGGAGGGGTTGTTCCGCGCCGTACTGGAGGACGCCTACGAGAAGCTGGGCGCCGCCGAGCAGCGGCTGCAGCTCGCCGACGCGGAGCCGGTGCGGGGCATGCGCGCGCTGGTGGCCTTCACCTGGAACTACTACCTCGAGCACCCCGAGTTCATCCGGCTGTTGAACAGCGAGAACCTGTACCGGGGCCAGCACGTGCGCAAGTCGCGGCGCGTGCAGTCGCTGTCCTTTCCGCTGCTGTCCATCCTCACCGACCTGCTCGCGCGCGGCAAGGCGCAAGGCAAGTTCCGGCGCAGCGCCGACCCGGTGCAGCTCTACATGACGGTGGCGGCGCTGGCTTACTTCTACCTGTCGAACCGCTATACGCTGTCGCGCTTCCTCGGCTTCGACCTGATGGCCCCGGTGCAGCGCGAGCGCTGGCTGCGGCACATCACCGGCGTGGTGCTGGGAAGCATCGCCCGCCCGGATGCGGCTGGGCGCAATCGGAGGAGATGAGCCGGCGCCGCGGATCAGCGCCCGCGCGCTGCCGAGACGGCCTTCTCGTGGAACGCAAACGGCGCGTCCAGCGCCTGCAGCTCGGCCGCATCGCGCCCGTAGACGTCCTCGTAGAACACCACGCGCCCGTCCGCGGCGACGCCGGCGGTCCAGTAGGCGAGCAGCACCGGCACGCGCCGCTCGAGCTTGATGATCTGCGTTTCGCCGGCGTCGGCCGCTTCCAGCAGCTTGGCGCGCGACCAGCGCAGCGGATCGCCGATCACCGCCTCGGCCAGGCCGAACGCATCCTCCACGCGCACGCAGCCGCTGCTGAAGGTGCGGTCGCGCCGGCCGAACAGCTCCTTGCGCGGAGTGTCGTGCAGGAAGACGTAATGCGGATTGGGAAACATCAGCTTGATGCGGCCCAGCGCGTTGTTCGGGCCGGGCGGCTGCACCACCTGCCCGTCGACCCGCTGCAGGCCGTTGCGCGCCAGGTAGTCGGGGTCCTTTTCCAGGCCCGGAAGGATCTCGGTTTTCATCACGATCGGGGGTATGGTCCAGGACGGGTTGATCACCAGGTGCGTCATCTCGGCGCGGAAGATCGGCGTCCTGGCCATCACCTTGCCGACCACCACGTCGGAGGCGAAGCGCACCGCGCCGGCCTCCACGTAATAGACGCGGTAACCGGGCACGTTGACCACCACGAAGCGCTCCGGCAGGTCGTGCATCAGCAGCCGGCTGCGCTCCAGCGACAGGCGCAGCTGATCGATGCGCCTCGCCACCGGCACGTTGAGCGCACGCTGCGTCCTGCTGCCGACCAATGCATCGGGCGTCAGTCCGTGACGTTCCTGGAAGCGCTTCACCGCGGATTGCAGCGCGGCGCCATACACCTCGCCGGACTCGACGTCGGGCTCGGACAGATCGCCTTCCGCCGCGAGCCGCGCCCGCAGCGCCGGCACCCGCGGGTCCGCCGCGCCGGGCCTGAGCATCGCGCCGGCGGGAATCGCCTCCCATCCGCCGGCGGCCTCGATCTCGCGATAGCGCTGCAGCGCGTTGCGCAGCGCCGCGTACAGCGGATGACCGGGACGCAGCACGTCGAGAGCCTCGCCGATGCGATGCTGGTCCAGCGTTTCCTGGATCGCGACGGTCGGTGCAAGGAGCAGGACCGCTTCGTAGTCGCGCCGGAAATTCCAGTACGGGTCGATGCGCGCCATGTCCACCTTGCCAAAGCGCAGGTGGTAGCCCAGTCGCACCAGGGCGTCGGTGGCGAGCAGGTCGAAGTCGGCATCGCGCACCGGTCCGTCCGGCGCGCCGCGCAGCGCCTCCAGCGCGGACAGGTGATAGTCCTCGGGCTGCAGCCCATCGGCTGTGCTGTCGCGGATCGCAGCCAGCAGAGCGTCGACGTTGCGCGCATTGATCCAGGCCGGCTCGAACCCGCGCCGCTCGTAGAACGCCGGCAGCACCACGGTGGAGGCGATCGACGCGCCGTGGACGCGCACCTCGCCGCCGTTGGCGAGCTGCCCGGCGCGCGCCTGGATGATGTGCGCCGCCTCGCCTGCGGCGTGCGCCGTGGTGCAGCCAAACAGAAGGACAACGGCGGCCAGCGAAATCCGATGCATCGAGGGCATGTCTATAATTCGCAGCGCGGTCAATTATAGGTGTGACTCGAACCATGCGAATCGCGGTTGTCGGCGCCGGTGCCATCGGCGGATATCTCGGGGCCAGGCTGTCGGCCGCCGGCGAGGAAGTCGTCTTCATCGCGCGCGGCGCCAACCTGGCGGCGATCCGCGCCGAGGGCATGCGGCTGATCGGTGAGGACGGCGCCGAGGCGCGCAGCGTCGGAGCGCGCGCTGTGGAGAAGCCGGCCGAGGCCGGCGCGCAGGATACTGTCCTGCTCACCGTAAAGGCGCATCAAGTGGCGGCCATAGCGCCCGAGCTGCGGCACTTGTGCCATGCCGACACCGCCATCGTCACCATGCAAAACGGCATCCCGTGGTGGTATTTCCACAGGCACGGCGGACAATACGAAGGCACTGCGGTGCGCAGCGCCGATCCCGACGGCAGCATCGGCCGTCACATCGACCCGGCGCGCATCATCGGCAGCGTCGTCTACCCGGCGGCCAACCTGATCGCCCCGGGCGTGGTACAGGTGGTGGAGGGCAACCGCTTCACGCTGGGGGAGCTGGACGGATCGACTAGTGCGCGCGTGCAGGCCATCTCGGGCAGCCTGACCAAGGCCGGGTTCAAGGCGCCGGTGATCGCCGACATCCGCAGCGAGATCTGGCTCAAGCTGTGGGGCAACCTGAGCTTCAACCCGATCAGCGCCTTGACCCACGCCACCCTGGTGGACATCTGCCGATTCCCGCTCACCCGCGACCTCGCTGCACAGATGATGCGCGAGGCCGAGGCCATCGCCAACAAGCTGGGCGTGACGTTCCGCGTGTCGATCGAACGCAGGATCGCGGGCGCGGAGAAGGTGGGCGCGCACAAGACGTCGATGCTGCAGGACGTCGAGCAGGGCCGGCCGATCGAGATCGAAGCCCTGCTGGGATCGGTCGTGGAGCTGGGCGCGCTGACGCAGACGCCGACTCCTCACATCAGTGCGGTGTATGCCTGTGCCGGCCTGCTCGCGCAGACCCTGAATGCAGCGCACGCCAGATTGTCGATTGGGCGGGGCTAGCGCGCGACCAGGCCCGCCGTCTTCACGTGCTCGCGCCACCGCTCCATCTCTTTCAGGATGAAGCTGCGGTATCCACCGAGCGGCAGCGGCACGAAGGTGAGCCCCACGCTCTCGAGCGGCTCTTTGAGCCCGCGGTCCTCCTGCGCCTCCCGGATGGCGCGATGGAGCTTGGCCACGATCTGCGGCGGGACACCGTGCGGAGCGGAAACGCCGACGAAGGCAGTGACTTCGAGGCCGGGATAGGTTTCGCTCAAGGTGGGGACCGCGGGCCAGCGCGAATTACGCCTGGATTCGGTGATGGCGATCGGCACGAGCCGCCCGCTCGCGGCCTGCGCGGCGCCGGTCATGTAGTTGAAGAAGGCGAACTGGATCTGACCCCCGATCAGATCGACGATCACGTTGGCGCTCGTCTTGTACGCGACGCCTTCGACGGGAAGCTTTGCGGCTGCGCGCAACAGTTCCCCGGGAATCTGGGAGATCGTATCGGCGTGGCCGAAGAACACCTGCCCGGGATGCGCCATGGCATATGCCGCCAGCTCCGGAATCGACTTGAACCGGCTGTCGCGGCGCACCAGCACCACCGACCCGGTGATGCCGATCAGAGCGATGTGTTCGAAGTCCGCGATCGGATCGTACGGCAGGTTCTTGATCAGGTGCGGTGCGGCGGCGTGTGTGGAATTGGTCGACATCGCCAACGTGTAGCCGTCGGCGGGAGCGCTTCTCAGCGCTTCGGTGCCGATCATCCCCTGCGCGCCGGGCCGGTTGTCGATGATGACGGGCTGTTTCCAGCGCTCCTGCAGATAGATCCCGAGCCGGCGGCCGACGATGTCGCTGCCGCTTCCCGGGCCGAACGGGACGATGATCCGGATCGGCTGACTGGGGTAGGTCTGCGCCCAGGCGGTGCCAGCCGCAATCGTCAGCCCGACGAGGATCAAGGTAGACGACAGCGTCGCCATGCTCTCAGCTCGGGGGCGCTCAGCCTGGGGAAAACCGCGTGGCCATGACCTGGCAGCGCTTCATCAGGCGATGCTCGTCCGGCCCGTAGTCGGCCACTGCCTGGTGAATCACGCGCAGGTTGTCCCATACCAGGACATCGCCCACCTGCCAGTGGAATACATAGCGGTACGCGTCCCGAGTCTGATGCGCGAACAGGAACTCAAGGATCCGATCGCTTTCCGCTTCCGCCAACCCATCGATGCGCGTGGTATAGCCCGGGTTCGCATACAACGCCTTGCGCTTGCTGATCGGATGGATCAGGACGACGGGATGGGACACGGGCGGCTTCGTCTTGCGCTGCGCCTCCGTGAGCGGCGGCCGGGTGCTACCGGGGCGGCGCCGCATCATCTCCCAGAATTTGTTGAAGTCGTGCAGCGCCGTCTTTCCTTCCAGCTGCCGCTTGGTTTCGTCCGGCAGGTCGTCGTACGCGGCGCACATATCGCAGAACTCGGTTGCCCCCAGCGGCCGGCCGTCGCGCTGCGGGACCTTGACGGCGTAGAGCACGTTGGCGAATGCGACGACCCGGCTGTAGGACATGTCCGCATGCCAACCCTGGCCGGCGTCGGGAAGGCCGATCGGCTGCCCGTTCTCGACGATGTTGGACAGAATCATCACCTGCGGATGCCCGGGTTCCTGGAACGTTCCCGCCACGTTGATCTCCAGCTCTCCCAGCTGCGCGCTGAAGTTCTTGAGATCGGTTGCCGAGAGGCGCTGCCGCGGGAAACGCAGCACGCCGTGTCGTCCGAGCGCGTCGATCAACGCATCGACATCCGTCCCGGACGCGGCGGCGAGGTCCATACCCTCGATCGTGGCACCGAGCGTTCCACCGGCCGGAATCACCTCGATCCGCATCGTGTTCCCATGACTGAAGTACGTGAAACGCCATCATCTCAGAACCCGGATCTCCTTGCGCGCGATCGAGGCGAAGTCGATAATTCGCCGCGGGAAAGGAGTCGAATGAGCAACTCAGCTGCAACCGTGATCGGACTGCTGGAGGCAGGCGCGGCAGATGGCGTAGCCCTGAGCGCACCCGGCGGAGTGCCCCTCACTTTCGGCGCGCTGCGGGCACTGGTCGCGCGCACCGTCGCCGCGCTCAACGCCAGGGGCATCGGCCGAGACGACCGCGTCGCCATCGTGCTCGACAACGGCCCGGAGATGGCGGCGGCCTTCGTCTGCGTCGCGGCCGGCGCCACGGCGGCACCGCTCAACCCCGCTTACCGGGCCGAGGAGTTCGAGTTCTACCTGCGCGACCTCGGGGCCAAGATCCTGATGGCCGAGCGCGGCCGCCCCTCCCCGGCCCTGGAAGTGGCGCAGAAGCTCGGCGTCCCGGTCGTGCGCTTGGTGCCGCAGCCGGAGCTGGGCGCCGGCGCCTTCGCGCTCGAGTTCCCGGACTCCATGCAACCGAAACCGGCGCGGTCGCCCGGACCGGCTGCGCCGGGGGACATCGCGCTGGTGCTGCACACTTCCGGGACGACGTCGCGCCCGAAGATCGTGCCGCTCAGCCAGCGCAACCTGTGCGCCTCGGCGCGCAACGTGCGCCGGACGCTAGCGCTCACCGCCGCCGACCGCGGCTTGAACATCATGCCGCTGTTCCACATTCACGGTCTGGTCGCCGCCACGCTCGCGCCGTTGTCGGCCGGCGGGCAGGTGTGCTGCACGCCGGGGTTCAACGCGCTGAAGTTCTTCGGCTGGATGGCCGAGGCGCGCCCCACCTGGTACACCGCCGTGCCCACCATGCATCAGGCGATCCTCGCCCGGGCCGGCCGGAGTGCGGAGGTGATCGCAGCCAACCCGCTGCGGTTCATCCGCTCCTCGTCCTCGTCGCTCGCGCCGCAGATCATCAAGGAACTGGAGCAGGTGTTCGGCGCGCCCGTGATCGAGTCCTACGGCATGACGGAAGCCGCACACCAGATGGCGAGCAACCCGCTGCCGCCGGCCGAGCGCAAGCCCGGCACGGTCGGCATCGCGGCGGGCCCCGACATGTGCGTGCTGGATGTCGAGGGCAAAGTGCTGCCGGCGGGCGCCACGGGGGAAATTGCCATTCGCGGGGAGAACGTCACGGCGGGCTACGAGAACAACCTCAAGGCCAATGCCGAAGCCTTCACCGCGGGCTGGTTTCGCACCGGAGATCAGGGCGTGATGGACGCGGAGGGCTACTTCACCATCACCGGCCGGCTGAAGGAGATCATCAACCGCGGCGGGGAGAAGATCTCGCCGCGGGAGGTGGACGAGGTGCTGCTCGACCACCCGGCGGTGCAGCAGTGCGTGACCTTCGCCGTACCCCACGACAAGCTCGGCGAGGACGTCGCCGCTGCGGTGGTGCTGCGCGAAGGGGCGCAGGCCGACGAGCGGGCGCTGTGCGAATTCGTGGCGCAGCACCTGGCCGATTTCAAAGTGCCGCGCAAGATCCTCATCCTGGCGGAGCTGCCCAAGGGCGCCACCGGCAAGATCCAGCGCATCGGACTGGCGCAGAAATTGGGGTTGGCCTAGCGCAGCTCATGACCGTCGCCTGCATCGAAGATCTGCGCCGCATCGCCCGGCGCCGGCTGCCCCGGGTCATCTTCGACTTCGTCGACGGCGGCGCCTTGGACGAGGTGACGCTGCGCGCCAACTGCAGCGACTTCCAGCGCGTGGCGCTGGCGCCGCGAGTGCTGACCGACGTGTCCCAGCGCGACGCTTCCACCCACGTGCTCGGGCAGGACATCGCCCTGCCCCTGATCATCGCGCCCACCGGGTTGGCCGGGCTGCTGTGGCGCAAGGGCGAACTGGCGCTGGCGCGCGCCGCCGCGCAGGCCGGCATTCCCTATTGCATGAGCCAGATGGCCGCCTGCAGCATCGAAGAGGTCGCACAGGCCAGCACGCTGCCTTTCTGGTTCCAGACTTACCTGTTCAAGGACCGCGGCATCAACGAAGGGCTGCTCCAGCGCGCGGCGCGCGTCGGCTGCAGGGTGCTGGTGGTCACCGTGGACACCAAGGTGCAGGGGCCGCGCGACCGCGACGTGCGCAACGGCTTCACCGTGCCGCCGCGCCTGACGCCGGCAAGCGTGCTGGACATGGCCCGCCGCCTGCGCTGGCTGCGCGGGGTGGCCCTGGGCCCGCGCGTGACCTTCGCCAACCTCGCCGGCACCGCGCTGGACGGCGACGACATCATCAACATCGCGCGCTTCGCGACGCAGCAATACGACTACACCCTCAACTGGAGCGACATCGATTGGTGCCGCGTGCGCTGGCGCGGCAAGCTCGCGATCAAGGGCATCCTCACGCCCGAGGACGCACGCCTGGCGGTTGAGCACGGCGCGGACGCGCTGATCGTCTCCAACCACGGCGGGCGCCAGCTGGACGGGGCGCCCTCGCCGCTCGCGGTGTTGCCCGCGGTGGTGGATGCGGTGCAGGGCAGCGCGGAAGTCATTCTCGACGGCGGCGTGCGCCGTGGCGGCGACGTGCTCAAGGCGCTCGCCCTGGGCGCCCGCGCGTGCATGGCCGGGCGCCCTTTTCTCTACGGCCTGGCCGCCGCCGGGGAGCGCGGCGTGGCGCAGGCGATCGGCCTGCTCGCCGGCGAGATCGACAACGGCCTGGCGCTGCTCGGCCGACCGAGCGCGAGGACGCTGGACCGCACCGCGCTGCGCTGGCCGCGATGAGCGGAGGATCGATCGTGGACCTGCAAACGGTTCTTTTCGCCAAGGCGGATCGCGTCGCGACGCTGACGCTCAACCGGCCGGAGCGGCTGAACGCGATGAACCGTACGATGTTGGCGGAGATCAACCGGGCGTGCGACGCCGTGGAAGCCGACGACGACGTGCGCGTGCTGGTCGTCGCCGGCGCTGGCGCGGCATTCTCGTCGGGCTTCGATCTCAAGGAGCAGATGGAAGCACAGCCGGCGGGCACAGCCGACTGGCGCAGGATCCTCGACCAGGATTTTGGCGCGATCATGCGCTTCTGGTCGCTCTCCAAGCCGACCATCGCAGCGGTGCAGGGACACTGCCTTGCGGGCGCGTGCGAGCTCGCCATGGCGTGCGACATCACGATCGCTGCGGAGAACGCCGTGTTCGGCGAGCCGGAGCTCAAGTTCGGCGCCGGGATCGTCGCCATGATCCTGCCGTGGATCGCCGGCCCGAAGCAAGCGAAGGAGATCATCTTCAACGGCATCGACAATCTGAGCGCACGGGAGGCGCTGCGCCTCGGCCTCGTCAATCGCGTTGTGCCCAACGGCACTCATCTCACTGCGGCATTGGCGATGGCCCGGCGCATCGCGGCGATCGATCCCGAGCTGATGCGCCAGACCAAGAAAGCGATCAACCGTACCTACGAGATCCAGGGCATGGGCGAGGCCCTCGGGACCGCGCTCGACATCGACCTGGACATCGAATCGCGCGGGTCGCCGGACAAGCGCCGGTTCATGGAAATCGCCCGCAAGGACGGATTGCGCGCCGCGCTCGCATGGCGCGACGCGCGATTCGCCGCCGACCCTTCCGACCAGTGAGCTCCCCATTTCCCGAGAGGCACCCATGGAACGGCGTGTGATCGGCAGCAGCTTCGACACGGTCTTCGAGTGCGACTACTCGGTGCAGGCCGAAGACATGCGCGGCCTCTACGAGAAGGCCAAGCGCGACCAGTGGAACGCCTCCCGCGACATCGCCTGGGACACTCCGCAGACGGACGACGGCCGCGTGCTGGCCGACGAGCTGATCGACATCCACGGCAGTCCGATCTGGGAGCGGCTGGGGCAGGCCGAGCGCGTCGAGCTCAACCGGCGCATCGCCGCCTGGCGCCTGTCGGTGCTCCTCTACGGCGAGCAGGGGGCCATGCTCGCCTGCAGCCAGCTGGTGAACATCGTGGCCGGCACCGATCAGAAGTTCTTCCAGGCCACCCAGGTCGCCGACGAGGCGCGCCACAACGAGGTGCTGGAGCGCTACCTCGAGAGCCGGCTGGGCGGGCTGCACTATCCGATGCCGGAGAACGAGCGCTTCCTGTTCGATGCGATCCTCACCGATCCGCGCTGGTACATCAAGACGATCGCGCTGCAGCTGGTGGCGGAGACGTTCGCCGTCTCCATGTTCAGGATGATGGGCCAGGCCGCCGCTGACCCGGTTCTCCGCGAGATCTGCGGGCGCATCCTCCAGGATGAGTCGCGGCACATGGGCTTCGGCATGCTGTCCCTGCCGGCGGTGGTACGGGACGCCAGCGCGACGGAACGCCGCGAGATGGAGGACTTCACCTGCCTCGCGCTGGAAAAAGTGCTGACCGGCTTCTTCCCGCTCGAGGCTTACCGTGACCTGGGATTCTCCGCCGCCCAGATCGACGAGGTCCGCAGCTACCGCCGCGACGCCGCCGCCCGCAACGACTATGCGGTGTACCGCAAGTACTTCCGGCGCGACATGCACGCGTCGATGGTGGCCAACCTCGTCCGCATCGGCCTGCTCACCGATCGCGTCCGCCCGCGGCTGGCCGCGCTGGGCATCTCGCTCTCCCCGGCGGCCTGACGCCGGCCGCTCGCAGCGACCTCTCGGCAAGGCCAGGCGGGTGCACCTCGAGCGCGTCCAGAAGGTCTTCCCCAACGGCGTGCGCGCCCTCGAGCGCATCGACCTCGACATCCGCGCGGGCGAGTTCGTCACGCTGCTGGGGCCGTCGGGCTGCGGCAAGAGCACGCTGCTGCGGCTGATCGCCGGTCTGCTGGCGCCCAGCGCCGGCTCCATCACGCAGGCGCGCGACGGCGATGAGCCGCGCCGGCTGGCCTTCGTGTTCCAGCATCCGACTCTCATGCCCTGGGCATCGGTGTCGCGCAATGTGCGCCTGCCGCTGGACCTGGCCAGCGTCGCGCGCGCCGAGGCCGATCGCCGAGTGCGCGCGGCGCTGGAGCTGGTCGGCCTGGGCGAATTCGAGCGCGTCTATCCGCGCGAGCTGTCGGGCGGCATGCAGATGCGCGCCTCCATCGCCCGCGCCCTGGTCACCGAGCCGCGGCTGCTGCTGATGGACGAGCCGTTCGGTGCGCTGGACGAGATCACGCGCAACCGCCTCGACCGCGA
>DATBMG010000112.1:0-7545 GCA_036554965.1 Burkholderiales bacterium
TGCATGTTGTGCGTCACGATCAGGATGGTCAGCTTGCTCTTCAGATCGGCGATCAGTTCCTCGATGCTCGCCGTTGCGATCGGGTCCAGCGCCGAGGTCGGCTCGTCGAACAACAGGATCTCGGGGTCGGTGGCGAGCGCCCGCGCGATGCACAGGCGTTGCTGCTGTCCGCCGGAGAGGTTGAAGGCCAGGTGCTTGAGCCGGTCCTTGACCTCGTCCCACAGCGCGGCGCTGCGCAACGCCTGCTCCACCTTCTCGTCGATCGCCGCCACCTTGCGTTCGCCGCGCACGCGCAGGCCGTAGGCGACGTTCTCGTAGATCGATTTCGGAAACGGGTTGGGCTTCTGGAACACCATGCTGATGCGCATGCGCACCTCGATCGGGTCCACCTGCGGGTGCAGCAGATTGGTGTCGTCCGGGTACAGCTTGATTTCGCCCTCGTAGCGGTTGCCGGGGTAGAGGTCGTGCATGCGGTTGAAGCAGCGCAGGTAGGTGGACTTGCCGCAGCCCGACGGGCCGATCAGCGCGGTGACCTTCTTCTCGTACAGCGGCATGCTGATGCTCTTCAGCGCGTGATACTGCCCGTAGTGGAAGTTCAGCGCCTTGGTTTCGGCCTTGATCGTCATCGCGCCCGATGGCATCGGGTTCTCCGCGTCGGTGGACATGGTTGTGATTGCATCCTGCCGCGGCCTCACCACTTGATCCGCTTGCGCAGCTGGTAGCGGATGTAGATCGCGAGCGCGTTCATGGACAGGGTCATGAGCAGCAGCACCAGACCGGCCGCGGCCGCGTTCTGGTGGAAGGCGGCCTCCGGCCGCGAGGTCCAGTTGAACATCTGGATCGGCATCACGGTGAACGGCGCCATCAGCCATTCGAACGACAGGAAGGGGAAATCCGCGGTCACCGGTGCGGGCGGCAGGAAGGCGATGAAGGTCAGCGCTCCGATGGTGATGATCGGGGCCGTTTCGCCGATCGCGCGCGCCATGCCGATGATCACGCCGGTCATGATGCCGGGCATCGCATAGGGCAACACGTGGTGGAGTGTGGTCTGCCACTTGGTGGCGCCCACCGCGTACGCCGCCTCGCGGATCATCGACGGGATGGAGCGGATCGCCTCGCGGGTGGCGACGATGACCACCGGCAGGATGAGCAGGCCCAGCGTGAGCCCCGCCGACAGGATGCTCTGCCCGAGACCGAACGCGTACACGAATAACCCCAGCGCGAGCAGGCCGTAGACGATGGACGGCACGCCGGCGAGGTTGGTGATATTGATCTCGATGATCGCCGTGAACCAGTTCTTGGGCGCGTACTCCTCGAGGTATACCGCGCTCGCCACACCCACCGGAATCGCAGCCGCCGCCGTCACCACCATCACCAGCGTGCTGCCCACCCACGCGGACAGGATGCCGGCCTGCGCCGGCCGCCGCGACGGGAAGTTGGTGAAGAAATCCCACGACAGGCGCGGCGCGCCGTCCAGCGCCATGTCGATCACCAGCGCCGTGAACGTGACTGCGGCCACGGCGAGGCAAAGCAGACCCACGGCCGCGAACATCAAGTCCCAGCGTTTGTGCCGCGCGATCAGCTCGCGCATCTCCTGGACGGTGATGTGATCCATGCGCGCGCTCTCGATCAATAGACCTGCCGGAACCGCCGCGTCAAGATGTGGCCGAGGATGTTGAACAGCAGCGTCATCAGCATCAGCGTGAGGCCGGCGGCGAAGATGGTTTGGTAGCCGATGCTGCCATGCGGCAGATCGCCGAGGGCCACCTGCACGATGAAGGAAGTGATCGTAGCCGCCGGCTCCATCGGGTTCCAGGTGAGGTTGGGCTGCATGCCCGCGGCCACCGCCAGGATCATGGTCTCGCCCACCGCGCGCGAGATGCCCAGAATGTACGCGGCGGTGATGCCGGACAGGGCTGCGGGTGTTACGACCCGGATGGCGGTCTGGTAGCGCGTGGCGCCCATCGCGTAGCTGCCCTCGCGCATGCTCATCGGCACCGCGCGCATTGCATCCTCGCTCACCGAGCTCACGTAGGGGATGATCATGATGCCCATCACCAGCCCCGCAGACAGCAGGTTGAAGCCGGGCAGCCCGGGGATCAGCTTCTGCAGCAGCGGCGTGACGAACAGCAGCGCGAAGTAGCCGTACACCACGGTGGGCACACCGGACAGCAGCTCGAGCAGGGGCTTGGCCGCCTCGCGCACGGAGAACGGCGCGAACTCGGACAAATAGATGGCGATGATGGTGCCCAGCGGCACCGCCACCGCGAGCGCGACCGCGGAGCTCACCAGCGTGCCCGACAGCAGCACCATGATGCCGTAGTGCGCGTCGTCGAACAGCGGCGTCCACTGCGTGTCGGTGACAAAGTCGATGATGCTGACATGCTGGAAGAACGACGCCGACTCGGACACCAGCACGTACACGATGCCCACCGTGACCGCCACCGAGAAGGCCGCCGCGCCGAACAGGATGAACTCGATCAGGCGCTCGCGCAGATGCCGGGTCTTTTTTCTCGACAACCGATCGCTGACCACGTGATCTGCCACCGCGATGAGCCCTTCTGTGTAGGAGGCGGAGGGAGGAGGCATGGGGCCTTGTCGGGTTGCGAGTTTACACCAGAAGGCGCGGCGGGCAGGCGGTCCGTCAAACAACGAGAGGGGCCCGAACGCCCCTCTCGCATGCGTTGAAGTCGAGAAAGTCTAGAGCTTCGCCTCCATCTTCATCAGATCTTCGATAGTGAGCCCCACTTTCGCTTCGCCGCCGAACTTCGTGCCGAGCTGCTTCTTGGCCAGGTGCTCGAGGTTGTAGGTGTAAGCCTTGGCCGGCAGCGGCACGTACTTCACCTCGCGCACCAGGGCATCGGCGTTCTTCATGTAGAACTCGACGAACTGCTGCACTTCGGGCCGCTCCAGCGACTTCGCGTTGACGTAGATGAAAATCGGCCGCGACAAGGGTTGGTAGCTGCCGTTGATCACGGAGTCCATGGACGGCCCCACCGCGGCTTTGCCCGGCTCCGGAGCGATCGGCACCGCCGTCAGCTTGTCCTGGTTCTCGACGTAGTACGCGAAGCCGAAGAAACCCAGCGCGTTGACGTCGCGCGACACGCCCTGCACCAAGACGTTGTCGTCCTCGCTGGCAGTGAAATCGCCGCGGCTCGCCTTGGATTTGCCGTTGATCGCTTCGGTGAAGTAGTCGAAGGTGCCCGAGTCGGCGCCGGCGCCGAACAGCTTCAGCGGCTGATCGGGCCAGGCGGCGTTGACCTGCTTCCAGCTCTTGATCTTGCCTTGCGCGGCCGGCTCCCACATCTTCTTCAACTCGGCCGGGGTCAGGCTCTTGATCCAGGTGTTCTTCGGATTGATCACCACCGTGAGCGCGTCGTACGCCACCGGCAGCTCGTAATACTGCACTCCTGCAGCCTTGCACGCCTCCATCTCGGACTTGAGGATCGGGCGCGAAGCGTCCGAGATGTCGGTCTCGCCGCGGCAGAACTTCTTGAAGCCGCCGCCGGTGCCCGAGATGCCCACCGTCACGCGCACCTTGCCCTTGGTGGCTTTCTGGAAATCCTCGGCCATCGCCTCGGTGATCGGGAACACAGTGCTGGAACCATCGATCTTCACCAGCTGTGCCTGCGCCGGCAGCGATAAGGCGCCGATCGTTGCAGCGGCGCCGGCGGCTACAGCAATATGCGAGAGATCAGGTAGTTTCATCGGGGTCCTCCTGTCGGCAGAATGCGCAACTCAGGTCGTCGCGATTCTAGGCCCCGATTGTGACGATTTCATTGCATACGGCGCGTTGAACACAGGGGACACAGAGCGTGTCCTCTGTGGTGGAGGGCTTGACCTCAGGCTGCCGCCTGCTGGCGAATGGCCTCGGCGATGCTCTGCGCCAGGCCCTGCACTTCGTCGGCCGCTTCGCCTTCCACCATGACGCGGATCACCGGCTCGGTGCCCGAGGGCCGCAGCAGCACCCGACCACGACCCTTCAGCGTCGCCTCCGCTTCGCGCACGGCGTCCTGCACCAAGGGGTTCTTGCGGAAGTCCGCGCTGCGCTCCACGCGCACGTTGACCAGCACCTGCGGATACAAACGCAGGCCGGCGAGCAGTTCGGCCAGCGGCTGCCGCTTCGCGCGCATCGCGTGCAGCACCTGCAGCGCGGAGACGATGCCATCGCCGGTGGTGTGCTTGTCCAGGCAGATGATGTGGCCGGAGTTCTCCCCGCCCAGCTGCCACCCGCGTGCGCGCAATTCCTCCAGCACGTAGCGGTCGCCCACGGGGGCGCGGGCGAAGGGCACCGTCAGGGCGACGAGCGCCTGCTCCAGGCCGAAGTTGCTCATCAGCGTCCCCACCACGCCGCCGCGGAGCCCGCCGTCTTCGAAGCGGCGGCGCGCGATGACGTAGAGCAGCTGGTCGCCGTCGTAGGTGCGGCCCGCAGCGTCCGCCATCAGCAGCCGGTCGCCGTCGCCGTCCAGCGCCAGGCCGAGATCGGCGCCGTGCTCCGCCACCGCCGCGATCAGCGCCTGCGGCCGGGTGGCGCCACAATCCAGGTTGATGTTGAGCCCGTCGGGCTGGTTGCCGATCGCCACCACGTCCGCGCCGAGCTCGTGAAACACGTGCGGTGCGATGTGGTAGCTCGCTCCGTGCGCGCAGTCCACCACGATCTTGAGGCCGCGCAAGTCCAGGTCGGTGGGAAACGTGCTCTTGCAAAACTCGATGTACCGGCCGGCGGCGTCGTTGATACGGCGTGCCTTGCCGAGCTGGGCCGAGGCGGCGGTGACGATGGGATCGTTCAGGCGCGCCTCGATCTCATGCTCGGTGGCGTCGGGCAGCTTGTCGCCGGCGGCGGAGAAGAACTTGATGCCGTTGTCCTCGAACAGGTTGTGCGAGGCGCTGATGACGATGCCCGCGGACAGCCGCAGCGCGCGCGTCAGGTAGGCCACCGCCGGGGTGGGCATGGGACCGCACAGGTAGATGTCCACGCCGGCCGCCGACAGGCCGGCCTGCAGCGCGGATTCCAGCATGTAGCCGGAGATGCGCGTGTCCTTGCCGATCAGCACCGCCGGCGGCTCACTGCCCGGCGGGCGGCGGTCCGCGCCCGCCAGCACCTTGCCGGCGGCGTATCCCAGATGCATCACCAGCTCGGGGGTGATCGGCGGCTCCCCCACCTTGCCGCGCACGCCGTCGGTCCCGAAGTACTTTCTGCTCATCGCCGCTGCTCCCACTGGTCGCGCTGCAACCCGTCTTACCACCGCGGACACGCACGGCACGAAGAACGCGAAACAAATGCAATAGCCCTCGTGGCCTTGGTGATCCCCTCGACTGCCGGGCGGTGCGCGCTGGTCAACGTTCGGATTCCTGCAAGGCGCTCAGCACCAGCAGCGCATCGCGCGTGGCGGCCACGTCGTGCACGCGCACGATGGCGGCGCCGCGCTGCACCGCCAGCAGCGCCGCGGCGATGCTCGCCGCCAGGCGGTCGCCCGCCGCGCGCCCGGTTATCTTACCCAGCGTCGTCTTGCGCGACAGTCCGGCGAGCACCGGCATGCCGAGCTGCCCCAGCTCGTCCAGCCGGCGCAGCAGCTCGAGATTGTGCTCGGCGGTCTTGCCGAAGCCGAAGCCCGGGTCCACCGCCAGCCGCTCACGGTCGATGCCGGCTGCGACGCAGGCGGCGACCCGCTGCGCGAGGAATTGCTTCACTTCGCTCATCACGTCGGTGTATGCCGGCGCCACTTGCATGGTCTGCGGGTCGCCCTGCTTGTGCATCAGGCACAGTCCGCAATCCGAGCTGCGCACCGCGTCCAGAGCACCGGGCGCCTGCAAGGCGTCGATGTCGTTGATCATCGACGCGCCGTGGCTCAACGCCGCGCGCATCGTCTCGGGCTTGCGCGTATCCACCGAGATCGGCAAGGGCAAGCCGCGTACCGCGTCGAGCACTGGCAGCACGCGCGCCGCCTCCGCCTCCGCAGACACCGGCACGGCGCCGGGCCGCGTCGATTCGGCGCCCAGATCGAGGATGTCCGCGCCCTCCTCCGCCAGCCGGTTGGCGTGCTCGGTGGCCGCGGCCGGATCCAGGAAGCGGCCGCCGTCGGAAAACGAGTCGGGCGTGATGTTGACCACGCCCATGATGAGCGGGCGGGTCAACGGCAGCAAGAAGCGGCCGCAGCGCAGCCGGGGCGAAGCCGCGGGAGCGCGCGCCCCCTGCATCACTTCGGTTCGGGGGCCGGCGTCCCGGTCGGCGCGGGCGCGCTCGGTCCGCTGTCGCGCGGGCTCGGCGCCACGCTCGGCGACGGCTTCGGCGGGCGCGGCGGGCGGCCCTGCATGATGTCTTCGATCTGCTCGGCGTCGATGGTTTCCCACTCGAGCAGAGCCTTCGCCATGGTCTCGACCTTGTCGCGGTTCTCCTCGATCAGCTTGCGCGCGAGGCGGTACTGCTGGTCGATGATGCGGCGGATCTCGGCGTCCACCTGCTGCATGGTGGCCTCGGACACGTTCTTGTGGGTGGTGATCGAGCGGCCCAGGAACACCTCGCCTTCGTTCTCGCCGTACACCATCGGCCCGAGCGCCTCGCTCATACCCCACTGGGTGACCATGCGCCGCGCCATCTCGGTGGCGCGCTCGAAGTCGTTGGAGGCCCCCGTGGTCATCTGCCCCATGAAGATCTCCTCGGCGATGCGCCCGCCGAACAACACCGAAATGCTCTGCTGCAGCTGCTCGCGGTCCATGCTGTAGCGGTCCTGCTCGGGCAGCTGCATGGTCACGCCGAGCGCCCGGCCGCGTGGGATGATGGTGACCTTGTGCACCGGGTCGGTCCGGGTGAGCAGCTTCGCCACCACAGCGTGGCCGGACTCGTGGTAGGCGGTGTTCCTGCGCTCGTGCTCCGGCATCACCATGGAGCGGCGCTCGGCGCCCATGACGATCTTGTCCTTTGCGCGCTCGAAATCGTCCATCTCCACCAGGCGCTTGTTGCCGCGGGCGGCGAACAGCGCCGCCTCGTTCACCAGGTTGGCGAGATCGGCGCCCGAGAAACCAGGGGTGCCGCGCGCGATGATGTCGGCGCGCACGTCGGGCGCGACCGGCACCTTGCGCATGTGCACGTTGAGGATCTGCTCGCGCCCGCGGATGTCGGGCAGCGGCACCACCACCTGGCGGTCGAAGCGCCCGGGGCGCAGCAGCGCCGGGTCGAGCACGTCGGGCCGGTTGGTGGCGGCGATCACGATCACGCCGGAGTTGCCCTCGAAGCCGTCCATCTCCACCAGCAGCTGGTTGAGCGTCTGCTCGCGCTCGTCGTTGCCGCCGCCGAGCCCCGCTCCGCGCTGGCGGCCGACCGCGTCGATCTCGTCGATGAACACGATGCAGGGCGCGTGCTTCTTGGCCTGGTCGAACATATCGCGCACGCGCGCGGCGCCCACACCCACGAACATCTCCACGAAATCCGAGCCCGAGATGCTGAAGAACGGCACCTTCGCCTCGCCGGCGATGGCCTTCGCCAGCAGCGTCTTGCCGGTGCCGGGGCTGCCCACCATCAGCACGCCGCGCGGGATGCGCCCGCCC
>DATBMG010000128.1:0-2860 GCA_036554965.1 Burkholderiales bacterium
TCACCAGGTTGCGATGCCAGTACTCCCGATGCTTCTCGGTGAGCTGCATTGCTCTCCTCCCATTTGTCGTTATCGCCGCCTGGCGGCAGCGTATTCGTGGCCTGACGGTCCGGGGGCGGGCCGCGGCTGGGCCAGTATACCGGCGCACGAGTGCTCGGGGGAGGGCCCCCGTTCGACGGAGCGCTCGGGGCGGACCGGGTTCGCTGGCCTCCCGACTGCGGACCGGCTCAGTGCCGCGCCAGGCGGATGAGATGGAGTTGCTGTTTCTGAAGGCGGACGAGGTCGCCCAGGGAGCGTAACCCGCGAGCGCGCGCCTTGTGCAGCGCGATGAGGAACAGTTCGCCGCTCGCCATCCCATCGGCGAGCGCGTGGTGGCGCGTGAACGCCTGGAGCCCGTACAGCGCCAGCCACTGATCGAGTTGCCATCCGGCTCCCTTGGCGTCGAGGGCCGGCAGCAGCAGTGCCAGGTCGAGGCAGGGGGGTCGGTAGGCGATTCCGAGTGCGCGGCGCACCGCGCGCTGCAGTACGCTCAGGTCGAACAGGGTGTGGTAGCCCACCAGCGCATCGCGTCGCGCGAAGCGCAAGTACTCGGCCAACGCCCGCTCGGGCGCCTCACCCGCGGCCTGCGCGCCGTGCCCGATGCCATGGATCAGCACGTTGTCCGCGCTGCTGGGCTGGTCCTGGCGCAGCAGGGTCGAGAAGGTTTCGCCGATGCGAATTCCACCTGCGTCGATGGCGCAGGCGCCGATCGAGATGAGCCGGTCGCGCTTGGGGTCCAGCCCGCTGGTTTCGGTGTCCACGCAGACGAAGCGCAGTGTGTCGAGAGACGTGCCGCGCGACGGATAGACCAGTCGTTCCCACTCGCGGCGTGCGACGACGGCGGCGTCCGATTCCGGCAGGCGTCGCAGCCAGCGCGCGAACAGGCTCACAGGCGTCAATCCTGGTTCACAGCCGGAAATCGAGCCGCAGCCGCTCCTGCAGCTTGCGCGACTGGCGGAAGGCTTCCTTGAGGATACGGCGCTCGAGGTCGTTCAGTCGGTCGGGCTGCAGGAAGTTGTCCGGGGCATGGCCGGACGCGATTCGCTGCTGCTGGTGCCGGAGGCGCAGCATCTGGATGAAGTGGAAAGCGTCCACCCAGGCCTCCACCTCCGCGGCGTCGAGCCGGCGAAGGCTCACCAGGGCGCGCAGGCGCTCCACCGTGCCGGTGTGCTGACCGCCCGCAGCCAGGCTCAGGATGCGCGCCGCATCGACGAACGGGGCCACGCCGTTGAGCTTCAGATCGAGCGAGTCCTGCGCATCGGCGTGCCGCTCCACGGCGAAATCCCGCAGCACGCCCAGCGGCGGCGCGTTGCGCAGGGCGTTCTCCGCCATCAGGCGCAGGAATAGCGAGCGGTCCGGGACGTGACGTGCAAGCCAGGCGCGCAGACCATCGGCGAGGTCGTTGCGCCCCCACAACCCGCGCAGGTCGAAGAAAATCGTGGCATTGAGCAGCGCCTGTCCATCGGCCGTGTCCATCCAGTCGGCGAAGGTGCTCTTCCATTCCGACAGGCTCAGGCACCAGCGCGGATTGCTCGCCATCACGCCGCCTTTGCACAGGGGAAAGCCGCAGGCCGCCAGACCGTCGTTGATGCGCCTGGCGAGCGGCAACAACCGGGCGCGCTGCGCCTCGGCGTCACCGTCCGGCGGATCGGGGAACAGGATGCCGTTGTCCTGATCGGTGGCGAGCGTCTGCTCGTGCCGCCCCTCGGACCCGAACGCCATCCAGCACAGGTTTCCGGCGCCGAGGCCGGCGGCGCCGAACTCCAGCTCGATCAGCCGGGCCGTGACCAGATCGTTCAGCGTGGACACGATGCGCGTGAGCTGCTCCGCGGCCACGCCCTGCGCCACCAGGGTCTCGGCGAGCGTGCGCACATCGGCCGCCGCGCGCACCAACTCGGCGAGCGAACCGGCCGCACGGATCGCCTCGCTGACCCCCGTCATGCCCAGCCGCCGCAGCGCGAACAGGTCGCTCTCGGACACCACCCCGGCCACCTTGCCCGCCCGGGTGATGACGATGTGATGGAAGGCGTGGCGCGCCATGAGCAGCGCCGCCTCCAGCGCCAGCGCCTCCGCCGGCAGGCTGACGGGGTTGCGCGTCATCACCTCGCGCATCGGCCGCTCGCGTCCAACCTCCTCCACCGCTACCCGATCGCGCAGATCGCGCAGGGTGAAGATGCCGGCAGCGGTGCCGTCGTCTCGGGTCACCACGATCGATCCCGCCCGCGCATCGCGCATGCGGGCCAACGCGGTGGCCAGCGTCTCGTCCTCTGCGCACACCACGGGAGCCCGCAGCAATGCCGCCAGCGGCTGGCTGAGCGGATCGCGCGCAGCGCTCGCGGCGTACTCGGTCTGCAGCTGCCGGCGCGAGGTCTCCAGCAGGCTCGCCACGCGACGCGTGCAGGCCTCGTGGAACGGCGGGCTGCGCGAGAGCAGCGTCTCGAAGTCCGCAGCCGGCAGCCGCCAGCAGAACGTGTCTGTTTCGGCGCGGAACAGGCTGGTCACGGCACGCTTGGCCAGCAAGGCGCCCAAGGGAAAGACCTCGCCTGCGGTGAGCCGCCAGCGTGGGGTGACGTCGTCGGGACCGAGCCCCGCGATGTTGCCCTGGCGCACGATAAAGAAGTGCTGTGGCACTCCGGCGTCCGGTGCGAGCACGACTGTCTGCGGCGCAAAGTAGACCAGCGACAACCGCGACACCATCCACGACAGGTCTTCGTGCCCCATGCGGTCGAAGGGCACGTGACGGCGCAGGGCTTCAACGGTCGCATCGATGAGGGCGCGATCGACGGGGCGGGCGGCCGGTTGCATGGCAGGAAGGTACACC
>DATBMG010000189.1:0-13408 GCA_036554965.1 Burkholderiales bacterium
GGGTGGGCCTCGGCGGCGTTGCCGCCCATGATCAGCACCAGGTTGGCATTCTTGATGTCAACCCAGTTGTTGGTCATCGCGCCGCGACCGAACGTAGGGGCAAGACTTGCCACCGTAGGTCCGTGTCAGACACGCGCTTGATTGTCGAATGCCAGTAAGCCGAGCGAGCGGGCGAACTTGTGAGTGATGTAGCCGGTTTCGTTGGACGACGCCGAGGCCGCCAGCATGCCCAAGCTGAGCAGGCGGTTGACGGTCGCGCCCTCGGCGTTCTTCGCCTGAAAATTCTGGTCGCGGTCGTCCTTGATGTGGCGCGCGATGCGGTCGAACGCCTCGTCCCAGGAGACGCGCTTCCACTCGTTCGAGCCGGGCGCGCGCACTTCCGGGTATTTCAGGCGGTTGCGGCTGTGCACGAAGTCGAGCAGCGCGGCGCCCTTCGGACACAGCGTGCCGCGGTTCACCGGGTGATCGGCGTCGCCTTCGATGTGGATGATCTCGGATTTGGCATTCTTCGCCTTGTCACCCAGGCTGTACATGATGAGGCCGCAGCCCACCGAGCAGTACGGACAGGTGTTGCGCGTCTCGGTGGCGCGGGCGAGCTTGAACTCGCGGACCTCCGCCAGCGCGGCGCTGGGCGCGAAGCCGAGCACCCCGAGGCTGGAGGTCCCCATCCCGGCGGCGCAGACCTTGAAGAACTGGCGCCGGGTGAGCTTGACGTCCATATGGTCGCTCCCCCTTGTTGTAGTAAGACGTGTAGGGCCTACGCGGACAGTATAAGTCAATGCGCAGCGGCTGGATTTCCCTGCTGACCGAGGGGTTGCCGCGCGCGACGCGACGGGGTGGTTCAGCCCGACCGTTACTCCTCCGCTCGCGCCTGCTCGCCGATGCGGGTGAGGCAGGCCTGGAAGAACTCGGTCTGGTGGATCTGCGGCACGCGCGGCTCGTCGAACACGCGCTCGGAGTGCGACACCAGCAGCGCGGCATCGTCGTCGTCCTGCGCGAACCAGCGCAGCTCCGGCGGGAACGCCCGGATCGCCATCAGATCGCCATGCAGCCGCCCGATGAACTCGTCCCGGGACAGGCCGTAGTCGCGCGACATCGCCGCGTGCTTGATGAAGTCGCTGCCTTCCACGCACTCGTCGTAGCTCAGGTCGTGCGCGCCGGCGGGAAGCGCAAGGCCTGCCATCACCGCTGCCAGGATCGGAAGTTTGGCTCGCATGGGCCGCTCCTTGTTGTGGTGGTGCTGCCGCTATCTCGTTTTTCGTCTGCCAGGCGGGTCAGCTTGAGAGCTGTCCGCCGAGTGACAATAGCACTGCCCGTGCCGCCATTACGCGATCCTGGGCAAGTTCACGCCTCTTGCGGTGCAGCAAGGCCTAATACCAGATCTCCATGCGCAGCCCCCGCGCATCGACCGGCGCAGGCCCCTGCGGCAGCCGCGCCGCGCGCCCGGTCTGGATGCGTCGCGCCGCGTGGGCCAGCGCGTAGGCGTCGATCACGTCGTCCAGGGCGACTGCGCGCATGCCCAGCTCCAAGCGCACCCGCAACGGGTCGCGGAACACGGCGCCGAACACCGCGCGCAGGGAGCGCAGCCGTTCGCGGCGTCCAGCGGGCGTTTTCTTGTTGTGACGCATCGGGTGACCGGCCAGCGCCGCGAACGCCAACTCGGGGTGCGCCTCGAACACGCGCGACTGCGCGTCCGGCGTCAGCAGCGCGTCCAGCTCGCGGATCTTTGGCAGGATGTTGTACGCCTCCTTGCTCATGCCGGCGCCGTTGCGGGCCATCGCGTCGGCATAGCCCTCGTTCACCAACGCCGGTCGCGTCGGCGGACTGAACACGCTGCTCGCCCGCGGCCGGCCGAGCAGGCCTCGCGCCGCGCGATCGCAAGCGCGCCCACCCGGCGCGGCACGCTCGAGCAGGCCGATCGGCATGTCCACGGCGACGGCCGCCGGCCGCTCGTCGAGCGCGAGCACCTCGTCGAAGCGCGCGCACACGCGCCAGGCGAGCTGCACCGGCGCCGCCTCGGATGCCCGAAAACCGGCAAGCAGCACCACCCAGCCGCCCCGACAGCCGTCCACGCCCGCGGTCCAGCAGGTCACCGCAGAGCGGCTTGTGGCGGGCCTGCCCGCGCTCCTATACTGCCGGTCGAGCCCCATTTCCAGAAAATCGCCCACGGAGGAGACCATGGGAACCATCTCCAGGGAGGAGATCCGCACGCTCGCGCTGGTCGGGCATGCGGGCAGTGGAAAGACCACGCTGGCCGAGGCCCTGCTGCACCAGGCCGGCGCCATCGCCGCGGCCGGATCGGTGCAGCGCGGCAACACCGTGTGCGACTTCGACCCGCTGGAGAAGACGCACCAGCATTCGCTCTACGCCGCCGTGGCGCACTTCAACCACGGCGGCGTCCGGGTGCACATGATCGACACCCCGGGCTACCCCGACTTCCTGGGCCCGGCGATGAGCAGCCTCGAGGCGGTCGAGACCGCGGTGATCGTGGTCAACGCTCAGACCGGTGTGGAGCTGACCACCGGCCGCATGATGAGCTGGGCGCAGAAGCGAGGGCTCTGCCGCCTGCTGGTGATCAACAAGATCGACGCCGAGAACGTTGACCTGCCCAGGCTGCTCGGCCAGATCCAGGAAGCGTTCGGCAAGGAGTGCCTGCCCATCAACCTGCCGGCCGGCGGCGGCAGCCGGGTGGTGGACTGCTTCTTCAGCCCGGGCGGGGAGTCCGACTTCTCCTCCGTGGCCGATGCCCATCGCGCGCTGGTCGATCAAGTGGTCGAGGTCAACGAGGACCTCATGGCCCGCTACCTCGAGCAGGGCGACATCGACGCGCACGAGCTGCACGACCCCTTCGAGCAGGCTCTGCGCGAGGGGCATCTGGTGCCGATTTGCTTCGTCTCGGCCCGCACCGGGGCCGGGGTGAAGGAACTGCTGGACGTGTTCGAGCATCTGCTGCCCACCGCCGCCGAAGGCAACCCGCCGCAGTTCCTGAAGGGCGAAGGCGACAACGCCCGGCCGTTCCAGACCGAGCCCGATCCCGGCAAGCACGTGGTCGCGCACGTGTTCAAGGTAAGCGTCGATCCGTTCGTTGGCAAGCTGGGGGTGTTTCGCGTGCACCAGGGCACCGTCACCCGCGACAGCCAGCTGTTCGTCGGCGACGGGCGCAAGCCGTTCAAGGTGAACCAGCTGCTGATGCTGCGCGGCAAGGAGACGGTGCCGGTGGACAAGGCCCTGCCCGGGGACATCGCCGCGGTGGCGAAGGTCGAAGAGATCGTATACGACGCGGTGCTGCACGACTCGCACGACGAGGACCAGATTCACCTGCGCCCGATCGAATTCCCGACCCCGATCTTCGGCCTGGCCATCGAGCCGGCCAAGCGCGGCGACGAGCAGCGCCTGTGGGAGATCATGCAAAAGCTCGCGGCGGAGGACCCGTGCCTGAAGATCGAGCACGTGCACGCCACCAACGAGACCATCGTGCAGGGGCTGGGCGAGCTGCACCTGCGGGTGCTGCTGGAGAAGCTCGCCAACCAGTACAAGCTGGAGGTGAAGACCCATCCACCGCGCATCGCCTACCGCGAAACCATCACCGCCAAGGCCGAGGGCCACTGCCGGCACAAGAAGCAGACCGGCGGTGCCGGGCAGTTCGGCGAGGTGTTCCTGCGGGTCGAGCCGCTCGAGCGCGGCAAAGGCTTCGAGTTCGTGGACGAGGTGCGCGGGGGCGCCATCCCCAATCAGTTCATCCCGGCCGTGGAGAAGGGCGTGCTGCAGGTCATCGAGCACGGGGCCATCGCCGGCTATCCCCTGCAGGACGTGCGCGTGATCGTGTACGACGGCAAGTCCCACCCGGTGGACTCGAAGGAGATCGCGTTCGTCTCCGCCGGCCGCAAGGCGTTTCTGGACGCGGTGGCCAAGGCCAGGCCGATCGTGCTGGAGCCGATCGTGAACATCCAGGTCAACGTGCCGGACGCGAACATCGGCGACGTCACCGGAGACCTGTCCTCCAAGCGCGGCCACGTCGCCGGCACCAACCCGCTGTCGGGGGGCCTGATGTCGGTCGACGGGCAAGTGCCGTTGTCGGAGCTGAACGGCTACGGGTCGCGGCTCAAGTCCTGGACCGGCGGCCAGGGCTCCTACAGCGTCGAGTTCAGCCACTACGAGCAGGTGCCGCCCAACGTGCAGCAGCAGCTGGTGGCGCAGCACAAGGCACCAGTGCACGACGACTAAGCCCCGGTGCGGGACGATTTGAGCCCAATGCAGGACGATTGAATCCGGTGCAGGACGATTGAACCCGGTTGCAGGACGATTGAACCCGGTTGCATCACGAGTGAACCCGGTACACGAGGATTGACCGAAGAAACCGACCTCGCCCTCCCGGGCGGCGGGCAACCGAATGTCGCCGTCCTCCAGGCGATGCCCATCTTCGGCGGCATCCGCGAGGACGTGCTGCGCTTCCTGCTCGAGCGCTGCACCGGCGTGTCGTTGCCGCAAGACGAGTATTTTTTTCGCGAGGACGATCCGGCCGACGGCCTGTTCGTCCTGGAGCGCGGTCGCGTCGCCATTCTCAAGGCCTGGGACGGCCACCAGCACCTGCTCGGCCACCTGAAGGCGGGAGACTGCTTCGGCGAGATGGCGCTGATGGATCTGTTCCCGCGCAGCGCCAGCGTGCTGGCGATCGAGCCGTGCACCGCCCTGCACTTGACCAACGACAGCTTCTATCAGCTCTACAAGAAGAACCTCGAGCAGTTCGCCCTGATCCAGATGAACCTCGGGCGCGAGGTGAGCCGGCGGCTGCGGGCGGCCGACGAGCGCTGGTTCCGGCTGGGGACGAGGGATCCCTACCCGTTGCGCTCCGACGGCCAGCTTCCCCTGCTGTAGCCCCCTTGCGGTAGCCCCTCCTGTAGCCGAGCCGTCGCTTGACACCCCTTCCCCCACGCATTTAGCATGGGTCGGGCCGGAAGTTCCGGCTCACGTCGTTCAGCACGTTGGCCAGGTCCCAACGCCTGCGCATCCGACCGTGTTGAGGGCGCGCCATTCCAACAATCATTGGAGGAGGAGTTAGATGAAACGGTCACTACGGCGATTTGCGCCCCTCGCGCTGCCACTCGCCATGGCTGCGATGTGGGGGCTGAACGCGCAAGCCGGTACGACCGCGGGCGAAGTGCGCAACTGCGCACCCGAGGACTGGTGCTTCTATCACCGGACCCCGGACACCGCGTGGCGGCACACCCCCCTGTCGCAAATCAACCGCAACAACATCAAGAACCTGCGCCCGGCGTGGATCCACCAGCCCGGCAACGTGCGCATGGGCATGCACAGCACGCCGCTGGCGATGGACGGCAACGTGTACGTCTCGGTCAACCCCTCGTCGGTGATCAAGCTGAACGGCAAGACCGGTGAGCGGATCTGGCGCTGGGATCCGAAGCTGGACGAGGCGGTGGTGGCGCGGTCCTTCTTCTCGCACACCCGCGGCCTGGCGATCGGCGACGGTCGCGTGTACATGGGCACGGCCGACGGCCGGCTGGTCGCGCTGGACGACAAGACCGGCCAGCCGGTCTGGGAGAAACAGGTCATCGACTCGAAGAAGGACACGGTTGGCTTCAGCGGCGCCGCGACCTTCGTCAGCTCGGACCTGCTGGTGATGGGCCAGAACGGCGGCGAATACCCGATCGAAGGCAAGATCTTCGGCATCAACCCGAAGAACGGCGACATCAAGTGGACGTTCCACACCACGGGCCGCGGTGACGAACGGGCAATGAAGACCTGGCGCGGCGATTCCTGGCAGTACGGCGGCGGCGGTTCGTGGCAGCCGGGTACGGTGGATTACGCCAACAACCAGATCATCATGGGCACCGGCAACCCGAACCCCGACTACGACTATTGCGGAGATCAGTGCCGCGATCCGAATGCCGACGGCTGGCGCTCGGGCGATGCGCTGTACACCTCCTCGACGGTCGCGCTGGACCTGAGCACCGGCAAGCTGAACTGGTACTTCCAGGAAGCCCACGCCGACCCGTACGACTACGACGCCGCACCCGGCGAGTACGTCATCCTGGGCGACAAGGTCCTGCACCCGGGCAAGAACGGTTTCAACCACGTGCACCAGACCAAGGGCGGGAAGGTCCTGGCCGTCTATCCGGACATGAAGAACTACAACTGGACCACCGGCTACAACATCGCCAAGGGCGAGTGGGAGAACATGCTGTGGCCCAAGCCCGGCGAGAAGACCCTGGTGTGCCCGGCGATCGACGGCGGACATAGCTGGAACGGCGGGACCTACAGCCCGCGGACCAAGCTGTTCTACCGCGTGGCGCAAGAGTGGTGCATGCACTTGACCGTGCAGCCCAAGGGCGGTGGCACCACGATCTCGGCGGGCGCCGAGACGCGCGTGCTGCAGCCGTTCGTGCAGGCGTTCATGAGCGCCGAATGGATCGGCACCGACCCACCCGGCGACAAGAACCATGGCCGTCTCACCGCCCGCGACCCGATCACCGGCAAGCTGGCGTGGGAAAAGCGCTATGACCTGATCCCGCACTCGACCCTGATGTCCACCGGCAGCGACCTGCTGTTCCTGGGCACCGCCGACGGGTATCTCGAGGCGCTGGACGCCAAGACCGGCGAGGTCCTGTGGAAGTATAATGTCGGCTCCGGCGTGCACGGCGGCGTGATTTCCTACGCCGTGGACGGCAAGCAGTACATCGCCGTCGCCAGCGGTCATGGGAGTTACGTAGGCCGTGCGGTCCAGTCGCTGAACAAAGAGAAGCTCGGTGACATGCAGGAAAGCATGGCGGTAGTGGTGTTCTCGCTGCCGTAATCCGTCGTCCCCATCGGGGCGGGAAGGCGGAGCCTTCCCGCCCCGGTGTTTTTAAATCCTAGAGCAGAGAATGAAGAGCAGATATCGCGAGACCTCGTGTCTCGCTGCCGCCCTCGTTGCCGCCGCCGGACTCGTCTGGTGGGGCGCAGCCGGCGCGATGGGAGACAAGGAGCCCGAGTTGTCCGCGGCGGACACGTCCGCCGCCGAACAGAAGGGCAAAGTGCCTTCCTCCAATCCGCTGAGCGGTGACCCCGAGGCGATCGAGCTGGGCAAGAGCTTGTATTACACCTGGTGCGTGCAGTGCCACGGGCACAAGGCGAACGGCGAGTCGCGCTTCGGCAAGTACGCCGGCGACCTGACGCACTTCTGGCGCGGCTACAAGGAATTCGTGGTCATCGTCAAGAACGGGCGCGTGGACAAGATGATGCCGCCCTGGAAGGACGTCCTGGACGAGGACAACATCAACAAGGTCGGCGCGTTCCTGGAGACGCTGGCCGAAGAAGGAGCCAACTGGAAATGAAGCTCGCTCGATTCGCGCTGACGGCCCTGCTTGCGGCCGCGGCGCTTGCGCCTGCCCAGGCGGGTGAGACCTTCACCACCTTCAAAGAGAACGTCTTCGTGTGCATCTCGCCGCAGGCCTACGAAGAGGCCATGGTGCGCGTGCGCGCCACCAACGGCAGCGACCTGGAACCGCTGAAGAAGGAGCTGCTGGAGGCCAAGCAGTGCATGTTCGTCGACGCCGAGTTGATCGACAACATGATGGCGCCCTTCGCGCTCGTGCTGCAGCGCGACGGCACCAAGGTGCAGGTGCAGTTCATCATCACCTTCCGCAAGCGGGTGGATAACCAGCTGCTGCATCGGATGATCAATCGCTACGTGCTGGTGGGCTGGACCGACGAGTCCAACCTGGAGCCGAAGACGATCCTGTAGTGATTGCACCCCTCTCCCTTGCGGGAGAGGGGGTTCACGGCTGCAGGCGCACCTCCGCCCGCACTACTCCGGCGCGCTCGTGGCGCGCGGTGAGCTTCACCATACCTCCCGCCGCGCCTCGCACCACCCACTCGACCTTCGACCGGTCGTCGCTCACGTCCCCGCTCCACCCCGCCCAGCCGCTGGGGGCAGCCGGCTTGTAGGCGCGGCCCTCGAGCTGGCCCAGGTCTTCGCGGGCGCATCCGGTTTCCAGCCGAGCGCCGGCTGGCAGCCCGATCTCGCAGATCACACCGCGGGTGAGCTTGCTGGTGAGAGCGTGCTTGGTAACGTAGGTCGGCAGCCAGCCCGTGTTGTGCACCACCAGGCGCACGCGCCACGCGTCATCCGCGAGGCGGGTTGCGCTCGCTTCGAGCAGCTCCAGCTTCGGCGAGATCAACAGCTGCCACACGAGCCAGGGCGGAAACCGCGCCACCTCCTGCTCGAGCAGCGCGCGCGGCGGATTGCTCCAGGTGAAAAGCGTGTCCCACCCGCCGAGCTCGACCCGGCCGAGCTGCGGATGCTCGAAGGGGTACCAGGGCACGAAGCCCTTCCCGCCCAGCACCTGGTCGTTCCAGGCGAGCAGCTTCAGATCGTCTTCCAGGGGATGCTCGCGGTACCACTCGATGAACTTGTAGTCGCCGATCCCGGCCTGGCGCTGTGGGCTCCAGATCTCGACGGTCCAGGCGAACACCCCGCCGTGCTCGTACATCCAGTCGTCGAGCGAGCCGGTGATCACCTCCTTCGGGTGATAGCGGAACTCGTGGAACACCGAGATGTTGGGGTAGCCGGTGAGCTCGGTGCCTTTGGCGCCGATCTTCTGGTAGGTCCACAAGTCCTCGGCCGGCAGCGTGTCGTCGGCGCGGTGCGAATACGGGCGCAGCAGCACGCCGCTGTAGGTGTGGAACGCCACCGCGCCGGTGATGTTGCCGTGCGAGGTGATGAACTTCACCGCAGCGTGCACCTCGGGCTCCGACGCGGGAAACGGCCCGGCGCCGTACTGCTCGTGCTCCTGCCGCCAGCCGGCGGGGAAGTTGCGGTTGAGATCGAGCTGTTGCTTGCGCGGCTGCAGCTTGAACGTCACGCCGTCGTAGTCCTCGAGCAAGCCCTCGGGCAGCAGGCGGAAGTACTGCCCGCCGGTCTCCGCAGGGTCGCGCCGGACGAGCAGGCGTGCGTCGCGATCGGAGACCTTCCAGGGTCCGTTCGCATCCGGCACGCGCATCGTCAGCACGCGCCCGTCGCCGTCCATGTCCTGCCGCTTCAGGCCGCCGATCGGCTCCTCGTCGTGCGGATAGGGCCGCGTGCTCGAGCGGATCAGCTCGGGAACGTCGGCGAGCGCCAGCTCGGCACCGTCCGGATTGAGGCGCGGGCAGATGTAGAACACCCGGGTGTCCAGGCAGCGGGTGATGTCGCCATCCACGCCGTAGCCGGTGGCCAGCCGGTGCAGCAGGTACAGGCAGGCCACCGAGCCGGCGATCTCGGTGGCGTGGATGTTTCCATCCACCCACAGCGCCGGCTTGTCGCCGTCGTCCCCAGTGGCGAAACGGGTGACCGTCGCCAGCCAGATGTCGCGGCCCTCGAAGCTGCGGCCGATCGATTGGAGCCGGACGAGGTCGGGATGCGCCGCGGCAAGCTCGTGCAGCAAGCGCGTGAGCTCGTCGTAGCGGTGATAGGTGTCGAAGCGCAGTCCGGCCATCCAGGCTGGGCTCCCTTCCCCTCAAGGGGAGGGCCAGGGTGAGGAGGGCTACCGGCGAAGGCCGGAGTGCGTGTATGCCGGCAGCGGCACGATCAGCGCGCCGGCTTCGTCTGCCCGGCCGCCTTGTCCCCGGGCTTCTTGCCCCGGTGCGGCCGAGTCTTGCCGTACGAGCCGTTGTAGATCTTGCCGCGGCGCGTGCGCCGGTCCCCCTTGCCGTCAGTGCGTTCCATCGACTGCCTCCGTGGTGCGAGAGGCCGCGATTCTACGCCATTCCGCAGGTACCCCCGCGTGAGGCGAAGGGTGCAAAGCGGCGGGCGCGCTCAGTGATGTGTCGTCGGCGTGACCTCATCGTTGTCCGAGGTGGCCGACAGACCGGCCCCGATGCCGATGACGATCAGCCCGCCGATGCCGAGCGCCGCGCCCGGAGACAGCCCCATGCCGGCCCCCACCGAAGCGCCGCCGGCCGCCCCGGCGAGCGCGATGGCTTCGAGCTCGGTGAAGATACCGGCCGGCAGAGCACTGGGGGCGACGCTCGACGGCAGCACGGCAGGCGAAGCGGTGAAGGCGTACTGGGTGGCGCCGAACACCTCGGCTCCCTTGGAGGTGGTCACGCTGATCGATCCGACCTTGACCTGGTTGTACAGCCCCTGGGACAGCGCGGCGAGGAAATCGGTGCCGCGGATGCCGATGGTGGCCACGGGGGTTTTCAGGGCGAAGGCCGAGCGATTGCTGTTGGCCACCAAGCCGGTGATGGCCCGCATGCCGCCGGACAGCAGCGACAGGATCATCTGGCCTGCGCTCGGGTCCTTGGCGTCGTAGCGATAGGACTCGATGGTGAAGCGGGACAGGGACTTCAGTGCGACCACCTGCCCGTCGTCGAAGCGCAATACCACATTGCTGCTCTGACCCGTGGTGATGGTGGTGCCCTGCCGCAGGGTGTCGCCCGCCTTCAAGGTCTGCTCCGGGCCGCTGCCCACCTGCGCCGTGACGCTGCCCTGCAGGCGCACCACCTGCACGGTCGCCGCCATCGTCCAGTTCGTGAAGCACACCAGCACCACCAGCACCGCCGCCGACCGCATCGCTCGCATCGTTATCCCCATGTTGTTCGCCTGCCGTCAGTTCTTGTCGTCGAAGTCGCCGAAGCGCGTGAGGCCCCCTTCCTCCTTCAAATCGCGCACGGGGCGCTCGAACATGCCGTACAAGTCGCCGGGCGACGTCACCATCTGCCCCACGTCCCGCGTCCAGGGCGCCAGTGAGAAATCGGCACGGGCCTGGGTGTCCTTGAGCAGCAGCGGGCTCAGCGGCACGCTCAAGAATACTCCTTTGTCGTAATACGGGTCGTCCGGCGACCCCGGCGAGGTGATGTCGTCGCCATTGGTGCGCGTGTACCAGAAGCCCACCTCGACTCCCGAGGCAAAGCGGCGCTTCAGCTCGAAGCGTACGCCCTCGTCTTCGGCCAGAAAGCGCCCGGCGCGCACGGTCGCCGTGGTCGCCGGCAGAAGCGGTACCTTGAAATGTACGCTCGCGAGGCTGGTGACCGTCGAGTAGTCCTGAAAACCGAAGCCGCCGTCGAAGTCGCGCTGCTTCACCCAGTCGGACGCGATGTCCGCCGCCCACTTGCCGGACTGCGACAGGTACAGCACCTGTCCGCCGGCGCCGCCGAACATCTGCTCGTAGTAGCCCACCGATGCGCGCGCATAAATGCGCGGAGCGGGCGCGAAGTACCGGTTGAGCAGCAGGCGCTCGAGCCCGATCCATCCCTGCTCGCGCGCATACTCGGCGATATCCGAGCGCACGTGCGGCAGCAGGCTGTTCGATTCGGTGCTGACCTCGCTCACGTTCTCGACGATCGTGACGCGCGCGCTCGCTTCGAAGAACAGGCGCTTGAGCAGCTCCCTCTTGTAGCTGGCGAGCAGATACACGTCGTACCGGAACGCGCCGCTGGGGTCGTTGACGTAAAACGAGACCTTGGGATTCAGCTTGAACCCGCCGATGCCCGCACCCTCGCCGCGCAAGCTCAGGAAGTCGCCCTCGGTGTCGTCCAGCACCATCATGCGGTATTGCTGGTCGAATGCATCCAGCATGGCCGCGGTTTCCAGCTTGCTGTCGCCCGCACGCGGATCGGCGTAGCGGATCGAGACGGTGGGCTCGATCTGCTGGCGCGGGATCATGCCGTTGAAATAGCGCTGCAGCTTGTCCAGATCGGCGAAGGTGTAGGTTGCAAACGGCAGATCGTTCACCGTGTAGGTGATCTGCAGCTCGCGCGTCTCGAGCGGACTGGTGAGCAGGATGGTGCGCGCCGCCCGCCCCACGGCTCGGCTCATCTGGTTGATGCGGCTGTTGGTGAGTTCCACGCGCAGCGTGGTCCCCTGCAGGCCCAGGCGCACGCGCTTGAAATACTGCTCGTGCAGCGCACGCGCCATACGGGCCCGATGCGCGGGGTCGGCGTTCCACTGCGCGATGGTGGGCCGCGGCGTGAGCTTGGTGTAGGGCGGCGGCTCCTTGATCTTGGGCACGAACTCCTTCTGGTTCAGCGGAACCGACACGTAGGCGTTCACGCCGATCTCGTCGTGGCCGTAGCTCAACTGTGCGGCGAGCCACTTCCAGCGGTATTCCAGGCCGCCCACCGGCCCCTTGTTGCGGTCGATCACGCCGGTGACGGCCGCGCCGGTGTCCCCCGAATAATCGTACGCGTCGTACTCGGCGACGAAAGACAGGCTGGGAAACGCCCGCGGAGTGTACCGCAGGCCGCCGAACACCCCATCGATCCGGTCGTTGCCGTAGCCCAGCGTGAAGTCGAAATCGCCGAGCTGCTTGCTCAGCGCCAGGTATTGCGCACCGAAGATCTCGGTGCCGAAGAAGTCCTGCATCCCGAAGGCGACCTGCGGCCAATACTTGCCTTCGGACAGCAGGCGCAGCTTGAAATCGACCTCCTTGTCTTTGTAGTCGCCGAAGCTCTCCTCGAACTCCGTCCCCGGGAAACTCTTGATGCCCTCGATCCGAGTGTACTTGCCGGACACCTCGAGGAAGGGAAACAGCGCGATGCTGGACCAGCCCGACAGATAGGGATCGGCGTAGCTGACGCCGAAGCGCAGCGTGCCGTCGGGCGCGATGCGGGCATCGGGCATGTACACCAGCCCTGTCTGCCCGTTGAGCGAAACCTGGGACCGGGCGGCGGTGGCGAACAGACTCAGGGCGGTCGCCGCCACCGCAAGCAAAAACGACCGACCTACCGCCGGCGCCGCCATCCGCCTAAGTCCAGCGCTGGTACAGAATGGCGGCGACGCCGGTGACGCTGCGGCTGCTTAGTGGTGGGTGGGAGCGTGGTGTTGCGTGGCGCCGTTGTCGTCGTCTGCGGCCACGAACAGGCCCGCCGCGACCAGGCCGACGAAGCCCACAGCGCCGGCAGTGGTGCCTGTCGCAGTTCCCGTGGGCGCTGCGCCGGTTGCAGCGCCACCATTGGTTGGCGAGGCAGCCGGTGCGGGGGCACCGCTGGGTTGCGAGGCGGCCGGTGCGGGCGCACCCTCTTCAGCCGCGAACACCGGGCCCGCACCGAGCAGCGCCAGTGAAAGTGCAACGATCGATGTTCTCATGATGGCCTCCTTCATGGTTCAGCGCACTGGGCGCTGTGTGTTGCAACCGACGTCTTCTCCCGACATCACATCCCGATTCACAGGCACGGCGTCCACTCCACCGGATCCCCGGCTACGATCTGCCCCGCGCGCAGCGCCTCGGCGTTTTGCGTCGACCTCAACCCATCAGGCAGCTCGAGCAACGTAACGTTCAGCGTCGCGCCGTCGAAGCTGTCCACCGCGCCCTTCACGATGGCGGGTTGCGGCTTCGAAGCCGCGCCCAGCCAGCAGACGGAAACGCCCGGCTTGAACGCCTCCTGCTGCGCCGCCCTCGCCTGCAGCCGGCGCGCCTCCATGGCCGCA
>DATBMG010000018.1:0-28253 GCA_036554965.1 Burkholderiales bacterium
ATCGCCTTGAGATCGAGCTGAAGCTGGTGGCGCGTCATCGGGTCGAGCGCGCCCAGCGGCTCGTCGAGCAGCAACACGTCCGGGTCGAGCATCAGTGCACGCATCAGCGCCACCCGCTGGCGCTGCCCGCCCGACAGCTCCCCAGGGAAGCGCGACAGCGACGCACCCGGGAGCCGCGCCAGGTCGCTCAGCTCGGCGATGCGACGCTCGATCCACGCGCTGTCGCGGCCCAGGTGCCAGGCCATCAGGCAGACGTTGTCGCGCGCGGTGAGGTGCGGAAACAGCCCGCCCTCCTGAATCACGTAGCCGGCCCGGTGGCGCAGCTCGTCGACGCGCGCGGGCGTGACCGGCGCGCCGTGGAAGCGGACTTCGCCGCCGTCGGGGACGAGCAGGCCGAGCAGCAGCTTGAGCAGCGTGGTCTTGCCGCAGCCGCTGGGGCCCAGCAGGACCGTGGTGCGGCCGGCGGCGAATTCGAGCGAGGTCGGCGCCAGGGCGAGCGTGCCGTCGAAAGACTTGGAGACGTTGTGGACGGCGAGCACGCGAACGCCGCTTGTGTGTCGATCGGGAACTTCGCTAGATCGCGTTCAACACGTCGTAGCCGGTGAGGATGTAGGTCTTGCCGGCCTTGAAGTCGCGCACCAGCACCGCCGGGTTCTCCGGCGTGATCATCGGCGCCAGGAGCTGCACCGGCGTGTCGATGTCCACGAAGCGGAACGCCTTCTGCATGATGTTCCTCACCGCCTCGGTGCGGATCCTCGGGTCCTTGACGATGCAGGCGTAGGCGTGCGATTCGCTGAGCGAGCCAACGATGCGCTGCTCCTGCGTCACCGGGATCTGCGAGAAATCGTCCGCATGCATGCGCTGGAGCGCGTACTCCACCGAATCGGTCACCTTCACTCCGACGATGTCGGTGACCTTCTTGTTCTTCACCAGGTCGCGCGCCGTGCGGCCGGGCAGGTTCTCGTAGCCCATGGTGCGCATCCAGTCGGGGTTGAACATCTTGCCCAAGTAGCGCGAACCGTGATCGTGGAAGATCACCACCACCGTTTCGCCCGCCCGGAAGTTCTCCTTGAGCTGCAGCAGGCCGGCGATGGCGGAGCCGGCGGAGTTGCCCGCCCAGATGCCTTCCTGACGCACGATCTCGCGCGTGTAGATGGCGGCGTCGCGGTCGGTCACCTTCTCGAAGTGGTCGATCACGGAGAAATCCACGTTGCGCGGCAGGAAATCCTCGCCGATGCCCTCGGTGACGTACGGGTAGATCTCGTGTTTGTCGAAGACGCCGGTCTCCTTGTACTTCTTGAACACGGATCCGTAGGTGTCTATGCCCCAGACCTTGACCGAGGATTTGCGCTCCTTGAGAAACCTGCCGGCTCCGCAGATGGTGCCGCCGGTGCCCACCCCCACCAGCAGGTGGTCGATCCTGCCCTGGGTCTGCTCCCAGATCTCCGGGCCGGTGGTCTCGTAGTGCGCTTCGCTGTTGCTGAGGTTGTCGTACTGGTTGGCCTTCCACGAGTTGGGCGTTTCGGCCACCAGGCGCGAAGACACCGAGTAGTAGGAGCGCGGGTCCTCGGGATCGACGTCGGTCGGGCACACGATCACTTGCGCACCGAAGGCGCGCAGGGCATCCACCTTCTCCTTGGACTGCTTGTCGGTGGTGGTGAAGATGCACTTGTAGCCCTTGACGATGGCGGCGATCGCCAGGCCCATGCCGGTGTTGCCGCTGGTGCCTTCGATGATCGTGCCGCCCGGCTTGAGCAGGCCCTGCCTCTCGGCCTCCTCGACCATGCGCAGCGCCATGCGGTCCTTGATGCTGTGCCCGGGGTTGAAGGTTTCCACCTTGGCGTACACCGTGGCCTTCACCTCGCGCGCGATGCGGTTCAAGCGCACCAGCGGCGTGTTGCCGATGGTGCCGAGGATGCTGTCGAAGACTTTCTGCGGCATCGCCGGCCGGGCTTCCGTCTCGACACGCACGACCGGGCGGGGTTCGGGGGCGGAAGAACGGGCTCGTCTCATCAAAGCACGCTCACCTGCGGCTCGCCCGCCGCCATCTCGCCGATCACCGCCGCGCGCACGAAACCCTCCGCGCGGAACAAGTCCAGCACCGCGTCTGCCGCCGCGGGCGCGCAGGTCACCAGCAGCCCGCCGCTGGTCTGGGGATCGGTGAGCAGATCACGCTGCACGTCGCCATGGCGGCCGAGGTCCACGCGGGTGCCGTAACCGGCCCAGTTGCGCCCCGAGGCGCCGGTGCGATGGCCGGCCGTCACCAGGTCCAGCACCCCGGGCAGCAGCGGCACCTTGCTCCAGTCCAGGCGCGCGGCGAGGCCGGAGCCGCGGCACACCTCCAGCAGATGGCCGAGCAGCCCGAACCCGGTGACGTCGGTCAAGGCGTGCACACCCTCGATGCGGCCCAGCTTCGAGCCGGGCGTATTCAGCTTGGTCGTGCTGGCGAGCATCTCCCGGTAGTGCGCCTGCGAGAGCTCGTCCTTCTTCAACGCCGCGCTGTAGACACCCACTCCCAGCGGTTTGCCCAGCACGATCTTGTCGCCGGCCTGCGCGTCGGCGTTGCGGCGCATGTGCCGTGGATTCACCAGGCCGATGGCGACCAGCCCGTAGATCGGCTCCACCGAATCGATGCTGTGCCCGCCCGCGATCGGGATGCCGGCGTCGCGGCACACCGACTCGCCGCCCTCCAGGATGCGGCGGATGGTCTCCAGTGGCAGCACGTTGATCGGCATGCCCACCAGCGCCAGCGCGAACAGCGGCGTGCCGCCCATGGCGTACACGTCCGAAATCGCGTTGGTGGCGGCGATCGCTCCGAAATCGAACGGGTCGTCGACGATGGGCATGAAGAAATCGGTGGTCGCGACGATCGCCTGGTCATCGCCGATGCGGTACACCGCGGCGTCGTCGCTGGTCTCGATGCCCACCAGCAGCTCCTTGGGCACGAAGCTCGAGGCGGTCTTGGCGACGATCTGCTCGAGCACACCGGGGGCGATCTTGCAGCCGCAGCCGCCGCCGTGGGACAGGCTGGTGAGGCGCGGGACCTCGGGGGCATTCATGCGCGTTCTCCTGCTGTGCGGCGGTCATTTTATGCCACAAACGGAAGGAGGGACGGCGCTTTGCCCGGATGGCGCTCGCGCCGCGTGGCTACGGGCCAGCGGGCAGCACTTCGCCCAGCACGCGCAACAAAGCCGCACGCTCGCGCGCCGGCGTGAACAGGGAGCGTCGCGCACGGCATTCGCGCGCGAGGCGCCGATGGAACGCGGAGTCGTCCCAGCAGCGCTGCACCAGTCGCGCCAGCGCCCGCGCGTCCCCCACCGGGAAATATCCCGAGTAGCCGCGGCCCAGCATGCCGACGTTGCCCGACACCCGGCTGGCGAGGACCGCCGTGCCGGCGGTCAGCGCCTCCACGATGACGTTTGCGCCGCCTTCCATGCGCGAGGGCAGGATGAGCAGATGGGCGCGCTTGATCGCCTGCCGCGTCCAGGCGTGGGGCCGTGGGCCCACCCAGCGATAGCGGCGATCCCGTGCCGTCGACGCTTCGCACTCGGCCGCGAGGCCGGCGTCGAGCGCTGCGCCCACGTGCAGCAAGTGCAGCGGCAGGTCGGGCGCCAGCAGCGACCAGGCCCGAAGCGCGGTACCGGGATCCTTCTCCGCGCGCAGGTGCCCGACCAGGATGCAGTTCAGGCGCGAGGCCGGCCGCTCGCCGGGCGTGAGCGCGGACGCCGATTGATAGATCACGCGCGCCTTGGGCCGGAACTGCGCAGGCAGATGGCGCAGCGCGTCCTCCTGCAGGAGCACCAGGCGGTCGGCAAGCCGCAGCGACGCCTGCGCCTGCGTGTCGTCCGGCAAGTCCCGGTAGAGATCGGTGCCGGTGAGCACCACGATCAGCGCTCGCTGCGGGAAGCGCTCGCGCCAAGCGCGGATGGCCGGATAGCTGCGGCGGGCATGCAGCGCGATCAGGCAATCGGCGGCTGCACCTTCCAGCGCTTCCCCCGACAGCGCGTCCGCCTGTACCATGGTCCGGTAGCGCGCGCGCAGCAGGCGCGCCCAGCGCGCGGCGGTCCGCCAGTTGCCGTTGTTGGCGGCGGCGCCGTAAGGCGTGACGATCCGAACGACAGGAAGGGGCACGGCGGTGCGGGAGCTGTATGACGTCGGTGCGTTGCGCGCGGCCCTGATCGACGCGCGCGATTATACGCTCGCTCTGTATGCCCACCTGTCTCCGGGCCAGCTGCGTTTCCCGTACCTGCGCATCGTCAATCCGCCGCTGTGGGAGCTGGCCCACATCGCCTGGTTCCAGGAGCACTGGTGTCTGCGCTGGCGCAACGGCGACGCCATGCCACCTCCACGGCTGGCGGATGCGGACCCGATCCTCAACTCGGCGGTGATCCCGCACGCCGCCCGCTGGGAGCTGCCGCAGCTGACGCGCGACACGG
Organism: Burkholderiales bacterium; assembly: GCA_036554965.1. Taxonomy (GTDB): domain Bacteria; phylum Pseudomonadota; class Gammaproteobacteria; order Burkholderiales; family SHXO01; genus SHXO01. The sequence continues at coordinate 4,437 of DATBMG010000018.1, forward strand.
TGCACGCCTATCTCGAACACGAGTTCCAGGATACGCTCGCGGCGCTCGACAGCGCACCGCCAGATCGCCTGTACTTCTTCCTGCTCTCGCTGTTTCACGAAGACATGCACGGCGAGGCGTTGCTGATGACGCTGCAGACGCTGGGCTATCCCGAGCCGCAGCTGAACCGCCCGGTGCAGCCGCGCCCGCTGGCAATCCAGACGGCGCGCGGCACGGAGATCGAGTTCCCCGGCGGGCGCGTGCGCATTGGCGCGACGCCCGGCGCGGACTTCGTGTTCGACAACGAGAAGTGGGCACACGAGGTCGTCCTCGAGCCTTTCGCTTTGTCCACCATGCAGGCCAGCAACGCCGAGTTCGCCGCGTTCGTCGAGGCCGGCGGTTACCAGGACCGGCGCTTGTGGTCCGACGCGGGATGGACCTGGCGCACGGAGCACGACGTGCATCGCCCGCGCTACTGGCAGCGCGAGGACGGTATCTGGCTCACGCGCCGCTTCGACCGCTGGGAAGCGCTCGCCGCCGAGGAACCGGCGCTGCACGTGAACGCATACGAGGCAGAGGCCTATTGCCGTTTCAACGGCCGCCGGCTGCCCACCGAGGCAGAGTGGGAGTACGTCGCGCGCCAGGGATGGACGCAAGGCGCGGACCGCTATCCCTGGGGAGACGCGCCGGCACGTCGCGGCAGCGTCAATCTCGGTGGCGAGTTCGGTGTGCCGGTGCCCGTTTCCAGCCTGCCCGATGCCGACACGCCCGCGGGGCTGCGCCAGATGCTGGGCAATGCGTGGGAGTGGACCTCCAGCGCCTTCGCCCCCTACCCCGGTTTCGCACCCGATCCCTACAGCGAATACTCACAGCCGTGGTTCCACGACCACCGCGTGCTGCGCGGCGGCTGCTTCGCCACGCACGCGCGCCTGGTGCACAACCGCTGGCGCAACTTCTATCTTCCGGAGCGCAACGACATCTTCGCGGGCCTGCGCACGGCACGCACGCTGCGCGGCTGAGGGCGTGTCCGTCTCAGTCCTTGAGCAGCGCAGGCGGCGAATCGCGCGCGATCCACTCCTGCAGCAACCGGAAGCCGACGGCGAGCAAGGTCGGGCCGAGAAACACGCCGACGATGCCGAAGGCGAGCGCGCCGCCGAGCACACCGAGCAGGGTCAGGATGAAAGGCAGGCGGCTGCCGCGGCTGATGAGGTAGGGCTTGACCACGTTGTCGATGCCGCTGATGCCGAAGAAGCCCCATACGGCCATGAACACCGCCCAGCCGATGGAACCCTGGAACACCAGCCATACGGTGGCGGAGATCCAGACCAGCGGCGGGCCCACCGGGACGACCGAGAGAAAGAACGTCAGCGTGCCCCACAGCAGCGAGCCGGGAACCCCCGCGATCCACAGCCCGAGCGAGGCCATGACGCCTTGCGCGAGCCCGGTGCCCAGGATCCCGTACACGACGCTGGCCACGGTGTCGCCCGCGACTTGCTTCAGGCGTGCGGCGCGCGCTCCCGCGATGCGCGTCAGCGCCGAATCCAGCCCGCGCGATACGGCATCGCCGTCGCGGTAGAAGAAGAACGCCAGCACCACGCTCAGCACCAGGTAGAGCAGCCCCTCGCCCAGCTTGAGGCCGCCGCTGACCAGCCAGGACTTGAGCGGGTCCAGCAGCTGGGCGAGCACCGACATCAGCTTGGCGCTGTCGTGCGCCATCTCGCGAAGGTAGGCCTCGACCTGCCCGCCGATCAGCGGCAGACTCGCGACCCAGTGGGGCGGGTCGGGCAGACCTTCGACCATGATGCGCCGGCCGGCGTCCACCACGGGCGCCACGTTGTCGCCGAGGCTGAACCCCAGCACCATCACCGGCACCACGATCACCACAGCCAGCAGCACAGTCATTGTCAGCGCCGCCAGCGCGCCGTGGCCGCGCAGCGCATGGCGCACGCGCAGGAACAGCGGCCAGGTGGTGTAGCTCAGCACCAGCGCCCACAGCACGGACGACACGAACGGCCGCAGCACCAGCAGGCAGCCGATCACCAGCGCCGCCAGCGCGATCATGCCGACGCGGCGATCGAAACGTTCGGGGTCGTCCATGCGCGGGGCCCTGCGGAGGCGGCGTGAATGTTGGTCGTCCGGCTGCGCTAGGGTTTCGACAATGTGTCCGCGATCGCCAGCACGCGGTAATACGACCGCACCACCGGCAACTCGATCAGCTCGTTGTCCACCACCACCAGCCCGGTGTCGGCCTGCTCGAACGCAGCGCACACCCGGCGCGCCTTCTCGATCGTGCTCGCGTCGGGCGTGAACGCGGCGTTGATGACCGGGATCTGGTCGGGATGGATCGCGGCCTTGCCGGTGAAGCCCAGGCGCTGGCAGGCCTGCGCCTCGGCCCGCAGCCCCTGCGGATCGTCGAGATTGAGCCAGGGCACATCGAGCAGATCGATGCCGGCGGCTGCCGCCGCGTGCACCAGTCGCGAGCGGGTGTAGAGCAGCGGCTCCCACGCCTTCTGGCAGCGCAGCTCGGCCGACATGTCCACCGCGCCCAGGATCATCGAGTCGATGCGCGGGCTGGCCCGCGCGATCTCCAGCGCGTGCTCCAGCCCCTGATTGGTCTCGATGATTACGCAGAAGCGAATCGCGCGCGCAGCCCCGTTCGACAGCAACGCCTCGATCAGCTGGATCTCCGCGGCCGACTTGACCTTCGGGATCATGATGGCGGGCGGCGGCGCCTCCATCTCGATGAGCGCCTGCAGGTCCTTCAGCCCGTGCACCGTGGACAGGGCGTTGATGCGCGCCATCTTCTCCGCCTGCGGATGGCCCGCGTCGCGGAACAGCGGCAGCGCCAGCGCGCGCCCCTCGTCCTTGCGCGGCAGCGCGACCGCGTCCTCCATGTCCACGCACACGATGTCCGCGCCGGAAGCGAGCGCCTTGGCGAAGCGGTCCGGGCGCAATGCGGGCACGAACAGCAGGCTGCGGCGGGGACGGATGTTGGATTCGGCACGGATCATGGACGCGGCTCCGTCGGAAAACGTCATGCTAGCCTGCCGCTTCGCACGCCGCCAGGCACAGGAGGGCCGCTACTCGCCGATCACCAGCGCTTCGGGATCGCTGCGCTTGAGTCGGGTCTGCCGCCCGATCGCCAGCAGCAGCGGCAGGGCGGCGCCGGCGACGACCGCGAGGAGCAGGAAGACCGCGCCGTAGCCCAGCATCGCCGCCTGCAACTCGACCTGGTGCTCGATGATCGCCAGGCCGCGCTCCGTGTCTAGCGCAAGGCCGCTCGCCGGGTCGACGAAGCGCAGCCCCTGGCTGTAGGGTGTGACGTGCTCGACGAGCCGCGCGCGGCCCATGCTGCTCTCGCGCACGAACAAGGTGACCATCACCGAGACGCCGACGCTGCTCCACACGCTGCGCACCAGGTTGAACACCGCCGCCGCCTCGGTGCGCTGCGACGCCCCCAGCGCCGCGAAGGCGATCACCTGGATCGGCACCAGCATGATTCCACCCCCCACCCCCTGCAGGAAGCCGGTCCAGACGATCGGCCACGGTCCGACTTCCGCGGTCCAGCTCGACATCTCGCCGCCGGAAACGATGAGACACAGCAGGCCGAAGGCGATCGGGATGCGCGCGTCCACCTTGTCCGCGATGCGGCCGCTCACGAACAGCGCGATCAGCAATCCGAGACCCCTGGCCGACTGCAGCAGGCCGATGGTATCGATGGTGTAGCCGCGCAGGTACTCGAGAAACGCCGGCATCAGCACCATGACAGGCACAGTGAGAAAGCCATAGACCGAGATCAGCAGCAGGCTCACGAAGAACTGGCGGCTGGCGATCAAGCGCGGGTCGAGGAAAGGCTGGCGGGCGGTCACGCTATGCACCGCGAACAGGTACAACCCCAGGGCCCCGAGGCAGGCCAGCAGCACGATCTCCTCCGACTCGAACCAATCCAGGCGCTGGCCGCGGTCGAGCATCATCTGCACGGCGCCGATGCCCAGGGCGAGCGTCAGGAAGCCGAACCAGTCGAGCCGGCGCCCGGGCTCGCGCTGCGTCTCCGGCACGAACGCCAGCACGCCCAGCAGCGCGAGCAGGCCGAACGGCACGTTGATGTAGAAGATGTAGCGCCAGGAGAAATACTCGGTGAGGTAGCCGCCGACCGTGGGACCCATCATGGTCCCCATCACCGCCCCGGCGCCCCACAGCGCCATGGCCTTGCCGTGCTGCTCCGGCGGATAGGTGTCGAGCGTGATCGCCTGCGAGAGCGGAATCAGGAAGGCGCCGCTCGCGCCCTGCAGGATGCGCGCCAGTACTTCGCCCGTGAGGGTATTGGCCGCGCCGCACAGTACCGAGGCCGCGGTGAATCCGGCCAGCGCCCAGACGAACACGCGCTTGCGCCCGAAGCGCGTGCTGAGCCAGCCGCCGGTGGGCATCACGATGGCCGAGGTGACGATGTACGAGGTGATGACCCAGGCGATCTGGTCGTGCGTGGCCGAGAACGTGCCCTGCATGTGCGGCAGGGCCACGGCCGCGATGCTCCAGTCGATCGAATACAGAAACGCGCCCAGCATCACCGAGCCGGTGCTGAGCGCGGGATGCCGCGGCCGCCCGGGCAGGGATGCGCTCATCACTCGCTGTGCGCGAGCGCGGGGGCCGGCTCCAGGAAGCGCGGCAGGTAGCCCTTGTCGATCAGGCGCTGGACCACGCGCGGCAGGCCGCGGCTGCGGCCGGTGTCCACGGCCACCGTCACGGTCATGCCGGCACGCAACGGCGGTTCCCCGGCCGAGGCTTGGACGCGGATGCGCACCGGGATGCGCTGCACCACCTTGACCCAGTTGCCGGTCGCGTTCTGCGGCGGCAGCACGGCGAACTCAGCGCCGGTCGCCGGTGCGATCGCGGCCACCAGCGCGCGCCATTCGTGGTCCGGATAGGCGTCGGCCACCACGCTGGCCGGCTGGCCCTGGCGCATGTGGGTGAGCTGGGTCTCCTTGAAGTTGGCTTCGATCCAGACCTCGCCGCTGCGGATCAGGCTGAAGATCGGCTCGCCCTGCTCCACGTGCTCGCCGGGTTGCAGCTTCATGTTGCTCACCACGCCGACAGCGGGTGCCTTGATCTGGGTGCGGGCGAGATCGATGGCGGCGGCATCGTAGGCCGTTTTCGCCTCGACATAGCGCGGGTGCCGCTCGGCTGGAAGCTGCGGATCGCCGGCCAGGCTCGCGCGCACGCGGTTGATGCGTTCCTCGACGCTGGCCAGGCGCGCGCGCGCCACTTCCAGATTGTGACGCGCCTCGTCGTAGGTCTCGATCCGGCTCATGCCTTTCTCTTTCAAGCGCTCCTGCCGGTCGAGCTGGCGCGTCAGGAAGTCGATGCGCTCGCGCGCCTCGGTGGACTCCAGCAGCGTTTCCCGGTACTCGGCGCGCAGCGCCTGCACCTCGGTGCGCACCACGTCCATCTGTGCGCGGGCGCGGGCCAGCTCGATCTCGAACGGCGTGGGATCGAGACGAAACAGCGGCGCGCCGGCGGCCACCGGCTCGTTGTCGCGCGCTGCGACCTCGACCACGCGCCCGGACACCTCGGCGCTGACGGCGATGATGTCGGCCTTGACGTAGGCGTTCTCGGTTTCCTCGTAGCGGCCGCCATGCGCGTACACGTACAGCCCGACGAGGATCGCTGCGAACGGCACGCCGAACAGCAACAGCCAGCGCGTGAGCCGACGCACCGCGATGACGGCGTTTTCCACCACGGGTGCCATGCTCATCGCTTACGCCCCCGGGCGCCGTTGCGGGCCGCGCCGTTGTCGGATCCGTTCAGATTGGCCTTGACGGCCAGCAGCGTGTCGACGAAACGCTCCTGCTCCTCGGCGGAGAGCCCGGCCAATGCGTCCCGCCGCATCTCGGCGGCCGCGGCGCGCATCGCGCGCAAGGCGGGCTCGAACTCCTCGGTGAGGAACACGCGCTTGACGCGCCGGTCAGCGGCGTCGGCCTCGCGCCGCACCCATCCTTTCGCCTCCAGACGATCGAGCAGGCGGCCCAGGGTGGGCTTCTCCACCTCCAGAATGTCGGCGAGCTCGGACTGCATGATGCCGTCGTTGCGGAACAGGTGCGTCAGCACCCACCATTGCGAGCGCGTGAACCCGAGCGCCTTGACGCGACGGTCGAAGGTCGTGCGCAGCAGGCGCGCGACGTCGTGCAGGATGAAGCCGAAGTTCCGGGACAGGTCTTCGCGGAACATGTTTCCAGGACGGGGCTGTTACCGGCCAAAGTTTAGTTGTCTAGCTTATAATAAGCAAGCTTCATGCGCGTTCGCCACCGCTCGCCCCGGGGCGCGACCGGGGAGTCGTCGCCTGCGGTCATCCGCTAGAATCCACCGATCCCTTCCGCCAACCGCCGCCCCACGAGAACATGAAAGTCACCGCCATCGAAACCATCAACCTGGACGAGTTTCCCAACGTGCTGTGGGTGCAGGTGCACACCGACGAGGGTATCGTCGGGCTGGGAGAGACGTTCTACGCGGTGGAGCCGGTCATCGCCCACGTCCATCAGACCATCGCGCCGTATCTGCTCGGCAAGAATCCGCTGACCATCGACGCCCACAGCCGCCACATGCTCTACAACTATCTCGGCTTCAAGAGCGTCGGTGCGGAGATGCGGGCGGCCTCGGCGGTGGACATCGCGCTGTGGGACATCCTCGGGCAGGTGAGCAACCAGCCGATCTACCAGCTTCTCGGCGGCGCCAGCCGGGACAAGGTGCGCGCCTACAACACTTGCGCCGGCTACCAGTACGTGCGCGCCAAGTCCGAGCAGGGCACCGCCAACTTCGGTATGCCGGGCGACAGCGGCAAGTACCAGCCGTACGAGGATCTGATCGGATTCATGCAGCATGCGGATGAACTCGCCCTGTCGCTGCTCGAAGAAGGCTATACCGGCATGAAGATCTGGCCGTTCGACGAGTACGCCGAGGCGAGCAACGGCACCTACATCTCCAGCGCCGACCTGAAGAAGGCGATGCGGCCCTTCGAGAAGATCCGCAAGGCCGCGGGCGACAGGATGGACATCCATGTTGAATTCCATTCCCTGTGGAACCTGCCCGCCGCGATCAAGATCGCCAAGGCGCTCGAGCAGTTCGACCCGTTCTGGTACGAGGACCCGATCAAGATGGACAACCTCGACGCCATCGCCGAGTACGCCCATCGCACCGACGTGTGGGTCACCGCCAGCGAGACGCTTGGCACGCGCTGGGCGTTCCGCGATCTGTTCGAGAAGCGTGCCGTGTCGGTGTGCATGTTCGACGTCGGCTGGACCGGCGGGGTGAGCGAGTCGAAGAAGATCGCCACCATGGCCGAGGCCTACCAGCTGCCGGTGGCGCCGCACGACTGCACCGGCCCGGTCCTGCTGACCGCGTCGGTGCACTTGTCGATGAACTGCCCGAACACCCTGGTGCAGGAAGTGGTGCGCGCCTTCTACAGCGACTGGTACGGCAAGCTGGTCACGCAGCTGCCGCCGCTGGAGAAGGGCTATATCACCGCGCCGAAGGGTCCGGGGCTGGGCACGCGCCTGCAGCCCGACGTGCTCAAGCGCAAGGACGCACGCATCCGGCGCAGCAGTCTCTCCTAGCCTCAGCGGAAACGAAGATGGCTTTCTTCCAACGCACCGACGGCTCCGGCGTGCTGCTGCTCGCCGCGGGCGACAACATCGCGGTGGCCACTGCTGCACTGCCGGCCGGCACCGAGCGCGAGCTGGCCGGCGCGCGCGTCACGCTCGCCGCAAACGTGGATGTGGGGCACAAGTTCGCGGTGCGCCGCATCGCCAAGGGCGAGCGCATCGTGAAGTACGGCGCGCCGATCGGCGTGGCTTCGCGCGACATCGAGCCGGGCGAGTACGTTCATACCCACAACGTCGCCAGCGCCTACATTCCCACCTACACGCTGGAACCGGGCCGCGTGTTCATCGACGAGCAACGCGCATGATCGACGCCTATCTCCGGACCGACGGCCGCAAGGGCATCCGCAACACAGTCCTGGTCGCGTACCTGGTGGAATGCGCCCATCACGTCTCGCGCGAGATCGTCTACCCGTATCGCGACCGCGACGTGCACCTGATCGGCTTCTCGGGCTGCTACCCCAACGCCTACTCGCACAAGATGATGGAGCGCCTGTGCACGCACCCCAATGTGGGCGCCGTGCTGCTGGTGTCGCTGGGCTGCGAGGGGTTCAACAAGGGTGGGCTGCTGGAAACCGTGCGCGCGTCGGCCCGGCCGGCCAAGCTGTGCGTGATCCAGGATACCGGCGGCACGCGCAAATCGGTCCAGGAGGGACGCGCCTGGGTCGAGCAGACGCTGCGCCAGCTCGAGCGCACGCCGCGCACCCCGATGCGCCTGGACGAGCTGGTGGTGGGCACCAAGTGCGGCGGCTCGGACGCCACCAGCGGCCTCACCGCCAACCCGGCCATGGGGCGCGCCTTCGACTTCCTGGTGGAGCAAGGCGCCACCTGCATCTTCGAGGAGATCGGCGAGCTGATCGGCATGGAGCATTGGATGGCGGAGCGCGCCGAGAACCCGGCGCTCGGCCGCGAGATCATCAAGACGGTGGCGAAGGCGGCGAAGTACTATGCCACCATGGGGCACGCCAGCTTCGCGCCCGGGAATGCGGACGGGGGCCTCACCACCATCGAGGAGAAGTCGCTCGGCGCCTACGCCAAGAGCGGGCAGTCGCGCATCTGCGGCATCGTCAAGCCCGGCGACACGCCGATCCGCGGCGGACTCTACCTGATGGACATGATCCCGGACGGCGAGCCGCGTTTCGGCTTCCCGAACATCAACGACAACGCCGAGCTGGGCGAGTTGATCGCCTGCGGCGCGCACCTGCTGCTGTTCTCCACCGGGCGCGGCTCGGTGGTGGGCTCCGCCATCTCGCCCGTGATCAAGGTGTGCGCCAATCCCGCGACCTACAAGCGCATGGCGGACGACATGGACGTGGACGCCGGGCGCATCCTGGAGGGCCGTGCCTCGCTCGACGAGGTCGGACGGGAGATCTACGACCTGGCGCAGCGCGTGGCGGCCGGTGCGAAGACCAAGTCGGAAGAGCTCGGCCATCAGGAGTTCGTGCTGATGTACAAGAGCTTCGAGCCGCTCGGCCCGGCCTGCTTCCCCTCGGCCGCCTGAGCGCAGGATGCCGCCCATGCCCCGCATCGCCTACCAACCCGAAGATTTGCGCGAGCCCGCCGCAGTGGTCGAGGCGATCCGTCAGCGCCGCGGCGGCCACCTGTACCATCTCGATCGGCTGCTGCTGCACAGCCCGCCGTTCGCCGCCGCGTGGAACGGCTTCATGCGCGAAGTCAGGACGCTGTCGATTCCGCCCAAGCTGCGCGAGATCGCGATCTGCGTGGTGGCGGTGCTCAACCGCGCGGAGTACGAGTTCCACCATCACGCGCCGCTGTTGCTCGCGGCCGGTGGCACCGCCGAGCAGGTGGAAGCCTTGCGCCGGCTGGAGCAGGGCGGCGCGCAGACAACAGTCTTCGACTCTGCGGAGCGGGCCGTGATCCGGCTCACCATCGAGATGACGCGCGCGGTACAGGTCGGCGACGACACCTTTGCGGCGGTGCGTGCCGCGCTGCCGAGCGAGCGGCAGGCGGTGGAGCTGGTCGGCGTGATCGCCGCATACAACATGGTGTCGCGCTTCCTGGTGGCGCTGGGCGTGGAGCCGGAATAGCGGCCTGGCAGTGCGCCTCCCGAGGCGTCGTCCGAGGACGACGAGCGCGGCTGGCCAAGTGCACTTTGGCGGCCGAGGTTCAGCCCGATCGATGAGAAGCAGCGCGCGTTATCACCAAAGTAATAGAGAACCTTCCGCATGCGGGATTGTGGTCCCGTATGTCATCTGTAATTATCCTGGCCAGAAGATGTTCTCTTCTCGGTCACAAGGGTGCATTGCCTTCGACCGGTTGCTCCCCCGCCCCCAGGCGGAAACTCAACGATCAGGAGGAAACACATGCGTGCTCTGATTTCTGCTCTCGCGGCGGCTGGCCTGCTCTCGCTCGCGCTGCCGACGTTCGCGCAAGATACGGTGAAATCGATTCCGGACCCCAACAAGCCCGGGCGCCAAGCTGAGGCGGACGACACCAAGAAGGCGGTGAAGTCGAAGCCCGACGCCAACAGACCCGGCCGTCAGGCCGAGGAAGACAAGGTCAAGGCCGGTGGCGCGTCGAACAAGCCTGGCCGCACCGCTGAAGAAGACAAGGCCGTCAAGTCCGCCGGCCCGTCGACCAAGCCCGGCCGCACCGCCGAGGAAGACAAGGCCGTGAAGTCCGCCGGCCCATCGACCAAGCCCGGCCGCACCGCCGAGGAAGACAAGGCGATCAAGGCCGGTGGCGCGTCGAACAAGCCCGGCCGCACCGCTGAAGAAGACAAGGCCGTCAAGTCCGCCGGCCCGTCGACCAAGCCCGGCCGCACCGCCGAAGAAGACAAGACGGTCAAGTCCGTGGGCGCCAGCGACAAGCCCGGCCGCACCGCGGAAGAGAAGAAGTAATGCTGCACCGCTGAACCCGGTTCAGCGCAGGCAAAGGGCGGGGATTCCCCGCCCTTTTTCTTTGCGCTACTTGCGCAGCAACCCCAGGCGCCGCGCCTCGTTCACCGCCTGCGTGCGGTTGCGCGCGTTCAAGCGCTTGAACAGGTCCTTCAAATGCTGCTTGACGGTGCCTTCGGTCACGCCCAGCGCACCGGCGATCTGCTTGTTGGCCATGCCGTCGGCCAGCAGGGGCAGGATCTGCAGTTGCCGATCGGTGAGAGCTCCCTCGCCATTGCCTCCCGGCGGTTGCGACGCGGGCAGGAACAGCCCGTCGGGGACGAAGATCTGACCTCGCAGGACGGTGCGCAGCCCGTCCATCAGCAGCTCGCTGCTGGCGAACTTCGGGATGTAGCCGCGCGCACCGCCGTCGAGCAGGGTGCGGATGATGCGCGTGTCGTTCACGCCCGATACGATCACCACGGGCAAGGCGGGATAGCGCCGGCGGATGGCGAAGAACCCGTCGAGCTCGCCGCTCCCCGGCATCTGCAGATCGAGCAGCAGCAGATCGACCGGCCCCTCCAGCGCCAGTTTGTCCAGCGCCGCCTGGAAGTTGCTCGCCTCCAGGATGGTCACCTGCGGGTCGAGGAGCTTGAGGAAGAACCTCAGCCCCTCGCGAAACATCGGATGGTCGTCGGCGTGCAGGATTTTCATGCCGGCGATGAACTGTCCGGCGGGGTGTCCGCCTCAAGGCTGCGCATCATCTCGCCGCTGCACGGTTGCTGGTCACCTGGCGCCGCGCGCTGCGCCCGGCACCGGCCGCGGACGGCAGCGTGAAGCTGAACTCATTGCCCCCGCCGGGGGCCGGCTGCACGGCGATGCTCCCGCCGAGCCTGGACACGATGCGTTGCACGGTCGCCAGGCCCAGCCCGTGCCCTTCCGCGCGCTCCTGATGCAGGCGCGTGAACGGGACGAAAACCCGACGGCGCTGCTCTTCGGACAGCGGCTGGCCGTTGTCGCGCACCCAGAAGCGCGCCTGCCCGCTCTCCAGAGTCCCGCCGAGGTCCACGCGCGGCGGCGAGCCGCTGTACTTCAGCGCATTGCTCACCAGGTTCACCCAGACCTCGCCGATCCACGGGGCATAGCCCAGCGCCGCCGGCCAACTCCTCGGGAGCTGCACCTCGGCACGGGTGCTGGCCTGCAGGCCGGCGAGCTGGCTCAACGCCTGGCCGACCAGCGCCGCCATGTCCAGGGGCTGCAACTCTACGCTCTTCTGCGATACCGTGGACAGCAGCAGCAGGGCCTCGACCGCGCTGGCGCTGGTGGCCAGCGCCGCCTGCGCCTGCTGCAGCAGGTGCCGCTGCTCTTCGGACAGGTTTTCGTTCTTGAACTTGTGCACGATCTCCAGGAAGCGGGCGGCGGAGGCGAGCGGCGTCTTCAGACTGTGCGCGATAGTGTGCGCGTAGGCCTCCAGCTCGGCGTTCTTCAACGCCAAGTCCTGGGTCTTGGAGTACAGCTCCTGCTGCAGCCGATGCAGCTGCAGATGATGCTGGATGCGCGCCAGCAGCTCCTCGCGCTGAATCGGCTTGGTGATGTAGTCCACCGCGCCCAGGGCGAAGCCCTCGACCTTGTGCGCGATGTCGTCCACGGCGGTCATGAAGATCACCGGCAGCGCGGTGGTCGCAGGATCGGCCTTCAGGCGCCGGCAGACCTCGAAGCCGTCCATGTCGGGCATACGCAGGTCCAGCAGCACCAGCTCGGGCGCGGCGAGCCGCGCGCGCTCCAGCGCCTGTGCGCCGCTGCGGGTGAGCATCAGCTCGAAGCCCTGCTCGGCCAGGAAGTCGGAAATCAGCCGCAGGTTCTGCGGCTTGTCGTCCACGATCAGGAGCGTGGCGCCGCGCAGCTCAGTCGCTAACGGCATCGTGATGCGCTTCGAGGGCTTCCTGCAGCAGGCCGACGAGGCGGTCTTCTTCGAAGCGCCGCGCCATCCCGTACAGCCGGCGCGCAAACGGACCGTAGCGCGGGTCGCCCTGCTCCAGCTCCAGCGCGATCTGCTCCACCCGCACCAGCTTGCCCAGCCTGGCCAGGTCCAGCAGATCCTCGAGCACGGGTGCCGGCGGAGTCACCATGCGGCCCTCGCGCGCCTCTTCCGGTTCGGCGCCTTCGGCTTCGCCGTAGCGCCAGCTCAACCCCAGCACGCGTTCGATGGTGTCCAGCAGATCCGCGGTCTGAAACGGCTTGCGCAGGCACACGGCAAAAGTGGCGGGGTCGGCCTCCGCGCGCGCCAAGTCAGCGGTGCTCGCCGAGGCGGCTACCAGCGGCACGTGCTCCAGTCCCGGCAGGCGGCGGATCGCCGCGGCCGCCTCGAATCCGTTGGTCCCCGGCATGCGCAGGTCGAGCACCACCAGATCCGGGCGCTGCACGCGCGCCGCATCCACCGCCTCCGCGCCATCCGCGGCCAGCGCGACCTCGAACCCGAAGGGGGCCAGCATCTGGCGCAGCAGCTGGCGGTTCTCTTCCTGGTCGTCTGCCACCAGGATGTTGCGGCGCGGCCCCTGATAGCCGACCACGGGCCGCTGCTCGGGCGCCGGGACCGGCGTGCCGCGCACCACGGTGAGCGCCACGGTGAAGCGGAACCGGCTGCCGCCTTCCGGGCGGCTGTCCACATCGATGACGCCGCCCATTAAGTGAGCAAGTTCGCGGCTGATGGCGAGACCCAACCCCACGCCGCTCTCGCGCCGCTGGCCGTCCTCAGACTGCTCGAAGGGCACGAAGATGCGGTCGCGGTCCTCGGGCGCGACGCCGATGCCGGTGTCCTCTACCGTCATGCGCAGCTCGATGCGTCCGTCGTCGCGGCGGAACCCCTGCACATCCAGGATCACGCGGCCGGCATCGGTGAACTTGATGGCGTTGCCCAGCAGGTTCAGCAGGATCTGCCGCAGGCGTTTGCCATCGGCTTCCACCAGGGCGGGGAGATTCACCGGGGCCACGAGGGCAAACTCCAGGCCCTTCTTGTGCGCCTCCACGCGCATCATGGCGGCGATCTCCTCGAGCAGGGCTGGCAGCTGCAGCGGCGCGAGGTTGAGCTCCAGGTGGCCGGCCCGGATGCGCGACAGATCGAGCAGGTCGTTGATCAGTGTCAGCAGGTGACGTCCGCTGCCGCGGATCGTGGCGAGCGCCTCCTGGCGCGCGGCGCCGGCCAGCGCGCCCTCGCGCAGCAGCTCGGCATAGCCCAGGATGGCGTGTAGCGGCGTGCGCAGCTCGTGACTCATGCTCGCCAGGAACTCGTCTTTGGCGCGGTTGGCCGCCTCCGCTTCGGCGCGCGCGGCCATCAGCGCCTTGCGCTGGCGGCTGAGCTGTCGGATCCAGAACACGCCAGGCAGCAGGATCGCGGAGAACACCGCCAGCGAGGTCCAGATCGCGCGGTAGTCGATCTTGCTCTCGTAGCGCACCGACAGCCATTTCTGCGAGATCTCGCGCTGCTCCTCCTGGGTGATGGTGAGCAGCACCTTGTCCATGATCCCGACCAGCTCGGGCCAGTCGCTGCGCACGGCGATCGAGAATCCCTGCGGCTGCAGTGCCCGCTCCACCGGTGTGGCGATCTTCAGATTGCTGATCTGGCGATGGCGGATGTTGTAGACGATCGGGAAGATGTCGTCGAGCAGGCCGTCTTCCTTGCCGGTGGATACCGCCATCAGCGCGTCCAGCAGATCGGAGTAGGCGGTGACGGTGTAGTTGGGGTACACCTTGGCGATCAAGCGCTGCGAAGAGTGTCCGGTGACCACCGCCACGCGCTCCTCGGAGAAGTCGCGCAGCCCCGAGACGAAGGGGAAGTCGTCGCGGGTCACGATGACGTTGACGTAATGCAGATAGGGCTTGGTGAAGGTGAGGAACGCCTCGCGCTCGGAGGTGCGCGGCAGCGCCAGCATCACGTCCAACTCGCGCCGCTTGAGCTTGTTCTCGACCGCTTCGAAGTCGAGCAGCTGGTGCACTTCGAAGCGCATGCCCAGGCGCTGGCGGATGAGCTCCAGGTACTCGGCGATCATGCCGGTGAATTGCCCGCGGCTGTCCTGGAACTCGTAAGGGGCGTAGTTGGTTTCCGCCCCGACGCGGATCACGCGCTGGGTGGAAAGCCAGGCCTTCTCCTCGTCGGTCAGATCGAGCGCCGGCGGGGAGGGCGTCTCCTGGGCCGGGGCGGGTGGCGCGCAGACCGCCAACAGCAACCCCGCCAGCCCCAGCGCGGCGGCCTGCAGGGCGAAGAGCCGTCTGCAAACGGGTTTTCCGGTCGGTACCGGCATGTGCGCAAATGCCTTCAAGGGGGCGGGCGGGTTCCTGCCGTGGCGCCTCCCGTAGTGTAATGCTTCGGCAGGATAGCGCGTAAGCTCATGCATGCGGGAGGCCCCCAAGATGAGATCGGCGTGAGATCGGCGTGAGATCGGCATGACCAGCGAGGAACTCAGCTATCTGCCGGCCCACGCGCTGGCGCAGGCGATCCGGGCACGCCAAGTATCCCCGCTGGAGGTGGTCCGCACGGTCCTCGACCGGGCGCAGCGGTCGCAGCCCGCATTGAACGCCTTCATCACGTTGTGCCCGGAGCAGGCGCTCGCCGCTGCGCGCAAGGCGGAGGCCGCGGTCCTGCGCGGCGAGCCCGCAGGGCCCCTGGCGGGCGTGCCGTTCTCGGTGAAGGACCTGGTGAACACCGCGGGCGTGCGCACCACCTACGGCTCGTTGATCTTCGAGCAGCATGTGCCGGAGGCCGACGCGGTGGCGGTCGCGCGCCTGAAGGCCGCCGGAGCCATTCTGATCGGCAAGACCACCACGCCGGAGTTCGGCCAGAAAGGCTTGACCGAAGCGCCGCTGTTCGGCCGCACGCGCAATGCATGGCGCGCCGATCGCACTTCGGGGGGCTCCAGCGGCGGCGCGGCAGTGGCCCTCGCGTGCGGGCTGGGGCCGCTGGCGGTGGGCACCGACGGCGGGGGCTCCACCCGCATCCCGGCCGCCTGCAACGGCGTGGTCGGAATGAAGCAGAGCCTGGGCGTGGTGCCGCACGACCGGGCGCAGGACGCTTTCGGCAACATCTCCTATATCACGCCCATGGCGCGTACGGTGGCCGATACCGCACTCCTGCTCGACGCGATGGCCGGCGCGCATCCGAGCGATCCGCACACGCTCAACCGGCTGCGGCCGGAGTACTTCGCGGCGGCCAGCGCAGGCGGCGATCTCAAAGGGCTGAAGGTCGCCTGGCGCCCGCTGCTCGGCAATGCCGTCGTGGCCGCGCAGGTGCTGGCGTCCTGCGCGAGCGCCGCTCGTGCGTTCGCGGACTTCGGTGCGAGCGTGTTCGAGATGCCGGACGACTTCGACAACGCCGAGGAGCTGTGGCTGATCGTGAACGGCTGCTACCGGCTGGCGCAGTTCGGTCATCACCTCGGCGAGCACCGCCAGCGCATGGATCCCACCCTGGTGGCGCAGCTCGACCGAGCCGCGAAGTACTCGGCGCAGGAGCTATACCGCGCGATCTTCCTGCGCACCGAACTGTATCGGCACGTGCAGGCGTGGTTCGACCGGGCCGACATCGTGATCACACCGACGCTGGCGCGCACGGCGCTGCCGATCGATCACGATTTCTTCGCGCCGGTGGAGATCGATGGGCGCCCGGTGGATACGATGCGGCGCGCCTGGTATCCCTACACTCTGCCGTTCAACATGACCGGCAATCCGGCGCTGAGCATCCCCTGCGGCTTCGACGCCGACGGCCTGCCGGTGGGCCTGCAACTCGTCGGTCGCATCGGCGAAGACGCGCTGCTGCTGCGGGCCGCGGCGCTGTTCGAGGCGGCGCACCCGTGGGCGCATCGGCGGCCGCCTCTGCCGCAAGGCGCGTGAGGTGCCAGCGGGCTGTCCGACGCGATTGCTTGCGCAGGACGGCTAGCCGCGCCCCACGAACGGCATCTTCGTCGCCATGATCGTCATGAACTGCACGTTGGTGTCCAGCGGCAGGCCGGCCATGTGCAGCACCGCGTTGGCGACATCCTTGACGTCCATCATCGGCTCCACCGCGACCTCGCCGTTGGCTTGCGGCACGCCCTTCGTCATCTTCGCTGAAAGCTCGGTGAGCGCATTGCCGATGTCGATCTGCCCGCACGCGATGTCGTACTTGCGCCCGTCCAGCGAGGTCGACTTGGTGAGCCCGGTGATGGCGTGCTTGGTGGCGGTGTAGGGTGCCGAATTCGGGCGCGGCGCATGCGCCGAGATCGAGCCGTTGTTGATGATGCGCCCGCCGCGCGGCTGCTGGCTCTTCATGATCTTGAAGGCCTCCTGGGTGCACAGGAAAGCGCCGGTGAAGTTGACGTCCACCACCGACTTCCACTGCTCGTAGGTCAGGTCTTCGAGCAGCCCGGAGACGTTGATGCCGGCGTTGTTGAACAGCACGTCGAGGCGTCCGAACTTCTCCTTGACGCTGGCGAACAGCGCCTTCACCGATTGCGGGTCGGCAACGTCGGTGGGCACCGCCAGCACGCGCCCGGCCTCCGCGCCGGACTCCGCGACGGTCCGCTCCAGGGGCTCTCTGCGGCGCCCGGCCAGCGCCACCCGATAGCCGTCCTGCAGGAACGCCAGGGATACCGCCTTGCCGATGCCGGTGCCCGCGCCGGTGATCACCGCAACTTTGCTATGCGCGCCCATCTCCTCCTCCTCAGCCAGTCGTTCGAAGGGCGCATGTTACCTCAGCCGCGCGCGGGCCTGAGAAGGCGCGGCGCCGGGCCGCTCAGAAGGTGTCCTTGGCCGCCTTCGCGGTCCTCATCGAGCTTTGCTTGATCTCCTGGCCGACGCGCTTGGCGGCCTTGCTCGTGTCCCGGGCCGCGGCTTTGCCGCTCTGCGAGTAGTTCTTCTTGGCCCGCTTCCAGCCGGTGTTCGCATCTTTGCCGACTTGCTTGCCGGCGCGCTTGAAGAAACCTTCCTTCTGCGCCCCCTCCTTTTGCGCTGGGGCCGGCCGTTCGGCAATCGCCGGCGTGGTGGCTAGAGCGAGCGCTATTGCCAGGATGATGCAGCGCATGGGTGCGGCTCGGGAGGTGGGAACGCGATTGTGCCACTGCAGTGCATGCAAGAGCCGGTCCCGCCGCTCGCGGTTGACACGCGCCGCCCTGGGGGAGTATCAAGCGCGTTGGACCGGCCTCGCCGCTCCGAGCACAACATCACCAACCAAATACCTAGGCCGCCTGGTAACACGCATGCGCGCCTCTTCCTCGCCCGGGGAGAGGCGGCGCTAACTTCGAGCGCCGGCGCGCAAAAACGCGCCGGCGCTTGTTTGTTGCGCATTGCGCGCCGGGATCACACACGCAGGCTGGATCCATGACCAAGATCATCGATTACTACTTCTCCCCGATGTCACCCTGGACCTACCTCGGGCACGAGCGCTTCGCCGCGCTGGCGCGCAAGCACGGCGCGACGATCGACCTCAGGCCGGTCGACTACGGCAAGATCTTTCCGGTGTCGGGCGGCCTGCCGCTCGCCAAGCGCGCGCCGCAGCGCCAGAAGTACCGGCTGGCGGAGCTCAAGCGCTGGCGCGAATACCTTGGGCTGCCGCTCACCATCGAGCCGAAATACTTTCCGTACGACACCGCGCTCGCCGCGCGCACGATCCTGGCCGCCAAGAGGAGCGGTGGCGAGGCCGCTGCGATGCGGCTTACGGGCGCGCTGCTGTGCGCGACCTGGGTGGAAGAGCGCAACATGGCGGACACGGCGCAGCTCGCGGCCGTCCTGCGCGAGCAGGGCCTCGACGCCGGCGCGTTGCTGCAATCGGCGGGAACCCCGCAGATCGACGCCGAGTACCAGCGCCTGACCCAGGAGGCGATCGAGCGCGACGTGTTCGGCGCGCCGACCTACGCATACAACGGCGAGCTGTTCTGGGGGCAGGACCGGCTCGATCTGCTGGACCGCGCCCTGGCGCGCTGAAGCCTCGCGCCGATGTGAGAAATGCGGGCTAGTCGTTGTGCAGGCGCGCGGCGAACCCGGCCGCGCCCAGCGCCTCGATCACCTGCTGCACGTGCTCGTGGTCGCGCGTCTCGAGCACGAAATCCACTTCCACGGTCTGCACCGGCAAATTGGTGAAAGCGCGCTGGTGGAAGATCTCCTCGATGTTGGCGTTCTGCTCGGCCAGGCATGCGGTTACTTTGGCGAGCGCGCCGGGCAGGTCGCGCAACTCGACGCTGAGCCGGGTGAGCCGCCCGGTGCGCACCATCCCGCGCTCGATGATCTCGGCCAGCATCAGCGGGTCGATGTTGCCGCCCGAGAGCACCAGCCCCACCTTCCTGCCTTCGAAGCGGGCGCGATGCGCCAGCACCGCGGCAAGCCCCACGGCGCCCGCGCCCTCGACCACGGTTTTCTCGACCTCGAGCAACAGCACCACCGCCTGCTCGACGTCGCCCTCGTCCACCAGCAGGATGTCGCTCACCAGCGCGCGCACCAGCGGCACGGTGAGCGCACCGGGCTCCTTCACGGCGATGCCGTCGGCGATGGTGGTGACGCCGAACTCCGGCGCAGCGCCTTTGATCGCGCAGTACATGGACGGGAAGCGCCGCGTCTGCACGCCGATCACCTCGATCTGCGGATTGAGCCCTTTGGCCGCGACCGCCATCCCCGAGATCATGCCGCCGCCCCCGATCGGCACCACCAGCGCATCCAGGTCCGGATATGCGCCCAGCATCTCGAGCGCGATGCTGCCCTGCCCCGCGATCACCTGCTCGTCGTCGTATGGGTGCACCATGGTCAGGCTGCGCTCCTCGGCAAGCGCGCGCGCATGCGCCTTGGCCTCGTCGAACACTTCGCCGTGCAGGATCACCTCGGCACCGTGCCCGCGCGTGTGCACCACCTTGACGCCCGGGGTGTAGCGCGGCATGACGATGACCGCGGGGATGCCGAGCCGGCGCGCGTGATAGGCCACACCCTGGGCGTGATTGCCGGCCGAGGCGGCGACCACGCCGCGGGCGCGCTGCGCGGGCGTGAGCGACAGCAGCTTGTTGAGCGCGCCGCGCTCCTTGAAGCTGGCGGTGAACTGGTGGTTCTCGAACTTGAGGTGGATCTGCGCCCCGGTGACGGCGGACAGCGTGCGCGAGTGCAGGCAGGGCGTGTGCACCACATTGCCGGCGAGCGCGCCGGCGGCGGCGAGGATGTCCTGCAGGGTGACGCTCATGCCCGATAGCCCGTGGTAGAAAAGTTAGGGCGTAGAAAAGTGAAGCGTAGAAAAGAAAAAACCCGCCGCAGCGGGTTTTCTCGTCGGCTCGGTCGGGCTCAGATGGCCTGGATATTGGAAGCCTGCTTGCCCTTGGGGCCGGTGGTAACCTCGAAGCTCACACGCTGGCCCTCCTTGAGCGTCTTGAAGCCTTCCATCTTGATCGCGGAGAAATGCGCGAACAGATCCTCGCCTTTTTCGTCCGGGGTAATGAAACCGTAACCCTTGGACTCGTTGAACCACTTGACCGTACCAGTCGCCATAAAAAGTACCCTTACAAAACGATGGGAAGAGCGGGCTACCGCCCGTACTGATGTTTGGGCTGCAAGCCCGCCTGCGGCAATGCCGATACGGGGTGAGACTTGACCCGAAACATGCGGGCGGATGATACGCCTTTCCCGGGAAAATGCCAGAGCCGGCCCGGCCATGGGGCGGGGCCTTCGCCATGACGCCGTGGTAGCGCGTGAAGCGCATGCCCCATGCCGACCGATTACAATGCACCGCTGCGTCATGCTCCCGCCCCGAACCGCAGGGCCGTCCTGCTGCGCCGCATCGTAAGGCGGCCCGCCCGCAGCATGACGACAGGCAAGTGAACGCATGCTGACGCGCACCATCCCCGGTTCTGGCGAGGCCCTGCCGCTGATCGGCCTGGGCACGTACCGGACCTTCGACGCGGGCGCCTCGGTGGCGAAGCGCACGGCGCTCGCCGAGGTGCTGAAGACGCTGGTCGCGTGCGGCGGCAGGATGGTGGACAGCTCGCCCATGTACGGCCGCGCCGAAGGCGTGGTGGGAGACCTGCAGGCGCAGCTCGGCCTGCGCCCGCGACTGTTCCTCGCGACCAAGGTGTGGACCAGCGGGCACGATGCCGGTATCCGGCAGATGCAGCGGTCGCTGCAGTCGATGCAGACCGGCACGATGGACCTGATGCAGATCCACAACCTGGTGGACGTGCACACGCACACCGCTACGCTGGAGAAGTGGAAGCAGCAGGGCAAGATCCGCTACCTCGGCATCACGCACTACCACGAGGGAGCCTACGGCGAGCTGGAGCGGCTGATCGCCACGCGCCGCTACGACTTCGTGCAGCTCAATTACTGCATGGCCGAGCGCACGGCGGAGCGGCGCCTACTGCCGCTCGCGCACGAAACCGGCGTGGCGGTGATCGTCAATCGCCCGCTCGCGCAAGCCGGCCTGTTCTCCCGCGTGCGCGGCAAGGCGCTCCCGCCCTGGGCGGCGGAGTTCGACTGCAGCAGCTGGAGCCAGTTCTTTCTCAAGTACGTCGTCTCGCACCCGGCGGTGACCTGCGCGATTCCCGCCACGAGCGAACCTGCGCACATGCTGAGCAACGCGATGGCCGGCGACGGGCGCCTGCCCGACGAGCCCATGCGCGCCCGCATGGTTCGCCATTTCGAGAGTCTGTGAGGCGGCCACGCGCTGCATGCGATGCCGGCCTGGCGCTTCGCCGGCCGCGCGAAAAATCATGATAATCATGAGCCCCCGGCGGCGGCCGAGGCCGGCACAATGGCCACCACCAGGCCGGCGCGGAAGGAGCAAAGCGATGACGTTACTGCAGCGCATGACGAGATGGATCGTGGCCGCAGCCACGGTGGCCGCGGGACCGGCGAGCGCAGCCATGGTTCCCGGCGCAGGCCCGGCGGAATGGGCCGGCGACCTCACCCCAATCTCCGCCCGGGACTGGAGCTACGAGCGCGCCGCGCACCTGCTCGAGCGCGCCGGCTTCGGCGGCACGCCGGAGGAGATCGCCGCCCTGGCGGCGATGACGCCCGAGCAGGCCGTGCGCCGGCTGGTGCATCACCGGGAAGTCGACAACGGCAGTCTTCCGCGCTTCGACCACTCGGGCGTGTGGGACGCGGCGCTCGATCCCTTCCCAGTCAGCCGCCCTGCCACCACCGACCAGGCCAAGGCGAAGGGCGCCGCGCTCGGCGTGGAGGTGAAGCCGGCGGGCAACCGCAGGATGCAGCCGGTGGTCAACAAGTTCTTCTACTGGCTGCGCGCAAGCCGCCTGGAAACCAATCGCGCCGCCTACTGGTGGGGCAACCGCATGCTCGTCAGCGCGCGCCCGCTGCAGGAGAAGATGGCGCTGTTCTGGCACGGCCACTTCGCCACCAGCGAAGAAAAAGTGCGCGACTACCGCAAGATGCTGGCGCAGCTCGACCTGTTCCAGGCGCGCGGCACCGGCAACTTCCGCGACCTGCTGATCGCGGTGGCGCAGGACCCGGCGATGCTGCAGTTCCTGGATGCCGGGGTCAACGTCAAGGGCGCGCCCAACGAGAACTTCGCCCGCGAGATCATGGAGCTGTTCACCATGGGCGTGGGCAACTACAGCGAGCAGGACATCCGCGAGGCGGCGCGCGCGTTCACCGGCTGGAATTTCCGCGATCTGCAGTTCGTGGTCAACCACGAACAGCACGACGACGGCGACAAGACCGTGCTCGGCCAGCGCGGCGCCTTCGACGGCGTCAAGGTGATCGACGTGATCCTGGCGCAGCCGGTCACCGCCGAGTTCATCGCCGGCAAGATCTACCGCTTCTTCGTTCGCGAGGACCTCGGCCCGGATTTGCGCCGCCGCCTGGGGGCGGTGCTGCGCGACAACCGCTACGAGATCGCCCCGCTGCTCACCGCCATTTTCCTGTCGCGCGACTTCTACAGCGCCCCCAGCGTCGGCAGCCGCATCAAGGGACCGGTGGAGCTGGTGGTGTCCACTTACAAGAAGCTCGGCGTGACCGAGCTGCCTGGTGTGCCCGACTTCAACGACACCACCGCCGCGCTCGGCCAGCAGCTGTTCCGCCCGCCCACCGTGGCCGGCTGGGCGCAGGGCCGCAGCTGGGTCACGCCCGGGCTGCTGATCGAGCGCGGCAACTTCGCGCGCGACGTGCTGTTCCCGGACATCACCTTCGTGCCCACCGACCGTACCCCGTCGCTGATCACCGGCTACGAGATCCGCGCGGTGCACGAGAAGATCTCCATGGGCCTGGATATCACCACCGCGACCAAGCCGGTCAGCATGACCGGCGAGACCGACGGCATGTCGATGTCCAACGCCATGGCCGACCGGGACGAGGACTTCAACACGCGCTACGCGAGCTACCGTGGCTGGCAGATGGCGGTGGAGCGGGTCAAGCCGATCCCGCGTACCTACGCCCGGCTCGACCTGGCCGGCATGGTGGAAGCGCGGCGCCTGACCGACACCACGCAAGTGGTGGACTACTTCCTCGCTCGCTTCCTGCGCGTGCCGCTCGACGCCGAGCGGCGCGCGCGCCTGATCGCGTTCCTCGACCAGGAGCTGGGCACCCGCGACGTGGCGCGCGCCGACACCTACATGGAGGATGCCCTGCGCATGCTCGTGCACCTGATCATGAGCATGCCGGAGTATCAGCTCGGCTGACGCACCCGAGAGCGAACCCGCGAAAGGACGAACCGACATGACGCGTTTTGAGATGGAGAGACTGCTCGCCCGGCGCAAACTGCTGAAGGCGGGCCTGGCCGGAGTATGCGCACACGGCGCGGGCGCATTGGGACTGCCGCTCGTCTTCGGACGTGCGGCCGACGCCATGGCGGCCGGCGCGACCGGCGGCGACCGTATCCTGGTGGTGATGGAGCTCTCCGGCGGCAACGACGGCCTCAACACCCTGGTGCCCTACGCCGACGACGCTTACTACCGGCACCGCCCCACGATCGGGATCAAGCCGGGCAAGCTGCGCAAGATCGACCAGCACTACGGCTTCAGCGGCGGAATGGCCGGGTTCGAACGGCTGTACAAGGACGGCAAGCTGGCGGTGCTGCACGGCTGCGGCTACGACCAGCCCTCGTTCTCGCACTTCACGTCGATGGCCTACTGGCACACCGCCGCGCCCAACAGCGGCGGCGAGTACGGCTGGGTCGGGCGCTTGGCCGACGGCATGAAGCCGGGCGGCGCGCCCAACTTCCTGGTCAACATCGACGAGACGCAGTCGCTCGCGGTGCGCAGCCGCGAGCACGTGCCGGTGGTGTTCGACGACCCCGAGAAGTTCGTGCGCAAGGGTTTCTACCAGGAACGTCCGCTGTTCGAGCAAATGGCGCACGCGGGCGATTTCGCCAACCCGGCGCAGCGCTACCTGGCGGACGT